>NZ_JANXMI010000249.1 GCF_025354735.1 Rugamonas sp.
TCGGCGAGCAGGACGCGGATGGTGGCGGCGGCCGGAGCTGGTGCCGGGGTGGGGGTGGCGGACATGGCGGTGCTGGCCTAGGAAAAGAGGGCGGCGGCGCCGGGCAGCGGCACCTCGACCGTGATGGTGGTGCCGCGCGCGGCGTCGCTGGCGATGCGGACCGTGCCGCCTATGCAGTCGACGCGCTCGGCCATGCCTTGCAGGCCCAGGCCGGCGTGGTCGCGCTCGGGCTCGAAGCCGATGCCGTCGTCGGCCAGTTCCAGCCGCAGGCCGGCCGCGCCATAGCTGACGGCGGCGGCGAAGCGCGACGCCTGCGCGTGCCGTATCGTATTGGTCAGCGCCTCCTGGCCGATGCGCAGCAGGTGCTCGTCCCAGCCGGGAAGCAGGGGCCGGGCCCGTCCTTCCAGGGTGAAGGTGGTGTTCAAGGGCGTACCGGCCGTCACTTTTTTCAGCAGCTTTTGCAGCGCCCGGCACCAGTCGCCGTCATCGAGCGCCTGCGGCCGCAAGGCTTGCACGGAGCGGCGCGCCTCGGCCAGACTGTCCCGGGCCAGATTGCTGGCGCGGTCGAGGTGCTCGTCGGCCGCCTGCCGGTAGCCGAGCTGGCCGGCGTCCTGGGCCGCCGCCAGCTGCACGATGATGCCGGTGAAGCCCTGGGCCAGCGTGTCGTGGATGTCGCGCGCCATGCGGTTGCGCTCGGCGACCACGGCGGCCGCGCGGCCCTGGGCGGTGAGCCGGCTCAGCTGCAACGCCAGCATGGCGTGGTTGGCCAGCGCCCGCGCCAGCTCGATGTCGTCGGCCGTGAGCTGGCGCTGCTGCGCAAAGCGGATGCCGAGCGCGCCTTCGAGCCGGCCGGAAATCGAAATCGGTATCAGCAAGACCGTCACGATGCCCATGGCGATCAGGCGCTCGCTCAAGGGAAAGCGCGGCACCAGGCGGATATCGGCGATCAAATCCGGCCGGTTGGCGCGGAACAGCTCATACCACGCATGTTCCGTATCCATCGGCAGCCACTGGTCGAGGCCGGCGAATTCCGGCGCCGTGCGGTGGATGACCTGGCGTTCCTCGAACGCGAATTCAAAGCGGATGCGGTCGCTGTCCATGTCGCGCGCCCACGCGCTGATACTGTGGGCCTGGAATTGCTCGACGATGGTGAGCAGGATGTGCTCGACCAGACGATCGGGATCGGACTCGGTCGACAGCGCCTCCATGGTGCGCTTCAAGGCGTCGACGTGGCCCTTGGCCAGCTGCTCGGAGGCGAGCTGGGTTTCCTCGGCCAGCTTGCGTTCGGTGATGTCGATGACGCTGCCCAGCATCCGCGTCGCCTTGCCCTCGATGCTGCGGTAGATGCTGCCGCGCGCGGCGATCCAGTGCACGCTGCCGTCCGGCCAGATCACGCGGCATTCGGCGGCCCAGTCGCGCAGGGCGGCCACGGCCTGGCCCATGCTGGTCCGGATGCGCACGCGGTCGTCGGAATGGATGTGCTGGATGAAGATTTCGATGCCCCATTCCGCGATCGGCTCGCGGTAGCCGAAGCATTGATCGTGGCGCAGCGCGCGGCGCGCGGTGTCGCTCTGCAAGTCCAGGTCCCAGTTGCCGACGTGGGCCGACGTCAGCACGAATTCGAGCACCGCGCTCGTTTCGCGCAGCGCCTCCTCCGAGCGCTTGCGTTCGGTGATTTCCATGACGATGCCCAGCATGCGCCGTCCCTGGCCCTGGCCGGGCTGGTACAGATTGCCGCAGGCGGCCAGCCAGTGGACGCTGCCGTCGGGCCAGACCACCTTGAATTCGCACTCCCAGCCGTGGGCCGCGGCGATGGCGGCGCGCAAGCCCGATTCGACGCGCTCCCGGTCGGACCCGTGCACATGGTCGAGCATGACGCGCAAGCCCCACAAGCCCTCCGCAATCGCCTCGCTGTAGCCGAAGCACTGATCGTGGCGCAGCGAACTGCGCGAGGTGTCGTCGGCCAGATTCAAATCCCAATCGCCGACGTGGCCGGCCTCGAGCGTGAATTCCAGCGCCGCCCTGGCTTGCTCGGCCAGCACGCGGTCGGTGACATCGACCATCATCGTGCGCGTGTAGTCGCCGCGCAGGGAAGGGCGCGACCACCATTGCACCCAGACCGGATTGCCATTGTCCAGGCGCCGCAGCTCGATCAGGAAGCCATCGGCGTCGCGGCCCTGCTCGACCAGGCCGAAGGCCGTCCGCACCACCTGCAAATTGGCGCTCGACGGCGACAGCAGCGACTTGCCATACAGTCCAGGTATCTGCTCCGGCTTGATGCCCAGCACCTTGAGCGCGGCCTGGTTGACCCGGATCAGGCGCGTATCGACGGCCTCGTGGACATAGGGGATGGGCGCCTCGTCGAACACGTCCTGGCATTCCTGGCGCAACAATGCGATCTCTTCGACATCGACGAGGCAACCCTGCCAGTGCAGCACCCGGCCGCCATCGTCGAGGACGGGCTCGACATGCATGGCATAGCGCCGCAAGCGGCCGTCGGCGCCGGCCATGCGCAGGTCCAGATCGGCGGCGCCGGGCTGGCGGCGCAGCGCCGCGAAGGCGTCGAGAAAGGCGGCGCGCTCGGGCGGGGCGAGCGCGGCCAGCCAGCCGCCGTGCCCGTCCGGCCGCGGCGGCGCGGCCACGCAAGCGCGCAGACAGCGGTTCTGGAACAGGAAAGCGCCGTCCGCGCCGGCGCACCAGAGCGGCACCGGCAGAGCATCAAGCGCGGCGCATAGATAGCGGTCCATGAATTCTCCTGTTGGCGTCATCATGGCGTAAATCCGGCGTGATCGCCATGGATATCGGCCACGGCGATGGGGATAGCGGTGACCAGCGAACCTCAGGCTGTCGTTGTTCATCATGCGTCCCGGCCCACCGTGCAAATATTGTTCGGGCGCCGCCCGCAACAGCGTGAATTTTTGTGGCATTCGTCGTGAAATTTTGCTGTATATTTCACAATTCACATTGCAGCAATTCACCACCGCGCCCAGTCACCCAACTCTTGCTACCTATTCGACATGCGCCCACGCACCCACGCCCGCACCGCCGTCCCGCTCCCGCTGCGTGCCTTGGCCCTGTCCCTGATGCTGTTGTTGACGGCGCCCGCCTCGGCCATCAGCGAGAGTCCGTTCGCCGGCTATTTCCATACCGGCTGGATGCCCAGCGACGGCGCGCCCAGCGACATCCGCGGCATCGTGCAGGACGCCGACGGCTGGCTGTGGATAGGTGGATCGAGCGGCTTGTACCGCTTCGACGGCCACAGCTTCGAGCGCATGGAAGCCATCGACGGCAACAAACTCCGCAAGACCAATGTCCTGTCGCTGGCCTATCTCGACGGCGCGCTGTGGGTCGGCTACGGTTTCGGCGGCATCGAGCGCTTCAAGAACGGCGTGGCCACTTATTTCGATGAAAAGACCGGCTTGCCCGAGGCGAGCGTGCACCAGATCTTGCAGGCGCCCGGCGGCCCGGTCAGCGCGACCACCTCGCACGGTCTGTATGAGTGGCGCGGCGAACAGTGGACCCGCGGCTGGCCGGCACCGGGCCAGCCGGGCGCCGGACTGCTGCATGAGATCGTGGGCGCCGATGGCGCCTTGCTCATCAACGGCGGCGGCGGCATCCTGCGGCGAAAAAAAAACGAGTCCGTCTTCACGCCTGTCGCCAGCGACAAACCGCAGATTTTCTCGCTGTTTCCTGGGCCGGACGGCGCGTTCTGGACCACCGCCGCAACCGGCTATCAGCAATATGATACAAGCGCCGACCGCATCATAGGCGGCCCACCCAACCATGCCACGGACGACGCCGACTCTCTGTATGTCGAGCGCGATGGCACGACTTGGATGGGCGTGCCTGACGGCATACAGTTGTTGGCCAACACGCGCGACTTCAGCAAGATCGATGAACTGACTCGGGCGCGTGGCCTGAGTGACCGCGCCGTGCAGTTTTTCTTCCAGGACCGGGAAGACAATGTCTGGCTCGGCACCTCCGGCGGCATCGACCGCCTGCGCCGCAGCAAGGTGCACACCTTCGCGATGTCATCGAACACCCGCCTGCCGGGCATCGCGCCGGACAACGACGGCGCGCTGTGGGTCAGCAGCCGGAATGGCCCGCCCTTGCGGCGTACCGGCGCCGACGGCAAGGTGAGCGAATACAAAAACATGCCGCTGGTGGAAACCATCGTCCGTGGCGCCGATGGCACCGTGTGGGCCGCCAATAGCCGGGGCGTGGCGCGTTACGTCCATGGCGAAGAGCGGATCTGGCCGCTCCCTGGTCCGCACGCCAACCAGCCTCAGGGCATGGTCCAGGACCCAGATGGGGCGCTGTGGCTCAGCATGTTGGGCAGCCACAGCCTGCACCGCTTGCGCGACGGGCGCTGGGACACGGCGGACGCGTGGCGCGGCTACGACGCCACCGCGCTGTTCCTGCAATTCGATGAGCGCCATCGCCTATGGCAGACCTATACCGAGAACCGGGTCGCCGTCAGCGATGGTTCAAGCACGACCCGCTATTCGGCGCAAAACGGACTCAAGGTCGGCAACGTGCTGAGCATCTCGACGCGCGGCGGCCGGGTCTGGGTCGGCGGCGACCAAGGGCTGATGTTCCTGAAGGACGAGCATTTCATCGCGCTGCTCGACGGCGACGGCAAGGCCTTCACCGTCGTCAGCGGCATCGTCGAAACGGCCGAGGGCGACTTGTGGCTGCACGGTGCCCAGGGACTCACCCACATCGCCGCCGCCGCCGCACGGCGCGCGCTGGCCGGCGGCGCCACGCGGGTCGAGATCGAACGCATGGATTACGAGGACGGCATCCTGGGCCAGGCGTCGCATCTGCGGCCGCTGCCGTCGCTGATTGAGGGCCCCGACGGACGGCTCTGGTATGTCACCAACAGCGGCGTCGGCTGGATCGACCCGCTGCATGTGCGGCGCAACGCGCTGCCGCCGCCGGTCAAAGTACGCGCCCTCGTCAGCGGTGGCCGGAGCTACGCGCTGGCGCCCGGCGCCGGCCCGCGCCTGCCGCCGCGCAGCGACAGCCTGCGCCTCGACTACACGGCGCTGACGCTGACGATGCCGGAGCGGGTGCGCTTCCGCTACCGCCTGCTCGGCGTCGACGCCGGCTGGGTCGAGGCCGGCGCCCGCCGCAGCGCCTACTACACCAATCTGGGACCGGGCGCTTACCGCTTCGACGTCCAGGCCGCCAACGAGGACGGCGTGTGGAACAGCGCCGGCGCGCAGCAGCAATTCGCGATCGCGCCGGCGCTGGTGCAGACCACCTGGTTCCGCCTCCTGTGCGGCGGCGCGGCGCCGACGGCGCTGTGGCTGCTGTACCGCTGGCGCCTCCACCAGCTGTCGCAGCGGATGCGGGCGCGCATGGACGAGCGCCTCGACGAGCGCAGCCGCATCGCCCGCGAACTGCACGACACGGTGCTGCAATCGGTGCATGGGCTGGTGCTCAAGGTGCACGGCGCGTCGATCCGGCTGCCGGCGCAGGAGCCGGTGCGCGGCCTGCTCGACGAGGCGCTGACGCACGCCGAGGACACCCTCACCGAAGGCCGCAAGCGCGTGCTGGACCTGCGCAGCGGCGACGACGGCCGCCACTTGCTGGCGCTGCTCACGGCGGTGGGCGCCGAGCTGGCGCAAGACCAGGACACGCGCTGCACGGTGCGCGCCGAGTCCGGCGAGCGGCCGCTGGCGCCGGGCGTGGACGGCGAACTGTTCGCCATCGCCCGCGAGGCGATGGGCAATGCCTTCCATCACGCGCGGGCGGCCCACGTCACCGTCAACGTCTACTACGGACCCAAGGCGCTGACGGTGACGGTGGCCGACGACGGCGCCGGCATCGCCGCCGACATCCTGGCCAGCGGCGGGCGCGGCGGCCACTTCGGCCTGGTCGGCATGCGCGAACGCGCGGCCCGGCTGGGCGGCGCGCTGACGCTGGGACCGCGCGAAGGCGGCGGCACCGAGTGCGTGCTGAAGCTGCCGGCCGCGCGGGCCTATGCCGTGCCGCGCGCGCGCTGGTGGGCTTGACAGGACGGCCAGCCCGCGGCGCTGGCATCGTCCACGTGCGCGTGAACTATCTGCCGCCATGTCGGCGCAGGCTCATCGGCCGCACCTCGCCTGGTCGCGTACACGCGCAGTGTTTGCATCTGTCCGAGAGGTTATGCATTGTCGATCCGGGCGGACAGGGGAAAGTCGGGCGCCGACATTGGTCATTTTGACCATCGCTGTGCTAGAATCTCGCCGCGCTGCCCGGATGGTGAAACTGGTAGACACTGGAGACTTAAAATCTCCCGCTCGCAAGGGCGTGCCGGTTCGATTCCGGCTCCGGGCACCACCTTACATAAATGCAAAGAAGTACAAAGATCGCTTTACCCTGCTTTCATAGAGGGGAAGCGGTTTTTTTTCGTCCAAAGGTTTTGCAAAAAGGTACATAAAATAACAAAACGCTGCTACCATTTGCCAAAAATTGGCAATGGAATTGGCAAAAATGTCAGCTCCTAAAAAGGTGGGAACAAAGAGGCGGCACCGCGTGATGGTCGACGGCGCTCGTTCGTCCGGCACCTTGAACACGAAAGCTGCGGCGCTGGCATGGGAGGCCACCGTCAGGACGGCAAAACCCGCCGGCCAGCTCGTCACGCAAACCTGCCTCGACGCGTTTGAAAAATACGAGCGGGAGGTATCGGCGAAAAAGAAAGGTGCGCGCTGGGAAGGCTTCCGCCTGGCGGCGTTCGGCCGCTCCGACTTTGCCAAGGTACTGATCCGCGAAGTCAACGCCAGCCACGTGGCCGCCTGGCGCGACCAGCGGGTCAAGGCGGTGTCTGGCGCGACCGTCAATCGCGAGATGAACCTGTTGTCGAACGTCTTCACGGTCGCGCGCAAGGAATGGAAGTGGATCAAGGAAAGTCCGACGGCCGACGTATCCCGGCCAAAAGACGGCAAGCCGCGCTTCAGGCGGATCGTCCAGGCTGAGATCGACCAGATATGCATCGCGCTCGGATGACGCAACCACGCGCCCAAGACCAAGCAGCAGAGCATTGCCGCTGCATTTCTGTTCGCTATCGAGACGGCGATGCGCGCCGGCGAGATATGCGCGCTAGTCAAAGATAATGTGACGGGGCGCGTCGCCCACGTGCTCGACGCAAAAAACGGCGAGGATCGTTTTGTGCCGCTGTCCCCTCGCGCGATGGAAATTTGGGCGATGGTCCCGGACGGATTCGGTGTAACGTCGGCCACCGTCGACGCCTTGTTCCGGGCGGCGCGCGATGACCGCACCCTTATCAAAGACCTGCACTTCCACGACAGCCGCCATGAGGCGATCACACGCTTGGCGAAGAAGTTGCACGTGCTCGACCTGGCCAGGATGACCGGACACAAGGATATCGGAAAGCTGATGATCTACTACAACGAGTCTGCCGAGGATAGCCGCCGCTGGCACTCAAATTAGTCTCGGCCAGCAGTTGGGCGTGAGCCAGCAGGCGGTCAATAAGTGGTGCCAGCAGGGCTGGGTGCCGCTGGTGCGCGCCGGTCAGATTGAGGCGCACTACGGCATCTCCCGCACCCCGCCTAGTCAATCCCAAAATCCTTGCGCTGGTTGGCGCAGCGCCCAAGGATGGCAGGTAAGGTGCGTCTGCTGAAATTGACGCAACTATGTCGAAGTTCTTCCGTAAAATGACGATAGGCCTTCGACGAGAACGAGCACGAGAACGAAAAAGCTGGACAAGTGAAGTTCTTGCTAATCGACGCGTAAGCTTGCGTCTGTTGCAACCCGGGCGGCAACCAGGAAGCGCTGGTGATGTGTACAGTGGTTTCTTGTGGATATATTTATCTATCGATTTTTTTAATCCGATAGAAAATATGAAAAATATGAGAAATGTATGCATTGGGGGTGCATATATCCACCACTTTTGATTATCGTTATGGGTAAGGTGAATACCAGAAATCATCGGGAAAAAGATGAGATGTAGTAGACTAGATTCCAGTAGCAGCCCAAAGTGAACAATTCACGCCAGAGGGCCGTTGCAGAAGATTTTGTATTGCTAATAGGTGCGGACCCCGGGGCCTAGAGAACCCCGGGCCGCGCTGTAAAAGGCAAGGCCCATTACAGTTGTCGTGGAGACGACTTAGTATAGCGCGAGTTATACACCAACGTATAGTGCTTTGGCGCACGGCAATGTTCTATGCTGGACGCCAAACTACACCGTTTTGGCCTTGCTTCTATTCATTTTATTGAGAAAGAAGCAACGTGCATATCAAAGACAAATTTTTACGGCTCCCTGAAGTCGTAGCCCTGACCGGCCGTTCGCGCAGCAGCATTTGCGCTGATATGCGCCAAGGCAACTTCCCATCTGCAGTCCATATCGGCGCCCGCGCGACCGCTTGGACCGCGTCATCCATTGCGAAATGGCAAGAGAGCTGCATTAACGCCTCTAAAGCGTAGGGTTCGCCATGACCACCACAAACGCCACCGGCCACGCCGGTGAGGTTGGCGAACGTCCGACGCTCGATAATTTGCTGGCTGCCGCCATCCTCGGCGCATTCGAAAACCGCAAAGCCCCTACCGCAGCAGTTGTCGCAGCTGCGCAAGCATTCCGTGCCGGCCCGGCCGCATTCGATGCCGCTGATGTTCCGCGCGCCGCGCAGTTGGTGCTGAACATCGGTGACGCGTTCGGTGGCGGTATCTATGCCGGCCTGACGACGGTAGATGGCCAGCCAGCGCGCCTGGTGCTGATGCCTGGCGAACTGCTCGGCGCCGACTGGGATAAGTGCATGGCATGGGCGAAGGAATCCGGTTGCGATCTGCCGATATCCGACGAGCAGCCCCAGCTCTATGAGCACTTGAAAAGCGAATTCAAGGCGCGCTTTTACTGGTCGAGCACGCAGCACGCCGGCGGTTCGGCCTACGCATGGGGCCAGAACTTCCTCGGTGGCGGCCAGGTCTACGGCCGCAAGTCGTTTTCGGGCGCCGCGCGCCTCGTCCGCAGATTAATTATTCAGTAATTTAATAATTCAAAAAATTACTTCGATTATTTCGGAAAAGAGCCGGTGATCGCTGATCGCCGAGCTGCTTCAATAGCCGTTCTGCATAACAGGAGAAACACATGCTGCATCACGAAACGATTGGGCCGGACGTCGCCGCCGGCAGCCACCCCGCCTCACTGCATCTGATCCTCGATACCATGCCTAGTCACGCGGTGAGCGGGGAGCGTATGAGCGCCATCGGCCTGCCCGTCGATATCGGAACTCCCAGTCTTCGCGAGGCATTCGACCTGCTTGGCTTCGTGCTGGCGCAGTTACCGAAGCGCGTCGTGGATTTGCTGTGTGAGCGCCTGTTTTCCTTGTTCGAATCCGCGACGCTTGAGTTCCCCGATGGTGGTCAGGTGACCACAAGCGGTGCACGTTGCGACCTCATCGTCTTGCGGGTCGCTGGTGTGCATGAACTGATCTCCGGCACACTTCTCGCAGCTTAGTTTTATCTGAACGTCCATGGGAATTTCCTTTTAAAATTGTCGAGTGGAATTGCCAATTTAACATGATTGGAAGTTTCCACCCATTCCCGGGCCGCCGCGCTCCGATTAGCGCGGCACATCGAAAGTGATTATGCAGACGATCCCAGCAAACGAAGTTGTCGACCTTTCCTCTGGCGCACGTGGCCTCGTCCACGTCAGCGTCTTCCTCGCGCAGGCGTTCGCGCAGGCGGCCGCCGTTGATGTGCCAGCACCGCGCGCGATGGCGCCGGCCGTGGTGCAACTGGTGCGCGGCCCACGCCGGGCCGACATCGCGAAGTGCTGCGGCGATCACTTGCCCAGCTGCGGCACCTGCATGCGGCGTTTGGCGGTCGATGCTGGCGTTGAACAGCAGTGGCTAGCGCCAGCGATCAACAACGGCGCGTGCGCGCTGTACGCAAGCCAGGAACGCTACGGCGAGTTGTATTCGGCCGGCAAGTAATACCGATTTCAAACGGGGCAGCGGCTGCGCAGCCGTGACGCGGTGATTCAAGCCCATCGCGACGTGCCCCGACCTATTCTTGGCTTGGTGAAAGGTTTGAGATGCAACATATTACCCAGCGCCGCGTCGAGCCGGTCGACCCCGATCGCTTCTTGGCGATAGTGAAAATTTTCAATGACGGTATGCGCAAGCCGCTGCCGAAGCGCCGCCGTGCAGACTGGCAACTCACCGATATCCCGATCAACCGCTGCATGTTGGCGGTAGTGAGCCAGACCTTGGTGCCGGTGGACAGGCCGATCATCGCAGTACCCGATCGAGCACTTGCGCCAGCGTGGCCGCATGGGGCTGGCCCTCGATGCGCACGCGGACCTGGCCCAGCTCAAGCACGATGGTGCCATCGGCATGGTTGGCGGCACTGCTCGGAACAGGCGACGTTGGCGCCAGCACCACCGGCAACAAGCCATCGTCACGCATTAACGCAGGCGCGCCGAGGCGCCCTTGCTGATAAAGCCGGCGCCAGCTGAAGACTTGGTTGGCATAGACGCCGTGCTCACGCGCGATGCGCGCGACCGAGGCGGCAGGCTCCAGCGACAGTGCCACCAGGGCGCGTTTGAACTCCAATGGATGCTGGCGATAGTGGCCACGTGCGTTGGTGGAAATAATCGGTTGAAAATTTGTGTCCATAATCGAAAATTGTGGGCACAAATACTGTGCCGAAATTCGATCATGGATGACGCTGGTCAGGCAGTCCAGACGGCGCCAAGGAAGACGCTTACGTACTGCGGCGCCGTGTGCACACGGACGGCGGCGTGCTCTGGATCAAAAGTCGGCTTTGGTAGGTTGAGGATAGCGATATATCTTGGCATGAAATTATTCTCGTAGTGGATTGATACGCCCGGGCCGGGAAGCAGTGGGCGCGTGTCATTGTAGCGAGAATAGCAAGTTGAATTGTCACCAATAATGGCGGCAGTGAGGATGTTGGCGGCTAGATATAGGCGGAATGGGTGACAACCAGAGTGGCCAGCTGGACACGCGATGATGGTGGTCAAGTAGCACTGAAACGACCGAAAACCCGCATGGATACTCATATCATGCCGGTGCTGCACCCGGCCTGTTGGGCTTAAAAAAGCCCGCGAGCAGCGGGCTGGATTACTTGGCCGGTGCGGCCTGAGGTGGTGCTGGCGCGGGCGCCATGGTGGCAGGCTGCTGCGCATAGATGACGATAGGCTGGGTTTGTTGTGGTACCGGCGCAGGCGCTTTGGCGTTCTTACTCATTGCGAAGAACAGGCCAGCGAACCCCAAGAAGAGGCCGATGACTGTCGCCGTGATCCAGCGCGACGTGTCGGTGGACGCTTTATGCATATCGGAGCGTAGTTCCGCTATGTCCGTCTTGGTGGCCAAGGTCGGCAGAATTGTATCGAGGCGCGTTTCGAACGCTGTAAGACGGGCTTCCATCCGTCCATCATCCTGCGGTTCACCGCCGTAGTCAATCGGTGCGCCAGCGAATGGGGTTGGTAAATTGATGATGCTCATAGATTTACCTCAACGTCCGAACTGCTACCAACGCCAAGGTCAGGCGTCAAAGTCTTCAATCGATCATTGTCAAAAATGTGGGCATGAAAATATCCGCCCTACAACATTCTTTAGCTCGGTGTCGGCGCGCGCGGCCGGCGAGACGATGCGGCGGCTGGCGTCGGACATGGATTTTTGAATGTTGTTTCTATTGCGCTCAAGCTCGATCCTGGCGACAGTTACCTCGACCAGCGCGAAGACCGCGCTAGTGCCGCGAATGATGGCGCCGGAGACTCGCGCCTTTAGGGCGCGGAGGGCGGGCCGACTCGGCGGTTCCTCCGTATCCCGCTAGGGCAAAGTGTCGCGCTTGGCGAAGATGCTTGCCACTTCCGCTATGTTCTCGGTTCCCCAGGTGCACAGCGGGATGATCGCGTCAGCCAAGCTGCGACCGAGCGGGGTCAGCGCGTAGTCGACGCGCGGCGGCACCTCCTTGTAGTCGGTCCGCGCCAGCACACGATCGGCCTCCAGATCCTTCAATTGCTGGATCAGCACCTTGTCGCTGACGCCCTGGATCAAGCGCTTGAGCTCGCCGTATCGCTTCGGGCCGTCGCGCAGGAAAAACAGGACCAGCGGTTTCCACTTGCCCGAAATGATGCGGAGCGTGGCGTTGAGCCCGCAACCGGGATCGCAGGTGTCAGAAGATATCGTCATTGTTTTCGTCGTCATTATTTTGATACTTACCTAAAAGTGCATACTTGAACTTAGGTTAGCAGAGCCGCATACTAGTCGTCAAGAAGCGGCTCCCTGCTTCCGTACAACTCAAGGAAGAATGCATATCATGACCAGACTGAATGGAAAGACCGCTGTGATCACCGGCGGCGCTACCGGCATCGGCCGCGCCGCGGCAAAGCGCTTCATCGAGGAGGGCGCCTTCGTCTTCATCTTCGGCCGCCGGCAGGAGGCGCTCGACGCCGCTGTGGTCGAACTCGGCCCCCATGCCCGCGCGGTGAAGGGCTCGGTCGCCGATGAGGCCGACCTCGACCGGCTTTACGCGGCGGTGAAGGCCGAGCGTGGCACCCTCGATATCGTCTTCGCAAATGCCGGAGCGGGCAGCATGGCCCGACTCGGCGCGATCACCGCCGCGCACATTGACGAACACTTCGACACCAATGTGAAAGGTACGATCTTCACGATCCAGAAGGCGCTGCCGCTGATGGGCGAGGGCGGTTCCATCATTCTGACCGGATCGAGCGCCGGCACCACTGGCGCAGCGGGAATGAGCGCCTATAGCGCGAGCAAAGCCGCGGTGCGCAACCTCGCGCGGACCTGGGCCGAGGACCTGAAGGGCACGGGCATCCGGGTGAACGTGCTGTCGCCCGGGGCGACCGCGACCGAACTCGCCAAGGAAGCGCTCGGCGTGGAGGGCCAAAAGGTTTACGCCGCAATGACTCCGCTTCAGCGCATGGCCGATCCGTCCGAAATCGGGGCGGCAGCCGCCTTCCTCGCATCGTCGGACAGCAGCTTCATGACCGCCAGCGAGCTTGCCGTCGACGGCGGTCTCGCACAACTCTAACGCGATAGGCCCTACGGCGCACTTCATTGAAGATGCTGAGCCCAATGCCGCAGGGTAAAGGGTTCAGTCTTCCGTAGGGCATGGTAGACCAAAGAAACAAAGGAGAAAATATGAGCTATGCAATTATCGGTTTCGGCAAACTCGGCCAGGCGCTGGCCAAGGCGTTTGCCCGTAGCGGCATCGACGTTGCCGTTGCCACCACGCGTGACCCGGAAAGTTTTGCTTCCTCTGCGGCCGCGATCGGACCCGGGATCATTCCCACCACGCTGGCGGACGCCATCAAGGCGGACATCCTCTTCCTGGCCGTCCGTTACGAGTCGCACCCGGAAGTCGCGCGGGCGCTCCCCACTTGGCAGGGGAAGATCATCATCGATGTGACCAATGCCTACGGCGTATCCCCTGAGGAACTGGGCGGTCAGCCTTCTTCCCAGGTCGTCGCCAAGGCCTTCACTGGTGCAAGACTGGTTAGGGGCTTCAATCATTTGGCCGCTGCCGTCCTCGACCAAGATCCGGCCGTACATGGTGGAAGGAGAGTGGTGTTCCTGGCGAGCGATGATGACGGCGCGGCAACGGAGATAGCCGCGCTTGCGGAACATCTCGGTTTCTCGCCGATCAAACTTGGTGGGCTGTTGGAAGGTGGACTGCTTGTGCAGGCGCGCGGAAATAGCTGGGGTCAACTGATCTTTAAGGACTTAGTCAAGTTCGACTAGTGAATCGTGATCGCACATTTCGATGCGATCCCGCCTCGTGGACAAAGGGCTGCCGCAGTTTGATTGAAGCGAGGGCCGCTCCAGCGGTAAGCCCATCGAAATCCGTGCATGATGTCGTCGCTTGGCTGTCGCATTCGAGCGCCGAGGCCCGTCAACGTCCGGCCACAGGACGATCAATGCTGACGGCGACGAGCAGCATGTCGGTGATATGACGATACCGCTACACGCCGTCCTGTCAATCTAAGTGCTTCGCCGGGTTAGCCCTCAACCGGTTTTACTGTCCTAAGCCAGGCGCCAAGTGCGGTGACGATCAAGTTTCTTTACGGCCGGGTTGCTGCTTGCCCGCTTGGCTGGCGCCCGCTTGGCCGGCAGCAATCCCTCCTTGCATGTTGCCTTGGGATTCGGTGCCATTGTTGGCGTTTTGCATGGTCGAGCTACCACGCATTTCATTGCCTCGAGTGTCTTCGCGCATGCCATCGGCATATTTCTGGAATGGATCGGTGAACTTCTTGGCCGCCTCCTGCTGCGTGCGCGAGGCTTTTTCCGTTTCTTCGCGCGCGACACGGCTCACGTCGTCGGCCAGCTCCTTGGCTGTGCGTGCTGTTTCAGTGATATGGCCTTCGGCAACGCGGACCAAGGCGGTTTGCGTATCGGCGGTTATACGCGAGACATGATGATGATACGCCTGCAGCTTTTCAGCCATAGGCTGCGCGTGCACGGCGGCAGCGCTAAACATTTCGATTGGGCGTTGCGCGGTAAGCATGTGCTGACCAGCGGTAGTGCTTTCCTCCAGTATCGTGTGGGCCAACTGCATATTCAAGTCGCCATATTGCTGTGCCGTCTGGAACAGGGACTTGGAAATATCGTTGAAGAACGATAACTGGGCGTCAAGGTGATTTTTGACTGCGGGTGTAACGGATTGGGAAAAAGGATACATAAATGCCTCTAAAAGAAATGTTGATGGGAGGCCGGCGAACATGCGCCGGTACGGCGAAAAAGCAGGCTTAATTACATGCATCAGAAGGCTGGCTTTGAATCAAGATTAAGCCGATGCGAACCCGCCCGATGTTTAACTTGACGTCCGTTTTGATGCATCGCGTCGTCAAGTGCACCCATCTTAGATCCGCATCAAAACCCGGTTGGTCAGCCTTTTTCCGAGAGGCGTGTAGGATATGACCGCATGGCCGTGTCGGATTTCTCCGGACCGTCAAATTCGGCTATGAAGCGCCGGGGAACACGCCGCCGCGATCTGGGCGGGGACTTTCTTGGGTGCAGTTATGAGTGGGCGTGGCTGGGTTGGCGGCGCGTTGGGTGGTGGTCGGCCCGCGCGCGGCGGGCTCTGTTATTTTGCTGGCGCAACGGCCGGCGGAGCGGCCACCGGCGCCATCGCCGGCGACGTGCGCGTCGCCAACTTGTTGCACTGGGCCGACAGGATCGCGCGCTCGACGGGGGCGTTGACGGTGCGGATCGCCTCGGGTGCGCAGCTGTCGACGCTGGCGACGGGCGGCTGCGGCGTGCGGGCCAGATTGCGGTAGCCGAGCACGGCGAGTGCCGCCACGGCGACGACGGCAATGAAGATAGGGACTGGGGATTTCAAACGGCGCTCCTGTTAGCGTGCGGTGGTTCACGGCGATGGCGGCCTGACAGACCGGCCGCGCCGCCGGGATACGGGATACGGATACGCGAATACGGAAATACGGACCGCGTGAATTATAGGCGCCGAGCGCATGCCGGATGACGCCGCGCGCCGTCAGCCCAGCTTGTTGTACAGCGTGCCGCTCCAGCGCGCCGTGATGCGGCTGCAACGGAAGGTGTACAGCTCGCCGTCCTTCGACGCCATCGCCTGGAAGTGGTTGATGGCGATGCGGGTGGCGTCTTGCAGCGCGCCGCCCTCGGGAATTTGGCGGGGCGGCGGCTCGTCGCTGATATACAGTTCGTAGACGACGGTCTTGGGCACGGTCGACTGGTCGAAGCCGATGGCCACCTGGATATAGCCGGCTCGGTGCTCGCTCTCGGCGGCGCATCGGCCATGGCGTTTTGTTTCGAATTTGAACCGCATGTGGCCCTCGCGTGATCGGAGAAAACAGCATAGCACGATGGGCCGCCCGCAATGAAGCGCGCGTCGGCGGAGCGCCGCGCGGGGGCGTCGCCGGGTTGTCGGCGGCGTCAACTTGCTAGCGACCGCGGCCGCCGGATGCGTATAATCTTGCCATGATTGCTGGCCGTCGCCAGCGGCGTTGCCTTGTTCGGAATTTCTGCATGAAAAAAAGTCCTAATTTGCCGGCCGTGGCCGTGGCCCCGCGCCGTTTCGCCGGGCGGGGCCGTTGACGGCCGCCGCCGTGGCGCTGCCCGACCTGTCCGCGCGCGTGCTGTCGCTGGCCAGCCTGGGGCTGGTGGTGCTCGACGTCGGCCAGCGCGTGGTCTTGTGGAATCAGTGGATGGCCAGCCGCAGCGGCCTGTCCGCCGGCCGCGTCCAGGGACTGGCGCTGCTCGACGTGTTCCCCGAGCTGCGCGGCCAGCGTCTGGAGCAGGCCTTGCAGACGGCGCTGCACAGCAAGCTGCCGACGCTGCTGCCGCAAACGGCCAACCGCACGCCGTTCCCGCTGTTCGCGCCCGGCACCTGGGGCGGCGAGCGCGTCGAGCAGGGCGTGACGGTGACGCCGTTCAACGAGGGCAAGGAGCGCTACTGCCTGATCGAGATCAGCGACGTCAGCAACACGGTCGGCCGCGAGCGCCAGCTGCGCGGCCAGGCCGAAGCGCTGCGCGCGCAGTCGTATGTCGACGGCCTGACCGGCATCGCCAACCGCCGCCACTTCGACGTCGCGCTCGACCGCGAGCTGCGGCGCGCCCACCGCAACGACGGCGAGTTGTCGCTGCTGCTGATGGATATCGATTCCTTCAAGGCCTATAACGACCACTTCGGCCACCAGCAGGGCGACGCCTGCCTGACGCTGGTGGCCGAGGCGTTCGCGGCGATGCTGCAGCGTCCCGCCGACCTGGCCGCGCGCTACGGCGGCGAGGAATTCGCGGCCGTGCTGCCGGACACCGGACCGTTGCAGGCGCAGCGCCACGCCGAGGCGATCCGCGCCCGCGTCGCCGCGCTCGGCATCACGCACGCGCCGGCGGCGCTGCGGCCGTGCGTCACGCTCAGCATCGGCGTCGCCAGCTTCGACCGCCAGCGCCTGGCCGACGTCGAATCGCTGCTGGGCGCGGCCGACCGCGCGCTGTACGCGGCCAAGCACGCGGGCCGCGACTGCGTCATCGTCGACCGCGCCGAGGATGGCGCGGCTTGACGCGGCTGAAGCGTCGGCCGCGACGTGGCGGCCGGCACCCCGGCCGGATGGTGTAGCATGCGGGACGGCGTTTTGACCGGGCGCGATGCGGCGCCGGTCGGCCGGCAATTCAAGGATAGAGTATGCAAATCAAAATCAACGACAGTCTGCGCAGCTACATCGATCCAGCCGTTGCGCGCCAGGTGTACAGCTCGCAGCGGGCGGCGGCAGCCAGCGTGGCGGCGTAGCGGGTGCGAATCAGCTCGTCAAGCGTGGCGTCTTTGGCAAAG
>NZ_JANXMI010000272.1 GCF_025354735.1 Rugamonas sp.
CGCCCCCAGATCGCCCAGTTTGTTCCTTGCCTTGCCATTTCCCACGCGTCGCCGGATCGGCCGTTACAACCGCCGACATTGGGCAAGCGGCCTGCTCACCGCTTTACGCCGTCAAAATCGAGTTATTAGAGCTCACCTTAAAGCCATGAGAATAACTCGTTATGCCTGGATATACCGCTGCTTTTGATGATATTTTTCTAGATTTCAATTGACGAAAAATTTCAAAGAACTCACGTTGTTGCTCCTCGGAAAAAGCATGAGCGGCATCGTCCATCAGTAGAACTGATCGATTAAGGCCATGCAGCATTAGAATATTTTCAATTTCTTCAATCAATTCCGACGGGGCTAATTCACGGCTTATCTCATCAGGAACGTTGCCTCTTTCTAATTCTCGGATTAATTCAATGGAATCATCTGTATTGAAACCGTCGGCAGTAATGCCGCGCTCTATAAACGTTTCACTAATCGCATGGCGAACTTTGTGCAAGACCCATTGCCTGAATATTTTGGTCGCATTTGTTGTATTGTGAAACAGTGGTTCTAATGCCAATGATTGAGAGTAATTTATATAAACAGGTAAACATTTTTCTTGTAATAACAGCTCAAAATATGCAACGCGAAATAACGTAGATTTTCCTGATCCACGTGGGCCCAATAGGAGCTTTACACCGTTGCCTTTTAGTTTTTCAATAATAATCCGATCAAGTTCGCTAGGCGCTGTCCATTGTGTCAATTCGTCTTTTGATAAGCGTTTTGCACGCTCTTCAAAATTGTTTTCGAATGCCGCATCAATTCCTGAATTTGTCAATTTTTTCTTTCAATTTATTCGTAAATTATTTTTTATAAAATTTATAGCAAAATATCCATCACGAAATTATTTGTCGGATTGATTTAAATTCTGTGAGTAAACTTTTTTAATGCTAGTAATTTACTGTATGTTTAGTCAAGTTGCAATCAAAAAAGACAATTTTTTTATAATTTTATATTTTTAATTTTAATTTTAATTTTGCAATCTAATGTGGCGAAAAAGAAATTTTTTCTTCATTTGCATGGCAATAAAATTGATTTGATTGACACTGCAAAATGATAATGGATTAGTAGCGTCAAACTAGAAATTCCATTTCAAAGAATTGTGGTTAGCCGCTAGTTTCATGCGTCGTGAAATGGAGCCTGTCAATTTTTTAATCCTAGAGGCAATCCAATCTAAAGCTTAAGCTAGTTATCTTTTTGGGAGGCTCTAATTGTGGTCGCTACTCTCGATCTACTACAGCGCGGAAATCGGAAAATCTCAGCATGCGTGGACGCAGGACCTGTTTAAAATAGAGATTTTTTCGGTGGGAGTAAGCTCTTGAATTGGATCATTATTAGCCACTTCTACCTTTTCGTATCAGTTGACGTGACCGTGAAACCATATGGGACGACAATACTGAGCGTTGATATATCGCATCGCCCTAAGACGCGTAAACCTGTCGCGCATCAAGACAGATTGGGCGCCAGCCAGCGTTCCATTTCCGCCTTGTCGACACCGCGCCGCGCGACCATGTCATTGAGCTGGTCCTCGCCGATTTTGCCGACCACGAAATACTTCGATTCCGGATGCGCGAAGTAAAAGCCCGACACCGCCGCCCCCGGATACATGGCATACGATTCGGTCAGCTGCATGCCGATTTCCTCGGCCTGCATCACCTTGAACATGTCGGCCTTGACCGTGTGTTCCGGGCAGGCCGGATAGCCGGGCGCGGGACGGATGCCGACGTATTTTTCGGCGATCATGTCATCGTTGCTCAGTTGTTCGGCGGCCGAGTAGCCCCACAAATCCTTGCGCACGCGGTCGTGCAGATATTCGGCGAAGGCTTCGGCCAAGCGGTCGGCCAGCGACTTGAGCATGATCGACGAGTAGTCGTCGTGCGCGTCCTCGAAGCGCTTCTCGTATTTCTCGATGCCGAGGCCCGACGTCACCGCGAACATGCCGATGTAATCCTTCACACCGGACGCCTTCGGCGCGATGAAATCGGCCAGGCACTGGTTCGGCCGCTGCACGCCGTCGACCAACGGCTTGACGCCCTGCTGGCGCAAGCCGTAGTAGGTGAAGGCGACATGCTGGCGCGTGTCGTCGGTGTAGATTTCGATGTCGTCGTCGTTGACGCTGTTGGCCGGCAGCAGCGAGACCACGCCGTTGGCCGTCAGCCAGCGGCCGTCGATGACTTTCTTGAGCAGCGCCAGGCCCTCTTCATACACCTTGCTGGCCGCCTCGCCGACCACGTCATCGTTCAGGATGGCGGGGAAGGGGCCGGCCAGGTCCCAGGTCTGGAAGAACGGACCCCAGTCGATGTATTGCGCGACGGTCGCCAGGTCGACGTTCTTGAACACGCGGCGGCCGATGAACTTCGGCTTGACCGGCGTGTGCGCGCCGTCGAACGGCACCCGCATCTTGTTGGCGCGCGCCGCCGCCAGCGACAGTATCGGCAGCGCCTTCTTGTTGGCGTGCTGCTCGCGGATGCGCACGTAATCCTGCGCGATGTCGTCGATGTACTGGTCGCGGCTTTCGGGCGTCAGCAGCGACTGCGCCACCGACACCGAGCGCGATGCGTCCGGCACGTAGACCACCGGGCCTTCGTAGTTGTGGGCGATCTTGACGGCCGTGTGGGCGCGGCTGGTGGTGGCGCCGCCGATCAGCAGCGGAATCTTCAGCATGCGGAAATGCTCGTCGCGCTGCATCTCTTTGGCGACGTAGGCCATCTCTTCGAGCGACGGCGTGATCAGGCCGGAGAGGCCGATGATGTCGGCGTTTTCGATTTTTGCGCGGGCCAGGATTTCGGAGCAGGGCACCATCACGCCGAGGTTGACGACCTCGAAGTTATTACACTGTAAAACCACGGTGACGATGTTCTTGCCGATGTCGTGGACGTCGCCCTTCACGGTGGCCATGATGATTTTGCCTTTCGGCTTGGCGACGATGCCGGTGCGTTTTTCCTCCAGCAGTTTTTCTTCTTCGATGTAGGGGATCAAATGGGCCACGGCCTGTTTCATCACGCGCGCCGATTTGACCACCTGCGGCAAGAACATCTTCCCTTGTCCGAACAGGTCGCCGACCACGTTCATGCCGTTCATCAGCGGGCCTTCGATGACGTGGATGGGCCGGCCGCCGTTGTGCAGCAGTTCCTGGCGCGCCTCCTCGGTGTCTTCGACTATCCATTGCGTGATGCCGTAGACCAGCGCGTGCGACAAGCGCTCCTGCACCGTGCCTTCGCGCCAGATCAGGTTCTGCACCTCGGCCTTGCCGCCGGCTTTCAGCGTGCCGGCGATCTCGATCATGCGTTCGGTCGAGTCGTCGCGGCGGTTCAGCACCACGTCTTCGACCCGCTCGCGCAGTTCGGCCGGCAGGTTGTCGTAGACGCCGACCATGCCGGCGTTGACGATGCCCATGGTCATGCCGGCCTTGATGGCGTGGTACAGGAACACGGTGTGGATCGCCTCGCGCGCCAGGTCGTTGCCGCGGAAGCTGAACGAGACGTTGGAGACGCCGCCCGAAATCTTCGCGTGCGGCAGGTTGTCCTTGATCCAGCGGGTGGCGTTGATGAAGTCGACCGCGTAGTTGTTGTGCTCCTCGATGCCGGTGGCGATGGCGAAGATGTTGGGGTCGAAGATGATGTCTTCCGGCGGGAAGCCGACTTGCTCGGTGAGGATTTTATAGGCGCGGGCGCAGATTTCGGTCTTGCGCTCGAAGGTGTCGGCCTGGCCTTTTTCGTCGAAGGCCATGACGATGACGGCGGCGCCGTAGCGGCGGCACAAGCCGGCCTGGCGGATGAACTCCTCCTCGCCTTCCTTCATCGAAATCGAATTGACGATGGCCTTGCCCTGCACGCACTTGAGGCCCGCTTCGATCACCGACCATTTCGACGAGTCGATCATGATGGGCACGCGCGAGATGTCCGGCTCGGACGCGATCAGGTTCAAAAAGCGCGTCATCGCGGCCAGCGAATCGAGCATGGCCTCGTCCATGTTGATGTCGATGACCTGGGCGCCGTTTTCCACCTGCTGGCGGGCCACGCTGAGCGCCTCGTCGTACTGCTCGTTGAGGATCATGCGCGCGAACGCTTTCGAGCCGGTGACGTTGGTGCGCTCGCCGACGTTGACGAACAGGGAGTTCTCGTCGATGGTGAACGGTTCGAGTCCCGACAGGCGCTGCGCCACCGGGATTTCCGGCACGGTGCGCGGCGCGGTGGTCGACAGCAGCTGGGCGATGGCGCCGATGTGGTCCGGCGTAGTGCCGCAGCAGCCGCCGGCGATGTTGATGAAGCCGGCGTCGGCGAACTCGCGCAGCAGCGCCGAGGTGTCGGCCGGCAGTTCGTCGAAGCCGGTGTCGCTCATCGGATTGGGCAGGCCGGCGTTGGGGTAGATGCAGACGTAGGTGTCGGCGATCTTCGACAGCTCCTCGGCGTAGGGCCGCATCAGGGCCGCGCCCAGCGCGCAATTGAGGCCGATGGTCAGCGGGCGCGCGTGGCGCACCGAGTTCCAGAACGCGGGCACGGTTTGGCCGGACAGGATGCGGCCGGAGGCGTCGGTGACGGTCCCGGAAATCATCAGCGGCAGGCGCGGCGTGTCCGGGTGCTCGGCGAAATACAGGTCGATGGCGAACAGCGCGGCCTTGCAGTTGAGGGTGTCGAAGATGGTTTCGACCAGCAGCACGTCGGCGCCGCCTTCGACCAGGCCGCGCACCTGCTGGTGGTAGGCCGCGACCAGCTGGTCGAAGGTGACGTTGCGCGCGGCCGGGTCGTTGACGTCGGGCGAGATCGAGGCCGTTTTCGGCGTCGGGCCCAGCGCGCCGGCGACGAAGCGCGGCTTGTCGGCGCTGCTGTACTTGTCGCAGGCGGCGCGCGCCAGCCTGGCGGCGGCCACGTTCATCTCGTAGGCCAGTTCGGCCATGTGGTAGTCGTCCTGGGCGATGGTGGTGGCGCCGAAGGTGTTCGTTTCGATCAGGTCGGCGCCGGCGGCCAGGTAGCGCTCGTGGATTTCCTGGATGATGTGCGGCTGCGTCAGCGTCAGCAGCTCGTTGTTCCCTTTGACGAACAGTTCGCGCGCGCCCGAACCGGCCGGCGCGGCGAAATCGATGAAGCGGCCGTTCGGGCCGCCGCGGTACGCTTCCTCATCGAGCTTGTACTGCTGGATGATGGTGCCCATCGCGCCGTCGAGGATCATGATGCGGCGCGCGAGGATGGCGCGCAGCTGGCCATCGGTCTTGGACATCAGGGAGAAGGGCGCGGTGTTATTCATTTAGTACTTTCAAGGAGCGGATGCGGCGGCGGGACGGTCTAAAATTATACGGCATAGCGCAATATGCTTCAGGCTGCTGCTGCATCGCAGCAACAACGGCGCCGCCATGTATCGTTTTGTTCCATGCGCGGGCGGCGGAAACATGACGATACCAAGTGGCGCCTTTCTGTCACGCTGCCGAAACATGACGGCCAGACAATATGCTCATCGCCCGCCCATCGATTGCCACGCCATGAAACTGCCACTGCTGTATTTTTCCACGCTCGCCTACACGACGCTGATCGTGGCGTGGATATGCTACGCCGGCTATTGCCGCTAAGGGCGCTAACGGCGCTGTGCGAAATCGGCACAAATCATGTGCGCGCCGCGCGCTGGTGCGGGCCGCATCGCGCACTTAGGATGGAGCTTCCTTCAACTCCCTCCGAAAGCCTATCATGCCTATCCTGAACCTCAGCCTTTCCACCGCGCCCGACGCGGCGCAGTCGGCCCGCATCGCAGCCCGGCTGACGCAATTGACCGGCCAGATTTTGCAGAAGGATGCGGCGCTGACAGCGGTCGCCATCGCCCACGTCGATGCGGCGCACTGGTTCATCGGCGGCGCCGCGCTGGCGCAGCTGCGCAAGGCCAGCTTCTTCCTCGATATCCTTATCACCGACGAGACCAACACGGCCACGCAGAAAGCCGCTTATATCGACGCCGTGTTCGCCGCGATGCAGGAGCTGCTCGGCGAACTGCACGAGGTCAGCTACATCCACGTCCACGACGCGCGCCCGGCCGCCTGGGGCTACGGCGGCCTGACGCAGCAGTTCCGCGCGGTGCGCAAGCTGTTGTAACTAAGCAGACAGACGTCAGTCATCCCAATCGCGGCTCTGATACAGCGCGGCGGCGAAGTCGACGAACACGCGTACCTTCGGCGACAGGTGGCGGTTCTGCGGGTACAGCGCGTACAGCTCGCGCGGGCGCATCGTGTAGCCGGGCAGCAGGCGCACCAGCGCGCCGCGCTTGATATCGTCGTGGACGATGAAGGAGGCCGTGCTGACGATACCCAGTCCCGCCAGCGCGGCCTGGCGCAAGGCGACGCTGGTGTTCGCTTGGAGGCTGCCGCGCACCGTCACGGTTTCGTGCGCGTTGTCGGCGCCGATGTAGGTCCAGCTGTTCGGCTTGGCCGCCTGCGTGTACGTCAGGCAGTTGTGGTGCGCCAGGTCGGCCGGCGTGGGCGGCATGCCGTGCCGCGCCAGGTAGGCCGGCGCGGCGGCCGTCACCAGCGCGCTGCTGGCCAGGCGCCTGGCGATCAGCGTGGAGTCGGGCAGGTCGCGCGTCAGGCGCAGCGCCACGTCGAAGCCGTCGTCGATCAGGTCGACGATGCGGTCGTTGCAGACCAGGTCGATGTGCAGTTCGGGATACAGCGCGAGGAAATCCGGTAGCCACGTCGCCAGCTCCAGCGTGCCGAAGGCCATCGGCGCGTTGATGCGCAGGCTGCCCGTCGGCCGCGCGTGGTGCTGGCCGACGGCGCGGTCGGCGGCGGCTAGCGCGTCGAGGATATGGCGGCTGGCGTCGTAGTAATCCTTGCCGGCGGCGGTGAGGGCGAAGCGGCGCGTGGTGCGGTTCAGCAGTTGCGCGCCCAGCTGTTCTTCGAGCTGGCGGATCTGGCGCGAGACGATGGTGTGCGAGATGCCGAGGGCGTCGGCGGCGGCCGTGAAGCTGCCCAGTTCCACCACGCGGCGCAAGGCTCTCAGTGCTGCCAGTTGATCCATCGGCGCCTTTCCTGCTGTGGAAATTATTCGAAGCGCTGGCCGTCGAGCGGGAAGCCTTTGATGAATTCGTGCGCGGGCAGGCGCTTGCCGCCGGGTTTTTGCAATTCGGTCAGGCGCAGCGAGCCGCCGCCGCCGCAGGCGATGACGATGCCGTGCTGGGCGTCGGCCGCCAGCACGGTGCCGGCCGGCGCGCCGCTGTCGGCGGCCAGCACGTCGGCGCCCCACAGCTTGACGATCACGCCGTTGACGCTGCCGTGCGCGCCGGGGAAGGGGTTGAAGGCGCGGATCTTGCGGCCGAGGTGCGGCGCCGATTGCGCGAAGTCGAGCGCCGCTTCTTCCTTGGCTATCTTGGCCGCGTAGGTGACGCCCGCTTGCGGCTGCGTCACCGCTTCCAGCGTGCCTTGCTCCATCTTGCGCAGCGCCTGCACGATCATCTTCCCGCCCAGCGCGGCGAGCCGGTCGTGGATGATGGCGGTGCTGTCCTGCTCACCGATGGCGACGTGCTCGATCAGCAGCATCGGCCCGGTGTCGAGTCCTTCTTCCATCTGCATGATGGTGACGCCGGTGTCGGCGTCGCCGGCCTCGATGGCGCGGTGGATGGGGGCGGCGCCGCGCCAGCGCGGCAGCAGCGAGCCGTGGATGTTGAGGCAGGGCTTGATGTCGAGCGTGCTGCGCGGCAGGATCAGGCCGTAGGCGGCCACCACCATCACGTCGTAGTCGGTGGCCAGCAGGCGCTCATGGGCCGCCTGCGCCTCGGCGGCGCGCTGCGGGTCCTTGCTGTCCATGCGCAGCGACAGCGGTTGCAGCACGGCGATGTCGTGCGCCAGCGCGTACTGCTTGACGGCCGACGGGTGCAAATGCATGCCGCGGCCGGCGGGGCGGTCGGGCTGGGTCAGCACCAAGGGGATGTCGTGGCCGGCTTCGTGCAGCGCCTGCAAGGCCACGGCGGCAAATTCCGGCGTGCCGGCGAAGATCACTTTCATGGGGTTTCCTTGGTGATGATGGGCGCGCCGGCACGGCCGTGGCAAGCGCCTGGCGCCTGGCGATTAGCGGTCAGCGGCGGCCGGCGGCCGGCTGGCGCGGAACGCGTCGGGGCGTCAGAAGCGGCGGCCTTGGGCGCGCAGCATTTCTTCGCGTTGCAGGCCGCGCTCTTCTTTTTGCATCTTGGTCTTGATGCGGTTGCGCTTGAGCGGCGACAGGTATTCGACGAACACTTTGCCCAGCAAATGGTCCATCTCGTGCTGGATGCAGACGGCCAGCAGGCCGTCGGCTTCGAGTTCGAAGGGCAGGCCCTTGACGTCGAGCGCCCGCACCTTGACCCTGGCGTGCCGTTCGACGCCGTCGTAGACGCCCGGCACCGACAAACAGCCTTCGTCGTAGACTTGCATTTCGTCGCTGGCCCAGATGATTTCGGGATTGATGAAGACGGTCAGCGCATCCTTGGTGTCGGACGTGTCGATAATCAGCAACTGTTCGTGGAAGTCGACCTGCGACGCGGCCAGGCCCACGCCGGGCGCCTCGTACATGGTTTCGGCCATGTCGGCGACAAGTTGTTCGAGCTTGGCGTCGAACACGGTGACCGGTTTGGCGACCTTGTGCAGGCGCGGATCGGGGTAGCGAAGAATATTTAGGATAGCCATACGAGTAGAATGTTAGTGTTTTTGCCAGCTACGACAGCGGCGCCCTATGGGACAGCGCGGTTTCACTTGCTAGTTCGGGGTTTTATGGGCAGAATTTGATTCAGTTCGGCAAGCTTCAGGCCTGCCTTTCTCCCCCGTCGATAGGGTCGCATGTCGGTAGCGTGCCGTGGGCATGATACCAGCCGGCGGCCGGCGCTGTCGCGTCGGGGAAATCCCGTGATCCCGGCACGCTGTCGGCTTTACGCCTTGCCGCACTTAACGGACATATTAATGAAAAATTTTAGCACAGTCGGCGCCCGCTTAGTTGTAGCAGCCCTTTTTTCCGGTGTGACGGCGGTGTCGGCGCAGACCTTGCATTGCACCTTCCGGGCCGACGCGCCGGACCAGCATCTGGTCGTCAAAGGCGACACCCTGTGGGATATTTCCGGCCATTTCCTCGACAAGCCCTGGTGCTGGCCGCAGGTGTGGGGCATGAACCGCGAAGAAATCCATAATCCGCACTGGATCTATCCGGGCCAGATCGTCTATTTCGACCGCGTGGGCGGCCGCTTGCGCCTGGGCGCGCCGATCGGCGCCAACGGTGACGGCGGCGGCGGCGATCCGTCGCAGCTGCGCCTGACGCCGCAGTTGCGCATGGAGGGCCTCGGCAAGGATGCCGTGCAATCGATTCCGTCCGGCGTGATCGAGCCCTTCCTGACGCAGCCGCTGATCGTCGAGGACGACGAGCTGAAAAACGCGCCGCGCGTCGTCGCCACCCAGGAGGGCCACGTCTTCCTCGGCAAGGACGACAAGGCTTATGTGCGTGGCGAACTGAACGGCGGCACCTCGTTCCAGGTGTTCCGGCCCGGCGTGCCGCTGAAAGACCCGGTGACGGGCAAGGTGATCGGCCATGAGGCGTTTTATCTGGGCACGCTCAAGTTGCAGACGGCGGCCAAGGGCGGCAGCGGCAGCGACGTCCACACCTTCACCGTCGCCAACGCCAAGGAAGAAATGGGCGTCGGCGACCAGCTGATGCAGGCGCCGCCCACGCCGATGCGCAACTATGTGCCGCATCCGCCGGAACAGTTGGTGGAATCGCGCGTGGTGGCCATTTACGGCGGCGTCACGCACGCCGGCCAGAACCAGGTCGTCAGCATTAATCGCGGCAAGCTTGACGGACTCGATGTCGGCTCCGTGCTGCAGTTGTACCATGCAGGTCGGGTGGTGACCGATACGACGGCCAGCAAGGGCTGGACCGGCATGGGCAGCCCCAAGGTCAAGTTGCCGGACGAGGAAGTGGGCAGCTTGTTTGTGTTCCGCGTGTTCAAGCATATTGCCTACGGCTTGATCATGCAGGTCACGGAGCCGGTAGTGGTGGGCGACGTGGCGCGTTCGCCGGAGTAAACCGCGCCGTGGCCGCCACGGATACCCCCACCCCCGCCAACCGGCCCGCCGCTCCCGATGAAACGCTGGCCGGCTGGCTGCGTCTGGCGCACACGCCCGGCGTCGGCCTGCTGACGGCGCACCGCCTGCTAGCCGCCCACGGCACGCCGGCCGCCATCTTCGGCGCCGGCCGCGAGGCGCTGCTGGCGCTGGTCAAGCCGGCCCAGGCGCAAGCCCTGGCGGCCGCCGCCGGCGCCGACGTGGGGCCGGCGCTGGCCGGTCTGCGCGACTGGCTCGGCCACCCCGGCCGCCACCTGCTCACCCTGGACGATCCCCGCTACCCGCCGCTGCTGCGCGAAATCGCCGACGCGCCGCTGCTGCTGTACGCGATCGGCCGCGTCGACCTGCTGGCGCGGCCGGCCGTGGCCATCGTCGGCAGCCGCAACGCCAGCGCCCAGGGCGTGGCCCACGCGGCGCGTTTCGGCGCTGCGCTGTCGCAGGCCGGGCTGACCATCGTCTCGGGCCTGGCGCTGGGCATCGACGCGGCGGCCCATGACGGCGGCCTGGCCGGCGCCGGCGCCACCGTCGCCGTGATCGCCACCGGCGCCGATCAAATTTATCCGCGGGCCAACGGCGCGCTGGCGCGGCGCATCGCCGCCGACGGCTGCGTCGTCAGCGAATTTCCGCTGGGCACGCCGCCGCGCTCGGACAACTTCCCGCGCCGCAACCGCATCATCAGCGGGCTGGCGCGCGGCGTGCTGGTGGTGGAGGCGGCGGCCAAATCGGGCTCGCTCATCACGGCGCGCCTGGCGCTGGACCAAAACCGCGACGTCTACGCCATCCCCGGCTCCATCCACGCCGCGCTGAGCAAGGGTTGCCACCAGTTAATCAAGGAGGGCGCCAAGCTGGTCGAGACGGTCGACGACGTGCTGGCCGAGCTGCGCTGGCCGCTGTCGGGCGCGCCGGCCGTGCCCGACAGCGGCTACGTCGACGTGCTGCTCGACGCCATCGGTGACGACGTGGCCGGCGCCGACGCGCTGGCGCTGCGGCTGGGCCTGGGCGTGGCGCAAGTCCAGAGTCAGCTGCTGAGCCTGGAAATGGCGCGCCTGGTCGAACGCCTGCCGGGCGGGCTGTTCCAGCGCCTGCGGGGCTGACGCCGGGGGCCGGCGCCGGGGCGGGCGCGGCACCGGTGCGGGACTTGTGCCCGGTCTCGCTTAACTGATAGAGTAGCGCCATGTTCGATATCCTGGTTTATCTCTACGAGACGTATTACCGCCCTGATGCCTGCCCGGAACCGGCCGCATTGGCGAAGAAACTGTCGGCCGTCGGTTTTGACGACGTGGAGATTTCCGAAGCGCTGGTCTGGCTGACCGACTTGACGGCGATGGCCGGCGCCGAGCAGGCGCTGACGGCGTCGTCGACCGGCACCCGCTTCTACGTCGCCGAAGAGCTCGACGTGCTGGGCCCGGCCGCCGTCGGCTTCATCCAGTTCCTCGAAAGCGCCAAGGTGCTGTCGCCGCTGCAACGCGAAATCGTCGTCGAGCGGGCGCTGGCGCTGGACGAGGCCCCGGTGTCGCTGGGCAAGCTGAAAGTGATCGTGCTGATGCTGCTGTGGAGCCAGGGCAAGGAACCGGACGCGCTGATGTTCGACGACCTGTTCGGCTCCGACGACGAGCAAGCACCGCGCCTGCTGCACTGAAGCCCGCGCCGCCAGCGAGCGCCGGCGGCCGCCGGCGGCGCGGGTCTCCCATCGGCTGTGCTTGCGGAGCGCCCCACTAGACGTTTATGATGGGCGACTTTATAGTCGCTTTGACAATACTGCGCAACAGTGTCCGCCAGGCAAACTACTACCGGCCCCGTGTTGCACTGTATGATGCGCATGCTATCGCCGCTCGCGGCACCCACTCCAGAGTAAATCGAGACCACATAATATGAGCAAAACCCTCATCATCGCCGAGAAGCCATCTGTCGCGAACGACATCGCGAAGACGCTGGGCGGCTTTACCAAGCACGATGAGTACTTTGAATCCGACGAGTACGTGCTGTCCTCCGCCGTCGGCCACCTGCTGGAAATCGCCGTGCCGGAAGAACACGACGTCAAGCGCGGCAAATGGAGCTTCGCCCACCTGCCGATGATCCCGCCGTACTTCGCCCTCAACCCGATCGCCAAGACCGAGGCGCGGCTCAAGGTGTTGAACAAGCTCATCAAGCGCAAGGACGTCACCGGCCTGATCAACGCCTGCGATGCCGGGCGCGAAGGCGAGTTGATTTTCCGCCTGATCGCGCAGAACGCGAAAGCCAAGCAACCGGTGCAGCGCCTGTGGCTGCAATCGATGACGCCGGGCGCCATCCGCGAAGGCTTCACCAAGCTGCGCAGCGACGAAGACATGATGCCGCTGGCCGACGCCGCCCGCTGCCGCTCCGAGGCCGACTGGCTGATCGGCATCAACGGCACCCGCGCCATGACGGCCTTCAACTCGAAAGAGGGCGGCTTTTACCTGACCACGGTGGGCCGGGTGCAGACGCCGACGCTGTCCATCGTCGTCGAGCGCGAAGACAAGATCAAGAAATTCGTGCCGCGCGACTACTGGGACGTGCGCGCCGAGTTCGTCTGCGCGGCCGGCATCTACGAAGGCCGCTGGCTGGACACCAAGTTCAAGAAGGACGAGACCGATCCCGAGAAGCGCGCCGAGCGCCTGTGGAGCCGCGCCGCCGCCGACACCATCGCCATGGCTTGCCGCGGCAAGCAGGGCAACGTCACCGAGGAGGCCAAGCCGACCACGTCGATGGCGCCGGCCCTGTTCGACCTGACCAGCCTGCAGCGCGAAGCGAACTCGCGCTTCGGCTTCTCGGCCAAGAACACGCTGGGCCTGGCCCAGGCCCTGTATGAAAAGCACAAGGTGCTGACCTATCCGCGTACCGATTCGCGCCACCTGCCGGAGGATTACATCCCCACCGTGATGCAGGCGCTGGAGACGGTCAAGGAAAACAGCAACTACCACCAGTTCGCCAAGCAGATCATCGACAAGGGCTGGGTCAAGCCGAACAAGCGCATCTTCGACAACACCAAGATCTCGGATCACTTCGCGATCATCCCGACCACCATCGCGCCGAAGAATCTGTCGGAGCCGGAACAGAAGTTGTACGACCTGGTCACGCGCCGCTTCATGGCCGTGTTCTTCCCGCCGGCCGAGTTCCAGGTGACCACCCGCTACACCGAAGTGTCGGGCCACCAGTTCAAGACCGAAGGCAAGGTCATGACCAATCCGGGCTGGCTGGCGATCTACGGCAAGGAAGCGTCGACCGACGACGACAAGGAAGGCAACGCCAACGGCAATCTGGTGCCGGTGGCCAAGGGCGAAAAAGTGGCGACCGAATCGGTCACGCCGAACGCCCTGGTCACCAAGCCGCCGGCCCGCTACACGGAAGCGACCTTGCTGTCGGCCATGGAAGGCGCCGGCAAGCTGATCGACGACGACGAGCTGCGCGACGCCATGGCCGGCAAGGGCCTGGGCACGCCGGCCACGCGCGCCGCCACCATCGAGGGTTTGCTGACGGAACGCTACCTGATCCGCGAAGGCCGCGAGCTGATCCCGACCGCCAAGGCGTCGCAGCTGATGACCTTGCTGCGCGGCCTCGGCGTCAACGAGTTGACCGCGCCGGAGCTGACGGGCGAGTGGGAATACAAGCTGTCGCAAATGGAAAAGGGCAAAATCTCGCGCGAGGAATTCATGCGCGAAATTGCCCAGATGACGCAGATCATCGTCAAGCGCGCCAAGGAATACAACAACGACACCATCCCCGGCGACTACGCGACGATGCACGAGCCGTGCCCGAATTGCGCCAGCGTGGTCAAGGAAAACTATCGCCGCTTCGCCTGCACCAAGTGCGAATTCTCGATGAGCAAAACGCCGGGCAGCCGGCAGTTCGAGATCGCCGAAGTGGAAGAGTTGCTGAAAAACCGCACCATCGGCCCACTGCAAGGCTTCCGCTCGAAGATGGGGCGCCCGTTCGCGGCCATCCTGCGCATCGTGCGCGACGAGGACATCAGCAACTTCAAGCTGGAGTTCGACTTCGGCCAGAACGACGACGATGAAAACGCCGAAGCGGTCGACTTCACCGGCCAGACCGTGCTCGGACCGTGCCCCAAGTGCGCCGGCGGCGTCTACGAGATGGGCTTGGCCTATGTGTGCGAAAACAGCGTCGCCAAGCCCAAGACCTGTGACTTCCGCAGCGGCCGCATCATCTTGCAGCAAGAGATTTTGCCGGAACAAATGGTCAAGCTGCTCAACGACGGCAAAACCGACCTGATGCCGGGCTTTGTGTCGCAGCGCACGCGTCGTCCGTTCAAGGCGTTTTTGGTCAAGGGCAAGGACGGCAAGATCAGCTTCGAGTTTGAAGAGCGCAAAGCCAAGCCGGGCGCCAAGGTCAAGGCCGCGCCGGTGGCGGACGAGGACGACGGCGCCGCCGACGCCGACGGCAAAGCCGCCGCGCCGGCCAAGAAGGCGCCGGCCAAGAAGGCGGCGGCGGCCAAGGCGGCGCCGGCCAAAAAAGCGGCCGTGAAAAAAGCGCCGGCGAAAAAGGCGGCGCCTAAAAAAGCGGCGGCGGTAGTCGAGTAAAAAACAGCGCATCGCATAAAAAACCGGAATTCAGTTCAGCTGAATTCCGGTTTTTTTCCATTGAGGCCTGGGGGTAAATTTAATTTTCTGAGCCGTTGATGCGGTCGAAAAATAGGCGAAGGCTGCGCCGGCCGTGAATAACGGCGAGGATGATGATTTCGCTGATCTCGACACGATAAATCAGGCGGTAGTGAAAGATTGATCGCTGGCGTATCAAAGGGTTATTCAGATCAGGGACGACGATTCCCAGATGTGGAAATCTGTCGAGGTCGCTTGCGATGGACAAGATCTTTTTGACGACCTTTGCCGCATTCGCTGTAGATCGGCGCGCAATATATTGCGCGATCGCGTCGACGTCATTGAGCGCCTCGCTGGACCAAACTATCCTTCTAGCCATTTGCTAAGACGCTGCGTTACTTCTTGCTGCGACAAGGTTCCCTCAGCCTGAATGCGCGCTTCGCTTTTCTTGATCTTCATGACGACGTACAGATGATATTGGATATCTTCCAACGAACAGTCGTCGGGGAGGGATTGAAGCAAACTCATCACCTCTTGCTTTGCGGCCGACATATCTTCTCTCCTGTTTGCGTGACTCCACCTCAGTATAGCGCCTGAAAGGCATGGTGCGAATTGTGAGAGCGGTGCTTGAAGTGGCAATCGATGACGCTTCGATGGGCGTCAAGCGTTCACGCGAATTATGCGATATCGCTGATTTTCCATGGAACTTCGGACCACGGAATCGTGACAAGTTGGCCCACCTGCCATTGCCGTGCCGTCGCCGGATCGAGCGCATCAGCCTCGCATGAGGCCGTTTTTTCCAGCCATGGAAAGTTGGAGGCGACGATGGTCCAGCCGTCCTGCCTGTGGAAGATGGAAAACTCGCTGCAGCGCTGCGGCTGGAACGCATCGGCGGCGAACTCGTCGTCCGGCCGGCCGCAGGCCCAGGCTGCCCACCGTTCGCTGATGAGCAGGTAGGCGATGGCGGCGCCGTGCGGATCTTGCAGGCGCACGCCGCGCATGGCGCCGCTCGGCTCGCGCAGCCAGTCTTCTTCATAGCTGTCGTCGAGACCGGTTTCGTGCAGGTGGTCGGGACTGTCGAAGCGCATCTCGCCGGCGTCGACTTCGCTGCTGACGTAGGGGAAGGCGATTTCGGGATGCCAGGCGCAGCGCGTGCCGTCGACGGCGGTGACGCCGGCGAAGCCGGTTTGCGCCGCGTAGCGTGCCAGCTGATCGGGCGGCAGTAGCGCCAGCGCGGCGGCGTCGGCGACGGCGGGGCGGTCGGCCGGGATGCGCAGGTCGATGTGGAACCGCGATGATTGCAACCACCATACCCGGGTCGTCGAGTCGCTGCCGCCATTGCTGCGCCGGATGACGGTGCGGCGCCACAGGCCTTCATAGTCGACGGGTACGGTGCGTTTCATCAGGGTATAAACCGTAAAGACAATATACAAGACGCCTATTTTAAATCATCGGCGCCAGCAGGCGATGCGCGCCTGTCAACGCCGCTAAGCGCCGGTAAGCGCTACGGGCCGCTCACGCGCGCACCAGCAGCTTGCCGCGATGGTCGCCCGTGAACAGGGAGTTGAGCGCCGCCGGCAACTGCTCGAAGCCGTCGATCACGGTTTCCTCGAACACGATTTCGCCGGCCTTGACCCAGGGCGCGACGATGCGCACCATCTCATCCATGCGGTGCAGATAGTCGCGCGCCAGCATGCCCTGGATGGTGGCGCGCTGGTACAGCATGTGGTGCAGCAGGCGCGGGCCCAGTTCCGGCGTTTCCAGGCCGCCGCCATACTGGCTGATCTGGCCGCAGATGACGATGCGGGCGCGGCGGTTGATGAGGGGGATCACGGCGTCGGTCGCCATGCCGCCCACGTTGTCGAAATAAACGTCGACGCCGCCCGTCAGCGCCTTGATCTCGGCGCCCAGCGTGTCGGCGCCGGCGTGGGGCTTGTAGTCGATGGCCCAGTCGGCGCCCAGGGTGTCGCGCAGCCAGGCGCACTTGGCGGGGCCGCCGGCGATGCCGAGCACGCGCGCGCCGTGGCGCTTGGCGAACTGCACCACGAGCGAACCGACCGCGCCGGCCGCGCCCGACACCACCACCATTTCGCCGGCGTGCGGGCGGCCCGATTCGGTCAGGCCGAACCAGGCGGTGCGGCCCGGCATGCCGAGCACACCGAGCGCGGTCGTCACGGGCGCGAGTTCGGGATCGATGCGCTTGAGGCCGCTGGCGTGGAGGCGGGCGTGGGTCTGCCAGCCGGAATAGGCTTGCACCCAGTCGCCGGCCGCGTAGCCGGGCGCGTTCGAGGCCAGCACCCGGGCCACGACGGCGCCCTGTTGCACGGTATTGAGCGGGTGCGCTTCCGTGTCGTAGGTCGGCTTGCTGGACTGGCCGATGCGCATATACGGGTCGACGCTGAAATAGGCCGATTCGATCAGCACTTCCTGCTCGCCCAGCGCCGTGCTCAGTTGCTGTTCGACCAGTTCGTAATGGTCGGCGCTGATCTGGCCGACGGGTTGTTGGCGGTAAATCCACTGGCGTTGGGTCAGCATGGTCATGGCGGGCGATCGGAGTGAGGAGGGTAGCGTCGATGGTAAGATGTTGCATGCGTCTCGTAAAGCAACTTAAATTCACTTTTTGTATCCCGTCAGGACATCATGAATCTGACTGACCTGCGTATTTTCGTCAGCGCCGCGCGCCGGCCGTCGCTGGGCGCGGCGGCGCTGGAACTGCATCTGACGCCGTCGGCCGTGTCCAAGGCCTTGAAACGTCTGGAGGACAGTCTCGGCAAGGCCCTGTTCGACCGCGGCGCCCGCCAACTGGTGCTGAACGACAGCGGCCATCTGCTGCTGGGACGGGCCCAGGCTTTGCTGGCGCTGGCCGACCAGGCCAGGGTCGACCTGATGGGCGAGCGCGCCGCCGTCGATTGCCGCATCGGCGGGCCGGCGATGCTGCTGTGGCGGCACGGACAGATGCTGGCGCAGGCCTTGCGCGATTATCCGCAGGGCAGCTTGCGCCTCCAGGCCCTGTTCGAGGACGAGGCGCTGGCGGCGCTGGCGCGCGGCGACATCAGCGCGGCCATCGTCACCGGCGCGGTGATCGAGGGCCGCGGCGAACACTGGTCGGAGGACTGGCGGGTGACGCCGCTGGGCAGCGTGACGCAGCACTTGATGGCGGGCCTGAACCACCCGCTGGCCGCTCAATCGGCGCCGTCGCAGGCGCTGTCGGCCACGACGGCGCAAGTGCTGGCCCACGATTTCGCCTGCCCGTCGCGTTCGCTATTCGGCGGCGTGCCGCGCGGCGCCCGCTCCGACGGCTGGCGCGACGATCAGCTGCCGCGCACGATACGCTACTGGACCGACGACCTGCAATTGCTGCTGAGCCTGGTCAAGTCGGGCGCGGCGCTGGCCTATCTGCCCGATTTCGCGCTGGCCGATGCGCAGCTGCGGCGCATCCACGTCAGCGATTGCGCCTTCGAGTGCGTCGAGCAGGTGGCGCTGGTGTGGAACCATGCCTCAGCCAGCGTCTGGCAGGGGCAGCTGGCCGAGGCGCTGCGGGCGGACAGTGCCCGTTTGCCCTTGCCGGCCTGAAAAAACTACCCACGAACGCCGCCGCGTTCGTTACACCAGCACGCTTGCCAAGCCCGGCGGCGGGGGCTATAGTGAATCCACGGGTTGCTGCCCGACATCGGATTACGCCATGACTACGCCTATCGGTTCCACCACCGCCACCACCGCCACTCCCGTCAACACGTCCTATCAGCCGACGCCACTCGTCGTGCCGAACACGTCGTCGGGGGCCTTGTCGTCGCTGGCCACCAGCCTCGCTTCGGAGTCGGCGATCGTGGGTACGCTGGGCGGTTCGACGTCGGGCCTGTCGGTCTACACGCCCAGCGGTTTGTTGTCCTCCTTGCAGCAAGCCGGTGCGGCGAGCGGCACCGCCACCCCGCCTGGCAACGGCAGCAGTGGTGGTGTGACCATAGGTGACGGCACTGGTACCGACGCCACCGCGTCGACGCCGCCGACGGCGCAGCAGATTGCGGACTCGGCCATCATTGGCTCGATCTCGTCCAGCCCGTCCGCGTCCGGCATCTACAACGGCAGCGGCGCCGTCCAGGGCCTGGCATCGACCGACACCTCAACCAACTGGTCCACCATCCTGAAGTCCAATCCCTCGCTGGCCGGCGTGGTCGTATCGTCCTCCTTCGACCAGGGCATCGTGGCGACCTTGAAGACCACGGCCTGAGACGGTTAGACGCGTTTCCGGTCCGTGCCGGCATGGAATAGGCGGTCGTGGTAAGCTACTGATTCTTCAGGGCAATTTCTTCGCCCATTGTTAGTCGCATCAGTCGCACCGCTGTCCCCATCCACTCCTTGCCGGGCATATCCATGAAAAATCTGAATATAGGCACGCGCTTGGCCGGCGGTTTCGGCCTGGTGCTGATCTTGATGATGCTGATGACGGCGATCGGCATCGGCCACATGCAAAAGGTGGCCGACGCCACGCGCGACATGATGCAGCAGCCGCTGGCCAAGGAGCGCATGATTAGCGACTGGTATCGCTTGATCCACACCAGCGTGCGCCGCACCTCGGCCATCGCCAAGAGCAACGATCCGTCGCTGGGCCCGTTCTTCGCCGAGGATACGGCGGCCTCGACCAAGGAAGTCAACGCCTTGCAGCACGATGTCGAGGCCTTGCTCGACACGGCGCCGGAAAAGCAGATGTTCACCGACATGCTGGCCAACCGCAAACGCTACCTGAGTTCGCGCGACGGCATCGTGGCGCTGAAAAAGGACGGCAAGCTGGAGGAGTCGGACCAGTTGCTGCAACAGCACTTCATCCCCGACGGCAAGGCCTATCTGGAATCGCTGCGCGGCTTGCTGGACTTGCAGCGCAAGCGCATCGACGCCAACGCCGCCGGCATCGAAGACACGTATCAGCACAGCCGCAACGTGATGGTCGCGCTCGGTCTGGCCGTGCTGCTGCTGGGCGCCGCCTGCGCCTGGTGGCTGACGCATGGCATCGTCGTGCCGCTGGGCCGCGCCGTGCAGATCGCCGTGGCCGTGGCCGGCAAGGATTTGCGCAGCGACATCGCCGTCGATTCCCGCGACGAGACCGGGCGTTTGCTGGCCGCGCTCAAGAGCATGAACGACGGCCTGGTCGATATCGTCGCCGAAGTGCGCGCCGGCACCGAAAGCATCGCCACCGCGTCGAGCGAAATCGCGGCCGGCAACCTGGACTTGTCGGCCCGCACCGAGCAGCAGGCCAGCAGCCTGGAAGAAACGGCGTCGTCGATGGAACAGTTGACGTCGACCGTCAAGCAAAACGCCGACCATGCGCGCCAGGCCAATCAGCTGGCGATGAGCGCGTCGGCCGTGGCCCAGCGCGGCGGCGCCGTGGTCAGCGAAGTGGTCGGCACGATGGATGCGATCAACGCCTCGTCGCGCAAGATCGTCGATATTATCAGCGTGATCGACGGCATCGCCTTCCAGACCAATATCCTGGCCTTGAACGCGGCCGTCGAGGCGGCGCGCGCGGGCGAGCAGGGGCGCGGCTTCGCCGTCGTCGCCACGGAAGTGCGCAACCTGGCCCACCGCAGCGCGGCGGCGGCCAAGGAAATCAAGGAGCTGATCGGCAATTCGGTCGACAAGGTCGACGCCGGCAGCGCGCTGGTCAATCAGGCTGGCATGACGATGAGCGAGGTTGTCGACAGTATCCGGCGCGTCACCGATATCATGGGCGAAATCACGACCGCCAGCATGGAGCAGAGCGCCGGCATCGAACAGGTCAACCAAGCCATGAGCCACATGGATGAAGTGACGCAGCAGAACGCCGCGCTGGTCGAACAGGCGGCGGCCGCCGCCGCGTCGCTGCACGAGCGGGCCGATGCGCTGGCCCACGTGGTCAGCGTCTTCAAGCTGGCCGACGCCGTGTCGCACCGCGCGCCGCAGAGGCCGCGGCTGCCGGCCTAGTGATCGAGCCGAATGCTTCAGCTGAATTCTTCGGCGCGAATACTCGGCATAATTATCCAACGTAATTCTTCAGCGTGGTTTTTCCGCGTCGCCGCGCCACATCATGCCCCTGAGCACTGTCAACGGCGTATTATGCAGGGACGTTTTGATTGCTTATTTGAAATCTAAACCCGCAGCGGCGTCGGACGTGATGCGATCGGACGTGGTAAGGTGTCGATACTTCAAGGCAACTTCTTCCTCCGTGACCTGTATTCCTGCTGTCACGAGACGCAACGCGCCACCACTTTTTACTCTTTGCAGCAGTCGCTACCATGAAAAATCTTAAAATCGGCACCCGCCTGGCCGCAGGCTTTGGCTTGATACTTGCCTTTATGGCATTAATGACCTATATCGGCATCGCGCACATGCAGACCGTGGCCGAGGCCACGCGCGACATGATGCAGCAACCGCTGGCCAAGGAGCGCATGATTAGCGACTGGTATCGCGTGATCCACACGGGCGTGCGCCGCACCTCGGCCATCGCCAAGAGCAGCGATCCGGCGCTGGGCAAGTTCTTTGCCGAAGACACGGCCAGCGGCACCAAGGAAGTCGAGGAGTTGCAGAAAAAAGTGGTGCCGCTGATCGAGGAGGGCGCCGAAAAGAAGCTGTATGAGCAGATGCTGGTGCACCGCAAGCTGTACTTGGGCGCGCGCGAGAACATCGCGAAGCTGAAGGCGGCCGGCCAGGTCGACGAAGCCAGTGCGCTGATGGACCAGACCTTTATTCCCGAATCGAAAACGTATCTGGAAGCGCTGCGCGGCCTGCTCGACATGCAGCGCGCCACCATCGACGCCAAGGCGGCGGAAATCGAGGCCGTGTACGAGCACAGCCGCCACTTCATGATCGGCCTCGGCGTCGTGGTGCTGTTGCTGGGCGTGGCGTGTTCCTGGTGGCTCACGCGCGGCATCGTGCTGCCGCTGGGCCGCGCCGTCGATATCGCCATCGCCGTCGCCGGCAAGGATTTGCGCAGCCACATCGTGGTCGAGTCGCAGGATGAAACGGGGCGGCTGTTGCTGGCGCTGAAGACCATGAACGATGGCCTGGTCGAGATCGTGCACGAAGTGCGCAGCGGCACCGAGAACATCGCCACGGCGTCGAGCGAGATCGCGTCCGGCAACCTGGACCTGTCGTCGCGCACCGAGGAGCAGGCCAGCAGCCTGGAGGAAACCGCCTCGTCGATGGAAGAGCTCACCTCCACCGTCAAGCAAAACGCCGACAACGCCCGCCAGGCCAATCAGCTGGCGATGAGCGCGTCCGAAGTGGCGCAGCGCGGCGGCGCCGTCGTGGCCCAGGTGGTCGATACCATGGACGCCATCAACGCCTCGTCGCGCAAGATCGTCGACATCATCAGCGTCATCGACGGCATCGCCTTCCAGACCAATATCCTGGCCTTGAACGCGGCCGTCGAAGCGGCGCGCGCCGGCGAGCAGGGCCGCGGTTTCGCCGTCGTCGCCACCGAGGTGCGCAATTTGGCCCACCGCAGCGCGGCGGCGGCCAAGGAAATCAAGGAGTTGATCGGCAATTCGGTCGACAAGGTCGACGCCGGCAGCGCGCTGGTCAACCAGGCCGGCATGACGATGAGCGAAGTGGTCGACAGCATCCGCCGCGTCACCGACATCATGGGCGAGATCACGTCGGCCAGCGTCGAGCAGAGTTCCGGCATCGAGCAAGTCAACCAGGCCATCGGTCAGATGGATGAGGTGACGCAGCAGAACGCGGCGCTGGTGGAAGAGGCCGCCGCCGCCGCCGCGTCGCTGCAAGAACAGGCCGACGCGCTGGCCCAGGTGGTGGCCGTCTTCAAGCTCAACGAGGCGACGCCGCTGCGCCTGCGGGCCTGATTCCGGCGTCGCATTAAGTAGCGCCGCGGCCCCGCGCCGCCGCCCAAGCATCCCCGCCGCGCCGGAGCCGGCGGGGATTTTTTATGGCGCGTCGATTTCCACGGCGATCATATTATCGTCCGGCTTGCGGTCGATCAGCTTGTTGTCCGGGTCGATGCCGGCCCTGGCCGGGCGCCCGCTGACGGTCACCGTGTAGCTGCTGTCGCGGCGCTCGATCAGCTTGCGCTCGCGCAGCAGGCTGTTGCCGTCCTTGTCGTCGACGCCGATGTCGATCCAGTCCTTGAGCGGCACATCTTTTTCCTCGCCGGTGGCGCTGGCGCGCATCTTGGCCGCGTGCACGGCCAGCGTGACGTCGTACTTGCCGTCGGCGCGTTTGCGGGCGGTGGCCGAGACGGCGCGGTTTTCATACAGCACGATGGCCTCGAACAGGTCGTCGATCAGGTAAGCCCGGTCCGGCGCCGCCACCTTGCGCAGCGCGTCGACCAGCACGTTCACGCTGGTGTAGGGCGCGCCCTGGTGGCCGTGCTGGAGCAGCAGCGCGCGCAGCACGCCGTTGATTTTCGCTTCGCCGAGGATGTCTTGCAGCAGATACATGGCCAGGCTGCCCTTGCGGTACTGGATGTAATCCTGGTCTTCATTGTCGGCCAGCGGCAACTCCTTCTTGTTTTCGATGGCGCGCCCGAGCAGGTATTTTTCGAGGTCGTAGCGCAGGAAGCGGCGCATCTTGCCGGCGCCGACATTTTTCTTCATCACCATCAGCGCCGAATATTCGGCCAGCGTTTCGCTCAGCACCGTGGCGCCGCGCGTGTTGCCGGCCACCAGCTGGTGGCCCCACCACTGGTGCGCCACTTCGTGCGCGGTGACATAGAAGGGGTAGTCGATGTCCTTGGGGTTTTTATCGTCGACCTTGGCGATGAAGCCCAGGCTTTCCGAGTACGGTATCGTGCTGGGGAAAGACTGCGCATAGCTCGCGTAGCGCGGGAACTCGACGATGCGCACCAGCTTGTGCTGGTAGGGGCCGAAATTGCGGGTGTCGTAGTCGAGCGCTTCCTTGACGCCGTGGGCGATGCGGTCCAGATTGTATTCGTGGCCGGGATGGTAGTAGAGCTCTATCGTCACGTCCTGCCACCAGTCGCGCCGCACCGCGTAGCGCGCCGATTCGATGGCGTAAAAGTTCAGGATGGGCTGGTCCATCTTGTAGTGGAAGTAGTGGCGGCCGTTGGCGCTCCAGTCGCGTTCGAGCGTGCCCGGCGCGACGGCGGTTTGGTCGGCGGTAGTGCTGACGGTGGCGTCGAAGCTGATCCAGTCGGCGTCGTTGCTGACGCCGTTGTTGGCCAGGCCGGCGGCGCTGTCGCGCTCGGCCATCGCGGCGCGCGGCGCCAGGTCGTGGCGCTTGCGGTCGCGGTCGTCGGTCAGTTCCAGCGCCGACTGGTAGCCGATGTGCGGCAGCAGCGCGTTGGTGACGAAGGTGCCGTTGCCGACCACCGGCGTGTCCTGGCCGAGGCCGAGCACGCCCCTGGGCGCGAAGTCGAGTTCGAAGTCCAGCGGCAGCGTGGCGCCCGGCGCCAGCGGCTTGCTCAGCTTGTAGCTGTACAGGCCCAGCGCGGCGTCGCGCAGGCCGGGGCGGACCGGCTGGTCGAAGCGCATGGCGACGATGGCGGCGCTGACGTCCTGCGAGACGATGATGTCGCTCACCGACACGGCGCCCCGGTTGCTGAGCAGGTAGTGGCCGCGCACGTGCATGCGGCGCTGCTCGGGCGTGAGGTCGACGTTGAGCTGGACGTCGACGATGCGCGGCTGCGGCAGCACGGCGAATTTTTTATACTGGCGTTCGTAGTCGGCGCGGTCGGCGTCTTTCTGGTAGGCCGACTTGTAGACGTTGGCCAGGTGCAGATTGTAGTAGAGCACGCCACCGGCGCCGCCGCAGATCAGCACGCCCACCGCCAGCATGGCCAGCACCGGCGCCGTCAGCGCGTGGCGCGCCAGCTGCACGCGCTGGCGCCAGCTGTCGTTGGTGCCGCGCACCCAGAACAGCAGCGCCGCCATCACCAGCAGCAGCGCGGCGCCACCCCAGTAGAGCTCGAACCACCGTTCGCGCGCGAGGAAGTGGCCGTAGCCGTTCATGGCCGAATAGAGGAAGCTGGGCGAGGTGCCGTACAGCAGCATCGGATGGTCGAGGCCGAGCGAGCTGAAGGTGGCGGTCGCCGCGTAATACAAGATCATCGCGAAGTAGGCCAGGTATTTGTGGTTCAGCAGCACTTGCAGGGCGATGGCCAGCACCGCCAGCAGCGCGTACTGCGGCAGCTGGATCAGGAACAGCTGTTGCAGGTACAAGCCCGGTTCGAGCTGGAAGTAGCCGTGGAAGACCTGGATCGACATGCCGCACAACATGACGACGAGCAGCAGCAGCGCCTGCAAACCGATCAGCGCGAACAGCTTGGCCAGCAGCGGCAGCCAGCTGGGTATGGGCAGGGCGTCGAACATCTGGGCGATGCGGTTTTCGCGTTCGCGCCACACCATGTCGCCGGCGTAGAAGGTGGTGATGACGAGCATGAACAGCGAGAAGGCGCTGCCGACCATGTCCAGCATTTGGTAGGTGACGGGATAGGTGTTGGTGCCGAGGATGGAGCCGAGGTCGAGCGCGCCGGCATACATGGTCAGCACACCGGCCAGCACCAGCACCAGGAAGTAGATATTCTTCGACGTTTCACGCAGGTTCAGCCAGCTCATGCCCAGCAGCAGACGGCCCAGGCTGCGGGCGGCGAAGTCGGGCGCCTCGCTGGTGTTGCTGGCCGTGTCGGACAGACGCTGCGGCGCCGCGCCTTCGCCGCGCGGATCGGCGCCGCTGTCGGCCGTCGACACGAAGTGGAAGCGCCAGTAGCCCAGCATCAGCACGGCCAGCGCGAACGAGGACCAGAGCGTGCGGTTGAGCAGGTACACGCCTTCGGGCAGCACCAGGCGCGTGTTGCGCTCGGCCACCGGCCAGTATTCGGTGAGGCGGATCGCGGCCCAGGTGCCGAAGGGGTCGATCAGCGCGGCCAGGGTCTTGTAGTCGAGGTCGCGCGCCAGTTCCGGCGCCACCATGTAACCGATCAGCATGACGACGCTGCTGACGTAGACCGGCAACATGCGCCGCGTCAGCGCGGCCAGCACGAAGAAGATGGCGCCGAAGATGAAGATGTTCGGCAGCACCGAGCAGCAATAGGGGATCAGGTAGGCCAGCGCTGACACGTGGCCGATGCGGTCGGCGTCGATGCCGGGCACGTAGGTGCCCAGCCAGGTGCCCAGCGGAATGCTGAGGAAGACGATGGCCAGCGTCAGGTAGGCGCCGAGGAAACGGCCCAGCATGTACTGGTATTTTTTGATCGGCGCGCTGAAGAAGAAGTGCTGCATCTCGTATTCGAAATCCTGCTGCACCGAGCGGCCCATCATGGCCGCCATGACGACCACGCCCATCGAGCCGAGGAAGCTGGCCGTCAGCATCAGCGAGCGCGGCGCGTCGACCGTCAGGCGGCCGCCGAAGCTGACGCTGGCGTGCTTGATGACGCCGCCCTCGGCCGCCGTCCACAACAGCGCCAGCAGCAGGAACATGGCGAAATAGGTCCACGTGGACAGCAGCTTGAGCCGCTGGCGCGCTTCGAAGGAGGCGATCGCGTACATGGCCGCCCTAATCGCAGTGCGGCGCGGCGCGGTGGCGGCCGGCGATGGTGGCGAAATAAACGTCCTCCAGGTCGCCCAGCGCTTCCTCGAAGCCATCGCCGGGATCGCTGTCGCTGTAGACGTGGATCAGCGTGCGGCCCGACAGCAGCCGCGTCGAGATGACGGCGTGGCGCTGCTGGAACATGGCCAGCTCTTTCTTGTCGACGAAACGGGCCCAGATCTTGTCGCCCACCTCGTGTATCAATTCCTGGGTCGGGCCGCACAGCAGCAAGTGGCCCTTGTTGATGATGGCCATGTTGGCGCACAGGTCGGCCACGTCGCTGACGATGTGGGTCGACAGGATCACCGTCTTGTCCTCGCCGATGTCGGACAGCAGGTTGTGGAAGCGGACCCGCTCCTGCGGGTCGAGGCCGGCGGTCGGCTCGTCGACGATGATGAGTTTCGGGTCGCCCAGCAGGGCCTGGGCGATGCCGAAGCGCTGCTTCATGCCGCCGGAAAAGCCGCCCAGGCGCTGGTGGCGCACGTCGAACAGATTGGTTTGCTGGAGCAGGCCGTCGACCACCTCGCGCCGTCGGCCGCGTCCGCTCAAGCCCTTGAGCACGGCGAAGTGGTCCAGCATTTCGTAAGCCGTCACCTTGGGATAGACGCCGAAGTCCTGCGGCAGGTAGCCGAGCAGGCGGCGGATTTCATCTTTTTCGTCGAGCACGTCGATATCGCCCAGGAACACCGAGCCGGTATCGCATTCCTGCAGGGTGGCCAGGGTGCGCATCAGCGTCGACTTGCCGGCGCCGTTGGGGCCGAGCAAACCGAACATCCCGGCCGGGATGGTGAGCGAAATATTGTCCAGGGCGACGACGCCGTTGCCATAGGTCTTGGACAAATTTTGGATGCGTAATTCCATTACTGACTCCTGAGGATGCGGCGGTGCGGCGCAGCGGCTGGGCGTTTCTGCACGGCCATGCGCTTTTCACATGATGGCATTGTATTGAATTTGCGACAGAATAGGGGCGCCATTGCGACGGGCCGCGTTTTGGACGCGCCAGACTGCACATAGCGGCGCCTGGAGCGCGGGGCGTGGCGGCCGCCCATCCGCTGGTCAAAATGGCAAGGTGGCGGCGGCTTCAATTGCGGAACAATACCGGCGTGAACATTTTCCGACGTGGCGGGTAAAAATTCTACCGTGCAAACCAAAACAGGCTATGGCTTGCTATAGTCGCGGTGAGCGCGGAATGTTTCCGCGCCGTGCAGTAGTGAGGACGGGTGAACGGATGGATGGGGCGATGCAGGATAAAGTGCGGGCGGTCATGCGCTGCGGCACCAGCAAGAGCGAGGCGACCGGTTTTTTCCGCGTCGCCCTGGGCTTGTGTTACCTGGCCAGCCTGATGACCAAGGAAACGCTGGACTTCAAGCACATCGACCGCGATTACAACCGCTTCATCTACCGCACGCTGGGCAAGGGCCACAGCATCACCAGCATCCTGCAATTCATGAGCGGCGAAAAGGTCGTCGACGTGATCGCCGCGCCGCGCTTCACGGCCGCGTTCGCGTTGCACTGTCCGGAAGTGCCGGTCGATACCATTCCGTTCTTGCTGGGATTGAACCTGGGCGTGGCCAAGGATATTTCCAAGATCGACGTGCGGGGACCGGTGGCGGACTGGATCGAGCGCCAGCGCCTGCTGCGCGAGGAAGCCGACGGCAACGGCGGCTGAGCGCCACGCGGCCGTCGCGCTCGTCGCATTCTTCGCATGCTCGTTCCCATTCGCCGCGCCACGGTGCGGGCCCCTGCTTTTATAATGATGCTTTTGTTTCAGACGGATGACAACGACCATGGCCGCGAACCGCTACCACTCCCCCCTGGACCGCCTGCTGTCGGGCGCCGACCAAGCCCTGCGCGTGATCGCCGGCGTCGCCCCGGCGTCGCGGCCCAGCCCGGCCGTGCACGCCGCCGCCGGCCCGCTGAGCGAGTCCGAGCAGCGCCACAGCGCCGGCCTGATGCGCGTGAACCACGTCGGCGAAGTGTGCGCGCAAGCCTTGTACAACGCGCAGGCGCGCTTCGCCCGCAGCGACGCGATGCGTCTGCAATTCGAGCAGGCCGGGCGCGAGGAGCAAGACCATCTGGCGTGGACCGCGCAGCGGTTGGGCGAACTCGGTTCCCACACCAGCGTGCTCAATCCCCTGTTCTACGCCGGCGCGTATGCGATGGGCACGGTCGCCGCCTATCTGGGCGACGCCCGCAGCCTGGGCTTCGTGGTGGAAACGGAGCGCCAGGTCGAAGCCCATCTGGCCAGCCACCTGGACCAGTTGCCGCCACAGGACGCCAAGTCGCGCGCGATCGTCGAGCAGATGCGGGTCGATGAAATCGCCCACGGCGCGGCGGCCCAGGCGCTGGGCGCGGCCGCCGCGCCGGCCCCGGTCAGGCTGGCGATGACGGCGATGGCCAAGCTCATGACCGGCAGCGCGTATTACATTTAAGCCTGGCGCTAGACTTCGACGATCTCGAAGGAGTGCGTGATCCCGGCCGTCTTGGCCAGCATGATGGACGCCGAGCAGTATTTGTCGTGCGACAGCGCGATCGCCCGTTCCACCGTGGCCGGCTTGAGGTTCTTGCCGCTGACGGTGAAGTGGAAATGAATCTTGGTGAACACTTTCGGATCGGTGTCGGCGCGGTCGGCCTTGAGCGTGCACTCGCAGCCGCGCACGTCTTCGCGGCCTTTCTTCAGGATCAGCACCACGTCATAGGCGGTGCAGCCGCCGGTGCCGAGCAAGACCATTTCCATCGGCCGCGGCGCCAGGTTGTGGCCGCCGCCATCGGGCGCGCCATCCATCGTGACCAAATGGCCGGAGCCGGTTTGCGCCAAAAAACTCATCCCGGACGGGCCGTTCCAGCTGACTTTGCATTCCATGATTTTCTCCGTAACAAGAACTTTGTTCATATTGTAATGGAGTCCGGCGCCGCCGGTGCGCCTGCCCGGCAAGCCAGTCTGCGCCACGCTCGGAGGCCGGTGCGGGCGCATGCCGACCTTGACGGCGGCGGCAGTTTGCGCTTATAATTGTCGGCTTTCCGTTCGCTCAGGAAAGAATATACAAAAAGGCCGAGTCCGCTGAAGCAATGGCGGAACCACCATATGAGCGTGTGTTATTTATTTAGGAAGTCAACATGAAAACATTTTCCGCTAAAGGACATGAAGTCCAGCGCGATTGGTTCGTGATTGACGCGACGGACAAAGTCCTCGGACGTGTTGCCAGCGAAGTGGCACTCCGACTGCGCGGCAAAC
>NZ_JANXMI010000302.1 GCF_025354735.1 Rugamonas sp.
GGCGCAAGTGCGTCGCGCGCGGTTTCATTACTGTATCCGTTCACCCGATTGAACTTTCAATCGCAGCGGATACTCTAAATGACAGAGGTTACTTTCGATCCCCTGAAAGACCAGCTGAACCGGCGCAAGCACGGCATCTCGCTGGCGGACGCGCGCCGGTTTGATTGGGAGTATGCCGACCTGTGGCTCGATCAACGGCATAATTACGGTGAGTCGCGCCAGTGCGGGACGGGACGTATCGGTCTGCGCCTGTATTTTGTGGTCTTCGTGTGGCGCAAGGGGAAACGAAGAATTATCAGCTTACGTAAAGCGAATGACAGGGAGGAAAAACGCTATGTCCAGAACAGATAAGCTCATTTATGTCACCCCCGAGGAGGATGCCGCGATCACGGCGGCCGCCATGGACGATCCCGATACGATATTGCCGACCGATGAGGAGTTGGCCCAGTTCAAGCCGTGGGCGGAATACGAAAAGCTGGAAGAGCAGTTGCTGCACTGGTGCGACCGCGAGGTGGTCGATGCCTACACCAGGACCGGCCACGAATGGCAGCGCCACATCAACGGCGCGCTGCGCGAGTGGGCCGAGCGCAACGGCCTGCTGGCTAAGTCTTAGCTTTCCAGCGCGTGGAAGGACTCGGCCTGCGCCACCGGCCAGTACAGGCCGAACACGGGTGGCATGCGCGACAGCTGGGTGGCGTCGAGCAGCTGGCCCGGCTCCAGATACGGCAGCAGCGCCGACGCCAGCTTGACCTGGTTGGGGGAAATGCGCCGCACCAGGTGGTGTGGCCGCAGTTCGGACGGGTGGCTGAGGCCGGCGGCGGCGATCAGCTCGGCCAGCGCCTTGACCGTGTTTTCGTGGAAGTGGGCCACGCGGTTGGTCTTGTCGGGCACGACCAGCGCGCGCTGGCGGTCGCGGTCCTGGGTCGCCACGCCGGTCGGGCAGCGGTCGGTGTGGCAGCTTTGCGACTGCACGCAGCCGAGCGCGAACATGAAGCCGCGCGCCGAGTTGCACCAGTCGGCGCCGAGCGCGATGGTGCGGGCGATGTCGAAGGCGGTGACGATCTTGCCGGAGGCGCCGATCTTGACCTTGTCGCGCAGGTTGGCGCCGACCAGGGTGTTGTGCACCATGAGCAGCGCTTCCTGCAGCGGCGTGCCGACGTGGTCGGTGAACTCGACCGGCGCGGCGCCGGTGCCGCCCTCGCTGCCGTCGACGACGATGAAGTCGGGCACGATGCCGGTGGCCAGCATGGCCTTGACGATGGCGAAGAATTCCCAGGGGTGGCCGATGGCCAGTTTGAAGCCGGTCGGCTTGCCGCCCGACAGCGTGCGCAGGCGGTCGATGAAGGCCAGCATTTCCAGCGGCGTCGAGAAGGCGCTGTGGGCGGCCGGCGAGACGCAGTCCTGGCCCGGCATGACGCCGCGCGTGGTGGCGATTTCTATCGTCACCTTGGAGCCGGGCAGCACGCCGCCGTGGCCGGGCTTGGCGCCCTGCGACATTTTCAGTTCTATCATTTTGACTTGCGGCGTGGTCGCGTTGGCGATGAATTTTTCTTCCGAAAATGTGCCGTCGGCGTTGCGGCAGCCGAAGTAGCCGGAACCGATTTCCCACACCAGGTCGCCGCCGTGCTCGCGGTGGTAGGGGCTGATGCTGCCTTCGCCGGTGTCGTGCATGAAGCCGCCGATCTTGGCGCCGCCGTTGAGCGCCAGGATGGCGTTGGCCGACAGCGCGCCGAAGCTCATGGCCGAGATGTTGAAGACGCTGGCCGAATACGGCTGGGCGCGCGGGCAGTCCGGGTGGTTGCCGATGGCGATGCGGAAGTCGTGGTCGGCGATCGTGGCCGGCTGGATCGAGTGGTTGATCCACTCGTAGCCGGTGGCGTAGACGTCGAGCTGGGTGCCGAAGGGGCGCTTGTCGGTCTGGCGCTTGGCGCGCTGGTAGACGATGCTGCGCTGGTTGCGCGAGAACGGCGTGGCGACGGTGTCGTCTTCGAGGAAATACTGGCGGATCTCGGGGCGGATCGACTCAAAGAAGAAGCGGAAATGGGCCAGGATGGGGTAGTTGCGGCGCAGCGCGCGCTTGGTTTGCACCATGTCGACGATGCCGACGACGGTCAGGGCGGCGGCCAGCAGCGGCAGCCACAGGCTGTCGGACAGCACGAGCGAGGCGATCAGTACGAAGACGGACAGGGCGAGGGCGAGATAGCGGACGGAAAACAAACGCATGGAAACTCCGGTGGGTGGCGCGGGGTGCTGCGGCGATGCCAGCGGTGCCGATGGGCACAGGCAGTGTACTGCGCTTTGGGCGGCGCGGCCATAGGCGCCGCCGCCGGGGCGGCAACAATGTTAAGCTGGCATGATCGCGGCGCGCCGCACCACCGGGACCATCGATGATTACCGTACACCACCTGAATAATTCGCGCTCGCAGCGCGTGCTGTGGCTGCTTGAAGAGCTGGGCCTGGAGTACCAGATCGTGCGCTACCAGCGCGATCCCCAGACCATGCTGGCGCCGCCGGAACTGCGCGCCATCCACCCGCTGGGCAAGTCGCCCGTCATCACGGACGCGGGCGCGACGGTGGCCGAATCGGGCGCCATCGTCGAATATCTGCTGGACCGTTACGGCCATGGCCGTTTGGTGCCGGCGGCCGGCACGCCGGAGCGGCTGCGCTGGACTTATTTCCTGCACTACGCGGAAGGCTCGGCGATGACGCCGCTGCTGCTCAAGCTGGTGTTCGACCGCGTCGAGACCAGCCCGGCGCCGTTCTTCGTCAAGCCGATCGCGCGCGCCATCGCGCGCAAGGTCAAGGGCACGTATATTTCGCCGCAGATCGAGCAGCACCTCGATTTCCTGGAGGGCGAGTTGAGCGCGCGCGACTGGTTCGCCGGCGGCGAGTTCAGCGCGGCCGACATCCAGATGAGCTTCGCGCTGGAGGCGGCCGTGCTGCGCGGCGGCCTCAACGCGAGCCGCCCCCAGTTGATGGCCTTCCTGAGCCGCATCCACGCGCGGCCGGCGTTCCAGCGCGCGCTGGAGCGGGGCGGGCCTTACGATTTGGCGAGCTGAACAAAAAGATAATTTCCCATGGGAATGTTCGTGCTGTATGATGCTTGCTTCAAAAGCAAGTACATCGGATAGGACGGACCCATGGCGACACGCAGCGTATTGTTATTCATCTCCGGCGTGGCGCTGAGCGGCTGCGCCATACAGCAGACGGTCAAGCCGGTCGAGCATTTCGCCGATCAGCAGGTCTGCGTGATCGAGAATCCGGCCGTCCGCGAAGGTTTCGTCGAATCGTACCGGCATGCGCTGGAGACCAAGGGTTATGTGGCGCGGCAGCTGCCGGCGACGGCCTCGATCATCGAATGCCCTATCACGTCGACCTACACCGCCAACTGGCGCTGGGACCTGGCCATGTATATGTCGTATGCCGATATCAAGGTCTACAACAACGGCAAGCCGATCGGCGAGGCGGTGTACGACTCCCGGCATGCCGGCGGCAATATGGGCAAGTTCATCAACGCCGACCATAAAATCACCGAGCTGGTCGACCAGCTCTTCCCCGGCGGCGCCGGGCGCTAGTGCCGGCGCGCCGGCCTGCGGTAAAATGGCCGTTTTTACACGCCCGGGTGATTTTGTATGGGTAGACTCCTCGCCATCGACGGCCTCAACATCGTGCGCCGCGTCTATGAGGCCAGCCCGGAACCGGACAGCGCCGAGAAGGCCGAGATCGCGCTGCGCCACGCGCTGTCCTCGTTCCGCAAGCTCATCACGGACCACGAACCGAGCCACGTGCTGCCGGCCTTCGATTTCGGCGGGTCCACGTGGCGCCACGATTTGTATGCCGGCTACCGCGCCGGCCGCGCGCCCATGCCGGCGCCGCTGCGCGCGGCGTTGCCGCGCTTTTATGAGGAGTTGGCGGCCTTCGGCCTGCACGTGGTGTCGCTGCCGCAGGTCGAGGCCGACGATGTCATCGGCACCGTCGTCACGCGCTGGCTGGCCGAGGGCCGCGGCGAGGCGACCGTGGCCTCGACCGACAAGGATTTGCACGGCCTGATCGCGCACGGGGCCCGGGTCTGGGACCATTTCAAGAGCGAGTGGCACGACCGCGACTGGGTCGAGCGCAAATGGGGCGTGCCGCCCGAGCAGCTGCCCGACTTGCTGGCGCTGATGGGCGACGTCACCGACAGCATCCCCGGCGTGTCCAAGGTCGGCGTCAAGACGGCGGCGCGGCTGTTGCGCACTTATGGCGGGCTGGACGCCATCATGGCCGGGGCCGGCATCCTCAAGGACGGGCTGGGCGAAACCCTACGAAAAGAGCGCGAAATGCTGTATCTTTCTCGACAGCTGGTGCAATTGAAAACGGATGTGCGGGTCGGCGTGACGTGGAATATGCTGGCCTGGGAGCGCTTTTGAGCGGCCGTCCAGGAAACGAATTTAGCGAGGTCTGACGATGTTAAAAGCCATCATTATCGATGCCAGCGCCGTGGCGCGCGGCTTGCTCAACACGGTGTTGCTCGACGGCGGCTACGATGTGGTGGGCCAGACCCACACTTGCGCCAGCGGCATGGCGCTGCTGCTCAAGCACCAGCCCCACATCGTCTGCATCGCGCGCGAGCAGATCGAAAGCGGCGGCGACGTGGTGCGCGAAATGAAGACCAACTGGCCGAAGACGCTGATCTTCATGGTGTCGAGCGAGTTCGACGCGGCCACCGTGCAGGCCGGCCACGCCATGGGCGTGAACGGTTTCATCGTCAAGCCCTTCAAGGCCGACACCGTGCTCAATACCATACGCAACACGGTGATCGCGATGGTCAAGCGCCAGCGCGCGGCGCTGGCGGCGCAGGAAACGCAGGACGCGCCGGGAACGCAGGACGCGCCCGGCGGCGCTGGCGCGGCGGCGCCGGCCGCCTAGCCGGCGGCGAAGGTCGAGCCGGCGATGATGCCGCCGCCGAGGCAGACGTCGCCGTCGTACAGCACGGCCGACTGGCCCGGCGTGACGGCCCACTGGGCGTCCATGAAGCTGAGCGCGAAGTCGCTGGCGCCGTCGGGCGCGATGGCGCAGGCGACGTCGGCCTGGCGGTAGCGGGTCTTGGCCGACAGCGCGCCGGCGGCCGGCGCGGCGCCGGCGATCCAGCTGGCCTGGTCGGCCTGCAGGGCGGCCGACAGCAGCCACGGGTGGTCGTGGCCCTGGACGATGTAGAGGATGTTGTTGACGATGTCCTTGCGCGCCACGTACCAGGCGTCGCTGCTGCCGTCGGGATTTTTATAGGCCTTCATGCCGCCCACGCCTATGCCCTTGCGCTGGCCCAGGGTGTAAAAGCTCAGGCCGACGTGTTCGCCGACCACCTTGCCGTCCGGCGTCATCATCGGGCCCGGCTTGTAGGACAGGTAGCGGTTGAGGAATTCGCGGAAGGGGCGCTCGCCGATGAAGCAGATGCCGGTCGAATCCTTCTTGGCCGCGTTCGGCAACTTCAGTTCTTCGGCGATGCGGCGCACTTCCGTCTTCGGGATTTCACCGAGGGGGAACAAAGTCTTCGACAGCTGCGCCTGGTTCAAGCGGTGCAGGAAATAGCTCTGGTCCTTGGTGTGGTCCAGCGCTTTCAATAATTGGAATTGTTCGTCCTGCCGGCGCACGCGGGCGTAGTGGCCGGTGGCGATCAGGTCGGCGCCCAGGTGCATGGCGTGGTCGAGGAAGGCCTTGAACTTGATTTCGGCGTTGCACAGCACGTCCGGGTTGGGCGTGCGGCCGGCCTGGTATTCGCGCAGGAAGTCGGCGAACACGCGGTCCTTGTATTCGCCGGCGAAGTTGACCGCTTCGATGTCGACGCCGATGACGTCGGCCACGCTGGCCGCGTCTATCCAGTCCTGGCGCGTCGAGCAGTATTCGGAGTCGTCGTCGTCTTCCCAGTTTTTCATGAATAGGCCGACCACGTCGTAGCCCTGCTCTTTCAGCATCCAGGCCGCGACCGAGGAATCGACCCCGCCCGACATGCCGATCACGACTTTTTTCTTACTCATCATTCATTCCAAACCAAACAGTGATAGTACAAACACGCCACTAGCCGAAGCGGGTCGTTGGGGCTTCCTTGTAGACCGAAGCGTGGGTGTGCAGCAGTTCCAGCGGCGCGCGCCGGCCGGCCAGGTATTCGTCCACGCATTGCAGCACGATGGGGCTGCGGTGGCGTTCCTGGCAGGCGGCCAGTTCGTCGCGCGTCAGCCACATGGTGCGCAGGATGCCGTCGTCGAGCGGGCGGTCGTGTTGCCGGCCGGCCGTGCCGCAGAAGGTGAAGCGCAGATACGTCACTTCCTCGCCCGTGCGGTTCGATGTGTAGCGCGACATATACATGCCCACCAGCGCCGTCGGCGTGAAGTCGTGCGCCGTCTCCTCCAGCGTTTCGCGAATCACGGCCTGCTCCAGCGACTCGTAGGGGTCGAGGTGGCCGGCCGGCTGGTTGATGCGGATGCCGTCGCTGGTCTCTTCCTCGATCATGAGGAACAGGCCGTCGCGCTCGATGATGGCGGCTACAGTCACAGAAGGTTTCCAGATACGCGGCATGTGTCATCCTTGAAAGAGCCGACATTTTAGCCTGTTCTGGCCGCCGCGTTGGTCCGCCGCTGCGGGGACAGAAGGGATGTCCCTGAAAGAACGCAAGGGCGGCGCGGAAATATCGTGTGGCCGGCGCAGCATACTTGCCAGTCTAAAAAGCTTGGCAATGGCGCAATGGTGGGCAATCCGTGTTAGATTCTAGTGTCAGTTTTTCATTTCATTGGAGGCAACATGAGAATAGGCATACCGGCCGAGACGCGCGCGGGCGAGACCCGCGTGGCGGCGACGCCCGAGACCGTCAAGAAGCTCGCGGCCCAACATCAATTGCTGGTGCAGAGCGGCGCCGGCCTGGCCGCTTCCGTCACCGACGCCGCCTACGCGGCGGCCGGCGCCACCATCGTCGACGCGGCGGCGGCCTATGGCGCCGAGGTGGTGCTCAAGGTGCGCGCGCCCGACGCCGCCGGGCGCGCGCTGATGGCGCCGGGCACGGTACTGATCGGTATGCTCAATCCCTACGACGCCGACAATCTGGCCGCGATGGCGGCGGCCGGCCTGCAGGCGTTCGCGCTCGAAGCGGTGCCGCGCATCACGCGCGCGCAATCGATGGACGTGCTGTCGTCGCAGGCCAATATCGCCGGCTACAAGGCGGTGCTGCTGGCGGCCGACACCTATCAGCGCTTCATGCCGATGCTGATGACGGCGGCCGGCACGGTCAAGGCGGCGCGCGTGCTCATCATGGGCGTCGGCGTGGCCGGCTTGCAGGCCATCGCCACGGCCAAGCGCCTGGGCGCCGTCATCGAGGCGTCCGACGTGCGCCCGCCCGTGAAGGAACAGGTCGAGTCGCTGGGGGCCAAGTTCATCGACGTGCCCTTCCTGACCGACGAGGAAAAGGACATCGCCCAGGGCAGCGGCGGCTATGCGCGCGCCATGCCGGCCGACTGGCTGCGGCGGCAGGGTGAGCTGGTGCACGAGCGCGCCAAGCTGGCCGACATCATCATCACCACCGCGCTGATTCCGGGCCGGCCGGCGCCGGTGCTCATCTCCGAGGACACGGTCAAGGCCATGAAGCCGGGCTCGGTGATCGTCGACCTGGCCGTGTCGCAGGGCGGCAATTGCCCGCTGTCGGAGCTCAACAAGACGGTGACCAAATACGGCGTCCACATCATCGGCGAGCCGGACCTGGCGACGCTGGTGGCGGCCGACGCGTCGGCGCTGTACGCGCGCAATGTGCTCGACTTCCTCAAGCTCGTCATCACGCCCGAGCACGCGCTGAAGATAGACCGCGAGGATGAGATCATCAAGGCCACGCTGCTGTGCGCGGACGGTGTGGTGCTGCGCAAATAAATCAGCCTATAGATCAGCAAAAAATAAGCTGTAAAAAAACAGGAGAATGTCATGGAAGTCAGTCATACCATCATCAATCTGATTATTTTTGTGTTGGCCATTTATGTCGGCTACCACGTGGTCTGGACCGTCACGCCGGCGTTGCACACGCCGCTGATGGCCGTCACCAACGCCATCTCGGCCATCATCATCGTCGGCGCCATGCTGGCGGCCGGGCTGACCGAGGGACGGATCGGCCAGGTGGCCGGCACGCTGGCCGTGGCGCTGGCGGCCGTCAACGTCTTCGGCGGCTTCCTCGTCACGCAGCGCATGCTGGAAATGTTCAAGAAAAAAGAAGCCAAGGCCAAGCCGGGAGCGCAGCCATGAACGGCGCCGAGCACGGCATGTGCTTCATCAGCATGAACCTGGTGACGATGATGTATCTGATCGCCTCGGTCTGCTTCATCCAGGCGCTCAAGGGCTTGTCCTCGCCGGCCACGGCGCGCCGCGGCAACGCCTTCGGCATGTCGGGCATGGCGATCGCGGCGGTGACGACGGTGGCCCTGATCCTCAAGCTGAAGGCCGAATCGGCGACGGGCGGACTCGGCTTCGCGCTGGTGACGGTCGGCGTCGTCGTCGGCGGCGCCATCGGCGCCATGCTGGCCAAGAAGGTCGAGATGACCAAGATGCCGGAACTGGTGGCGGCCATGCACTCGCTGATCGGGCTGGCGGCCGTATGCATCGCCGTGGCCGCCGTGTCCGAGCCGCACGCCTTTGGCATCGCGGCCGCCGGCGAGGCGCTGCCCTTCGGCAATCGGATCGAGCTGTTCATCGGCACCTTTGTCGGCGCGATCACGTTTTCCGGTTCGGTGATCGCCTTCGGCAAGCTGTCGGGCAAATATAAATTCCGCCTGTTCCAGGGCGCGCCGGTCAGCTTCGCCGGCCAGCACATGCTCAACCTGGTGCTGGCGCTGGTGATGGTCGGCTTCGGCATCGGCTTCGTCACCACCGGCGGCGTGGAGCCGGCGTGGGCGCCGTTCGTCGTCATGGCGGCGATCGCCTTCGTGCTCGGCGTGCTCATCATCATTCCCATCGGCGGGGCCGACATGCCGGTGGTGGTGTCGATGCTGAACTCGTATTCGGGTTGGGCCGCTGCCGGCATCGGCTTTTCGCTCAATAACGCCATGCTCATCATCGCCGGTTCGCTGGTCGGGTCGAGCGGCGCCATCCTGTCCTACATCATGTGCAAGGCGATGAACCGCTCCTTCTTCAACGTGATACTGGGCGGCTTCGGCGGCGACGCGGCGGCCGGCGGCCCGGCCGGCGCGCAGGAGCAGCGGCCGGTGAAAGCCGGTTCGGCCGACGATGCCGCCTTCATCATGAGCAATGCGGAAACCGTCATCATCGTGCCCGGTTATGGCCTGGCGGTGGCGCGGGCCCAGCACTCTTTGAAGGAGCTGGTCGAGAAGCTGACGCACAAGGGCGTGACCGTCAAGTATGCGATCCATCCGGTAGCCGGGCGCATGCCGGGCCATATGAATGTGCTGCTGGCCGAGGCCGAGGTGCCTTACGATCAGGTGTTCGAGATGGAGGACATCAACGGCGAGTTCGGCCAGACCGATGTGGTGCTGGTGCTGGGCGCGAACGACGTCGTCAATCCGGCCGCCAAGGATCCGAAGTCGCCGATCGCGGGCATGCCGATACTGGAGGCGTACAAGGCCAAGAGCATCATCGTCAACAAGCGCTCGATGGCGTCCGGATATGCGGGACTCGACAATGATTTGTTTTATCAGGCTAATACGATGATGGTGTTCGGCGACGCCAAGAAGGTGATCGAAGATATGGTGAAGGCGGTCGAATAAGTTGCTGCAATAAGTTGCTGCGCCGCTGGCACTGGGGCCGCGCCGTCCGTCGGGACGAGCGCGGCTTTTTCATGGCCGGAAGCTTATTCGACGGCGGAGTCTTCCGGGCGGAAGCGCATTTTCCGGCGTTCGGGCAGGTTCCAGCGGGATGAGTTGGTGTAGCCGTGTGCTGACGGCGGCGCGGGCTAGTATGCCGGCGGTGATACGTCCGTTGATGTTGCCGCTATGTTGCCGCTGATGTTGCCGCTGATGTTGCCGTTGATGTGGGCGTGGAGGCGGCCATAGGCGTGGCCGCCGCGCCTGCCGGGTCGGGCTGTTGTTGTTGTTGGTGATGGTGGTACTGCTGCTGTTGCTATTACTGTTGCGCTTGTTGTTGGCGCGCTTCGCGGCGGCGGACGCTGGCGTATTTCCAGTGCCGGTCGTGCGGCATCCAGATCGACAGGTCGCGCCAGGCGTTGCGCACGCAGCCGCTGAAGAAGCTGGCAAATTGGTTGGGCGAGACCGCGCTGCCCCGGTACATGAGGCGGTCGCCTTCGACGATGGCGCAGTCGTCGCCGCGGCTGAGAAACTTTTTCAGCATCGTGCCTTCCGGCAGAAACAGCGATTTCCACAGATAGCCGCGCGGCTGCGGCTGAGTTTGCATTTGGGCTGGCTTCGGGGGCGTGTGGGTTTTTTGGTCCAGCCAGTCGCGCAGGGCATCGGATGCCGCTTGCGATAAATCCTGCTCGTCGTCGTTGTCGCGTAAAAAGTCCAGCAATTCGACGAGCAGAGGGCTGGGTAGCTGCAGCGAAACCGTAACGGGAATCATACTGAAATCCTTTGTGTTGAACTGTCTGGAATTGTCTGGAATTGTCTGAAACTGTCTGCTTTTATAAATCAGACCGCAATGGCGGCGATGAGGTTCCCCAAAATCTAGCCCAATCGCACTTCCAGACAAAAGCAGACAATTCCAGACAAATCCAGACATGGAACGACGCAGGATTTCAGACAGTTTCCCGTTACGGACCGCGCAGGGACTACGGCACCCTCAGCGCCTGCCGTACATCATGAGCTCGGCAAGCAGGCCGCGCGCGGGCGCGACGACGTCGATGGCGGCCAGAGACAGGCCCAGCAGCGTCTGCGCCGGCGTATCGTTGGCGAAGACGCGGGCCATGGTATCGGTCAGGCGCATGGTCAGGCGCCGATCCTGGCGGCGCAGTTCGGTGAAGCGCGCCAGTTGCGCGGGCGTGGCGTCGTGGGCGAGCAGACGGGCCAGCACGGTGGCATCGCGCAAGCCCAGGTTCAGGCCCTGGCCGGCGACCGGGTGCAGGGTCTGCGCCGCGTTGCCGATGGCGACGGAGCGGGCGCTGCCGCGCGGGTCCGGATCGGCGTTCAAGCCGAGCGGGAAAGCCAGGCGCGGCGACGCGTGCGTGAAGCTGCCGACGCGCGCGCCGAAAGCGGCGCCGAGCCGCGCCAGGAAAGCGCCATCGTCCAGTGCCAGCAGGGTTTGCGCGGTGGCGGGCCGCACGCACCAGACCAGCGAATATTCCTCCCCCTGCGGCAGCAGCGCCAGCGGGCCCTCATCGGTGAAGCGCTCGAAGGCGCGGTGGGCCAGCGGCGCGCTGCTGCGCACTTGCGCGATGACGGCAGTTTGCTGGTAGTCGTGGCGGCGCGCCTTGCCCTGCTGATCGCCGAACAAGCCGCCTTCGGCCTGGACCATGATGGCGGCGCGCACGGTGCGTCCGGCAGGCATGTCATCCCCGGTATGCGGCAACGGCAATGGCGGCAATTGCGGCAATGGCGGCAACTGCGGCAACTGCTGCAACTTGAGAGCGAGCCCGGCTTCGATCTCGCTGTAATCGGTCACGCGGGCGGGGCGCAGACTGGCGATGCCGGCGCGGTCGCAGGCGGCGCCGAGCGCCGTCACCAGATCGCCATAACGGGTGACATAGCCGAGCGCCGGCACGCCATGTTCGGCGCGGTCGATCAGGCTGCGTCCGAAGCGGCCGCTGCGGGACACATGGATTTGGTGGATGGCGGTGGCGGGCAAGGGCCAGGCGCCGATTTCTTCGAGGATTTGCCGGCTGCCGTGCGACAGCGCGATCGAGCGCGGATCGGCGCTGGCCTGGGCCAGGGTCTTGGCGTCGATCAGGTCGATGCGGGACGGCGCCATGCCACGTCGGGCCAATAGCGCGGCCAGCGCCATGCCGACCGGTCCGGCGCCGCAGATGGCGATATCGAACCCGGGCCCCGCGCTCGGGTCCGCACCCGTATCGGCGCCCGAGCTCGGGTCCGCGGCCACGTTCCTATTCCTATTCATATTCATGGCGCGGCCCGCATGCATTGCTCGATCTCGGCCACCGTCTTCGGCGCGGCGGCGCTGAGGACGGTGTGTCCGGCGGCGCCGACGAGCACGTCGTCCTCGATGCGGATACCGATATTCCAATACTGTTCCGGCACGCCGGCGGCCGGCCGCACATAGATGCCCGGCTCGACCGTCAGCACCATGCCCGGCTGTAGCGGCCGCGACGGCTTGCACGGCGTGGCGAGGTCGCGGTACTGGCCGACGTCGTGCACGTCCATGCCCAGCCAGTGGCCGGTGCCGTGCATATAGAACTGCAGATAGCGTTGCTCGGCGATGACGTCGTCGACGTTGCCGACCACGTGGGCCTGCAACAGGCCGGTGTCGAGCATGCCCTGGGCCAGCACTCGCACGGCGGCCTCGTGGATGCCGGCGTAGCGCGCGCCGGGCCGCACGGCCGCCAGCGCCGCCTGCTGGGCCGCCAGCACCAGCTCGTAGAGCGTGCGCTGGGGCGCCGAGTAGCGGCCGTTGACGGGGTAGGTGCGCGTGATGTCGGCGGCGTAGCCGTCCAGTTCGCAGCCGGCGTCGATCAGCACCAGTTCGCCGTCCAGCACGCGGGCCCGGTTCTGCTGGTAGTGCAGCACGCAGGCGTTGGCGCCGCCGGCCACGATGGGCGGGTAGGCCGGGAACTGGGCGCCATGGCGGCGGAATTCGTACAGCAGCTCGGCCTCGATTTCATATTCGTACAGGCCGGGGCGCGAGGCGCGCATGGCGCGCGTGTGGGCCAGGGCGGAAATGGTGGCGGCGCGCTGCATCAGCGCCTGTTCGGCGCCGTCCTTGAACAGGCGCATCTCGTCGATCAGCGGCAACAGGTCGCGGGCCGTGGCCGGCGCCTCGATGCCGCCGCGCGACTGGCGGCGCAGCTGGTCGAGCCAGCGCTTGACCTGGGCGTCGAGCGCGGCGCTGTGGCCGAGCGCGTAGTACAGGGCCGGGACGTTGGCCAGCAGCCCGGCCATCTCGGCGTCGAGCTCGTCGATGGAATAGGCGGCGTCGAAGCCGTAGGCCATGCGGGCGCCGTCGGGGCCGTGGCGGTAGCCATCCCAGATTTCGCGCTCGGCGTGCTTGTCGCGGCAAAACAGGATGGCGCGGGCCGGCGCCGCGCCGCGGGCGGCCACCAGCACCAGCACGCTGTCGGGCTCGGTGAACCCGGTCAGATAATAAAAGGCGCTGTCGTGGCGGTAGGGATAGTCGCTGTCGCCGTTGCGCGGAACGACGGGGGCGGTGGCCAGCACGGCGACCGCGCCCGGCGCCACCTGCGCCATTTGCGCCATCAGGCGGGCGCGGCGCGCGGACCAGTCGGCCGCGTCGCCGCCGCCATGATCGGCCGCGCCGCCGCCATGATCGGGTGTGCCGGCGCCGCTCATGGCCGTCCGGCGCCGGGCGTGCCGGGCCGCTGCGGCGCGTTCAAGGCGTCCAGCTGCGCCACCGTGCCGACGTTGTGCCACTCGCCCTCATAGACTTCGCCGCCGACCTGGCCGCGCGCCGCGTAGTCGCGGATCAGCAGCCCCAGCCGCGCATGGCCGCCGGGCGCGATGCCGTCGAACATCTCGGGCCGGTAGACGCCGATATTGCCGAAGGTCCATTTGGGCTCGCCGTCGTTGTTGACCGAATACAGGCTCAGGCCGAAGTCGCCCTGTGGGTGGAACACGGGATTGGGCACCAGGTAGAGCCAGGCCATGTCGCGCCGCTCGGCCGGGTGGGGCCGGCCCCACATATCCGTGTCGTGCAACACGTCGAGCACCTGGCGGAAGTCGAAATACGGGCAATACAGGTCGCCCGACAGGGCCAGGAAGGGCTGCTCGCCCAGCAGGTGGCGGGCGTGGGCGACGCCGCCGGCCGTCTCCAGCGCCGTCGTCTCAGGCGAGTACAGCAGGCGGGCGCCGTAGCGGCTGCCGTCCCCCAGGGTGCGCTCGATGACGTCGCCGAGGTGGGCGTGGTTGATGACGATGTCGGTGATGCCGGCCCGCACCAGGTTGACGATGTGCCAGACGATCAGCGGCCGGCCGCGCACGGTCAGCAGCGGCTTGGGGCAGGTGTCGGTCAGCGGGCGCATCCGTTCGCCCCGTCCGGCGGCGAAGATCATGGCTTTCATCGCGGCCCTAGAAGGTGTAGCCGACGGTCGGCGCGGTGTTGTCGAGGGCGTCGAGCAGGCGCAGCAGCGGCTTCAATTCCTTGTAGCGGCCGGCCGTCTTGCGCACGTAATCGAGCACGGTCGGCAGGTCGGCCAGGTAGGCGTCCTTGCCGTCGCGGTGCCGCAGGCGGCTGAAGATGCCGAGGATTTTCAGGTGGCGCTGCAGGGCCATGAATTCGAAGTCGCGGTAAAAGGCGTCGATGTCGGGATTGACGGGCAGGCCGGCCGCCTTGGCCTGCTGCCAGTAGCGGATCACCCAGTCGAGCACCAGCTCCTCGTCCCACTGGATATAGGCGTCGCGCAGCAGCGAGGCGGCGTCGTAGGTGACGGGGCCGAACAGCGCGTCCTGGAAGTCGAGCACGCCGGGATTGCCGGCGTCCATCCACATCAGGTTGCGCGAGTGGAAGTCGCGGTGCACATAGACTTGCTGCTGGGCCGTCACGTTGGCGAGGATGGCGTCGAACACGGCGGCCAGCTCGGCCGATTGCTGCGCGCTCAGGGTGGCGCCCCGGTGTTTTTCGATATACCACTCGGGGAACAGCTTCAGCTCGCGCAGCAGGAAGGCGCGGTCGTACTCGGGCAGCACGCCGGGCTGGCTGCTGAGCTGGAACTTCAGCAGCGCCTCCAGCGCCTCGGCGTACATGGTCGAGGCGTTGTCGTGGTCCAGCACCTGCAGATAGGTGGTGGTGCCGAGGTCGGACATCAGCACGAAGCCGCTCTCGTAGTCGGTGGCGACGATGCGCGGCACGGACACGCCGGCGTGGATCAGCATTTCGTCGACCTTGACGAAGCCGAGCACGTTTTCGCGCTCGGGCGGGGCGTCCATGACGATCAGGGTCGGGCCCAGGCTGGCGCGGTGCTGGTCCAGCACGTCGACCCGGAAATAGCGGCGGAAGCTGGCGTCGGCCGAGGCGACGCGGGCGCCGGCGACGTCGACCAGCTGGAGGGAGGACAGCCAGGCGTGCAGGGCGGCCAGGCGCGGGTCGGTGGGCATTTCGGAGAATAAAGACATAAAGCTGGGCGGGAATCCGGTGTGAGGTGACAATTCCCATATAATAAGGGATTAAACTCAAAAAATCGCCTGTCATGGTGCCTGACCCGGTGTTCGACCCCTACTTTTCATGAGCTGCATGCGCTGGCTATCGCCGCCCCCCACTTCGCAACGCTGGGCTTACGCCTTCACGGCCCTGGTCACGGCCGCGTCCGTGCCGTCCTACGCCCAGACGCCCAAGGCGCGTCCGGTGCGGGTCGACGACCCCAACGCGCCGACCACCATCCAGGCCGAGGACATCACCGGCCGCCCCGACCGCGAAGTGACCCTGATCGAGGACGCCGAGCTGGTCAAGGACAAGACCCGGGTCAAGGCCGACACGGCCTGCTTCCGCCAGGTGGAAAACGAAGTCGAGGCCGACGGCCGCGTGCGCATCTGGCGCTACGGCGACTATTTCACGGGCCAGCATTTGTCGCTGAACATGGACAGCGGCCAGGGTTATGTCACCGACCCCACCTACAAGATGGAAATGAACGCCGGCCAGGGCGCGGCCGAGCGCATCAACTTCATCAACGAGGACGAGGCCGTCGTCATCGACGGCACCTACAGCACCTGCCAGGCCGTGCACCCGGACTGGTATCTGAAGTCGAGCACGCTGAACCTCGATTCCGGCCGCGACGTCGGCACCGCCACCAACACCGTGGTCTATTTCAAGGACGTGCCCATCCTCGGCACCCCGGCCATGTCGTTCTCGCTGTCGGGCGCGCGCCGCTCGGGCTGGCTGCCGCCCACGCCGGGCTTCGGCTCCAAGGGCGGCGCCGAGTTGCTCGTGCCCTATTACGTCAACATCGCGCCCAACCGCGACTTGACGCTGTACCCGAAACTGATCCCCAGCCGCGGCTTCCAGTTCGGCGCCAACGCCCGCTACATCGGCGAAACCGAGGCCGGCACCTACGCCGGCGACACCTTCTTCGAATACCTGCCGCACGACAAGCAGACCAACACCGACCGCTGGCAAATCAATTCCAGCCACGAGCAGGCGCTGGCCAAGGACTGGTCCTTCGGCTGGAACGTGCGGGCCGCCTCGGACGACAACTACCCCAACGACTTCGCCAAGACCGTGGCCGGCTCGGCCGAGCGCCAGCTGCTGCGCGAGCTGCGCACCGACTACCACGGCGACTTTTGGTCGGTCACGGCGCGGGTGCAGAAATACCAGGTGCTGCAAGACCCGGCCGCCGTCACCGACGCCTCGCTGTTCGTGCCGCGCCCCTACGACCGCCTGCCGTCGCTCAACTTCACGGCGGCCCAGTACGACGTGGCCGGCGGCTTCGACTGGCAGGTCTACGCCGAGGCCACCCACTTCTGGCACCCCGACCTGATACGCGGCATCCGCGAAGTGCTGATCCCGCAGGTGAGCTACCCCATCGTCGGCTCCAGCTACTTCATCACGCCGAAACTGATGTTGAACGCGGCCAGCTACCAGCTGGCCCCCTTCCAGGGCGCGCAGTCGCAGGACTTGACCCGGGTCGTGCCGACCGGCTCGCTGGACGCCGGCCTGGTGTTCGAGCGCGACGTGCAAGCCTTCGGCCGCGCCATGACGCAGACGCTGGAGCCGCGCCTGTTCTATGTGAACACGCCCTACCGCGACCAGTCGCAGCTGCCGAACTTCGACACCGCCGCCGCCACCTTCAACTTCAGCCAGCTGTTTTCCGAAAACCGCTACGTCGGCTCGGACCGCATCGGCGACGCCAACCAACTGACGGCGGCCATCGTGTCGCGCTTCCTCGAGGCCAACGGCGCCGAGCGCCTGCGCCTGGCCTTCGGCCAGCGCTTTTATTTCACCGACCAGCGCGTCCAGCTCGACGCCTCCACCCCCGTCAACGATTCCCGCTCCGACATGCTGCTGGCCGCCGCCGGCCGCATTTCCGACACCTGGAGTTTCGACAGCGCCGTCCAGTACAACACGAGCGCGCGCCAGGTCGCCAGTTCCAGCCTGTCGCTGGCGTGGCGGCCGGCGCCGATGAAGGTGCTCAACCTGGGCTTCAGCAACACCGTCAACAGCTTCCGCAACGTCGACGTCTCCGGCCAGTGGCCGCTGGGCCGGCGCTGGTACGGCGTGGCGCGGGTCAGTTACTCGCTGCTCGACAAAAAGGTCATCCAGAGCCTGATGGGCCTGGAATACAAGGCCGACTGCTGGGTCTTCCGCATGGGCGCCCAGCGCTTCGTGACGACGGCCACCAACGCCTCGACGCCGATCTTCTTCCAGCTCGAGCTGAACGGCCTGTCCAAGTTCGGCGTCGGCAATCCGCTCGAGGCGCTGAAAAACAGCATCCCCGGCTACCAGCGCCTGAACGAGGGCCAGGGCCGCTGAGCCCCGGCGGTGGCGCCGTTTTCGATTTTTCTACCTTGACTTTACCTTGACTGATGAGTGTTCTACATTATGCGTAATGCCAGTAAGCACCACCTGAACATCGCCGCACTCGTGTTGTGCGTCGCCACCACCGGTTGCAGCATGTTCGGCAAGAAAGCCCCGGCCACGCCGGCCGCCGACGCCAAGTCCACCAGCGCCAGCGCGAACGCGAACGTGCCGGCCGTCGCCGCCAAGCCGACCGCGGCCGTCGCCGTGCCGGCCACCAGCAACCAGGCCATCGACTCGATCGCCGTCATCGTCAACGACGACGTCATCACCAAGCAGGAGCTGGCCGCCCGCATCAAGACCGTGTCGGCCCGCATGGCGGCGCAGAAGGTGCCCATGCCCGACGCCGCCGACCTGCAGCGCCAGATTTTGGAACGCATGATCGTCGAGCGTGCGCAGATGCAGATGGCCAAGGAAATGGGCGTGCGCGTCGACGACGCCATGCTCGACCGCGCCGTCGGCCGCATCGCCGAACAGCAAAAGATGACGGTCCAGCAGCTGCGCGACGCCACCGAAAAAGAGGGCACGCCCTACGCCGCCTTCCGCGAGGAAATCCGCGAGGAAATCATCATGCAGCGCCTGCGCGAACATGAAGTCGACGCCAAGGTCCAGGTCTCGGACGCCGAGGTCGACAGCTATCTGGCCCAGCAGGCCGCCGCCGCCGCCGAGCAGTTCGAGCTCAATCTGTCGCAGATCCTGATCCGCATCCCGGACAACGCCTCGGCCGACACCATCGCCGCGCGCCGCGTGCGGGCCGAGGAAGTGATGCGCCAGCTGCGCACCGGCGCCGACTTCGCCAAGATGGCCGGCACCTATTCCGACGCCTCCGACGCGCTCAAGGGCGGCGAAATCGGCTGGCGCAGCCCGGACCGGCTGCCGCCCATGTTCGCCGAAGCGCTCGCCAAGCTCAAGCCGGGCCAGGTCACGCCCATCATGAAAAGCGTGGGCGGTTTCCACATCCTGAAGGTGGTCGACAAGCGCAGCGTGGCCGAAGCGGCCGCCGCCGCCGCCGTGCAGCAGACCCACGCCCGCCACATCCTCATCAAGGTCACCCCGACCATGAGCGCCTACGACGCCAAGCGCAAGCTGGTCGAACTGAAGGAGCGCCTCGACAACAAGGCCGCCACCTTCGAGGAACTGGCGCGCCAGTACGGCACCGACAGCTCGGCCACCAAGGGCGGCGACCTGGGCTGGCTGTACCCGGGCGACACCGTGCCCGAATTCGAAAGCGCCATGAACGCGCTGAAACCGGGCGAGGTGAGCGAGCCGATCGAAACGAGCTTCGGCTACCACTTGATCGAAGTGATCGAACGCAAGAGCGACGACGCCTCCAAGGAACGCGAGCGCAACGCGGCCCGCAACGCCATCCGCGAACGCAAGGTCGAGGAAGAAACCGAATCGTGGCAGCGCCAGGTGCGCGACCAGGCCTACGTCGAGTTCCGCAACGAGGACGCCAAGTAATGACGCCGGGGCCGGGCGCCGCTGCGGCCGCCGCCGCC
>NZ_JANXMI010000316.1 GCF_025354735.1 Rugamonas sp.
CGCCGAATTCCGTTTGTTGAAAGTCTTCCTCGAACATCCGAACCGCGTGCTCAACCGCGACCAGCTGCTGAACCTGACGCAGGGCCGCGACGCCGACCCCTTCGACCGCTCGATCGACATCCAGATCAGCCGCCTGCGCCAAAAGCTGGGCGAGGACGCGCGCCTGCCGCAAATCATCAAGACCGTGCGCAACGGCGGCTACGTGCTGGCCGGCCAGGTGACGGTGGAGTCGCAGGCGTGAAGGCATTCCTGGGCTCGATGACGGGACGCGTCTTCCTGGCGCTGCTGCTGGGCATCGTGGTCTCGGCCGCGCTGACGCAGTGGCTGGCAGTCGGCGAACGCCAGCACGCGCTGGAACGCTACCGCGACTTCCACGCGCTGGAACGGGCCGAGCAGCTGATCTTGTCGGCCGACGCCGTGCCCGCCTTGGCGCGGCCGAATTACCTGAAGGCGGCCAGCCGCGGCGCCATCCGGCTCGACCCGGTCGGCAGCGCCGCCGACGTCGGCCCGGCGCTGCCGCAGACCGAGTTCTCGTCCGCGCTGGCCTTGCGCGTGGGCAGCGATTTCCAGCTGACGCCGCTGGGCGAGCGGCCCGCCGCCTGCGACGCCAAGCGTCCGCCGCCATCGCTGTTCGGCCGCTCGCAGTGGCGCGGCGCCTGCGAAATGATTACCGTGCGCATGCGCGACGGCGAACAGCTGCGCCTGTCCGTGCTGCCGCCGCGTCCGCCGCCCAACGGCAACAGCAATGAATTGATGTCCATGCTGCCTTTCCTGCTCAGCATCGCCGTGCTGGCCTACGTCGTCACGCGCATGACCATGCACCCGCTGAAACAGCTGGCCCAGGCCGCCAAGGACCTCGGCAACGACATCAACCACCCGCCGCTGGCCCTGACCGGCGCCAGTGAGATCCGCCAGGCCAGCGCCGCCTTCAACGCCATGCAGGCGCGCATCCGCCAGCACATCTTCCAGCGCACGCAGATGCTGGCCGCCATCACCCACGACCTGCAAACGCCGCTGACGCGCTTGCGCCTGCGGCTGGAAAAAGTGGCGGACGGCGACTTGCAGCAGCGTCTGGTCGACGATTTGTCGGCCATGCAGCAAATGGTCAAGGAGGGCCTGGACCTGGCGCGCAGCATGGACACCACGGAAACCATGCAGGCGCTCGACCTCGACGCGCTGCTCGACAGCGTCTGCGCCGACGCCGCCGACGCCGGCCAGCAAGTGGCGCTCAAGGGCCGCGCCGCGATGGCGCTGATGGGCCGGCCGATGGCGATCCGGCGCTGCCTCGTCAACCTGATCGACAACGCCGTCAAATACGGCCAGTACGCCAACGTGGCCGTGGAAAGGATGGCCGGCGCGGCCCGCATCAGCATCCGCGACGGCGGTCCCGGCATCGCGCAAGACCAGATGGCGCAAGTGTTCGAGCCGTTTTACCGCATCGAAACGTCGCGCTCGCGCGAATCGGGCGGCACCGGCCTGGGCTTGACCATCGCCCGCAACATCGCCGAACAGCACGGCGCCAGCGTCGCCCTGTCCAACCACCCGGACGGCGGCCTCGAAGTGACCCTGGTGGTGCCGGAATTTTACGCCGCGCGTTGACGGCCGGCGTTTTTTCCGCCGCATGATACATACGGTAACATTCATAAAGACTAAGCTCTTGTAAGCTACCGGCAGTATCGGCCGTCGTCCGTTTGTACAGTACACTGTGCGCCGGGCGGGCCTTTCGGCGCGGTTCCCAAAATGGCCGGACTCTGGCACTATGGCCGCATTTGTTGACTTCGCACCAAGAAAGTTCGATTTTATTTTGCTCGACTCCAGCCATACCCATTCAGACCACGAGTACTGTGAGACCTGCGGCCAGCGTTTGCCGCCGCCGGGGCAATACACGGGCGGCTACGGACAGCGCAGCAAATCGAACCGGATCGGCATCGCCATCTCCGTCGGCCTGCACTTGCTGGCGGTGCTGTATTACCTGCTCAAGCCCAGCGAGCCCTTCCATCGCACCCCGCCGCCGTCGGAAGGCACGATGGTCTACATCACGCCGCAGCCGCAATCGAAGCCCAAGCCGAACAAGACCGAGAAAAAGACCGAGCTGGCCAAGGCCAAGCCGCCTCCGCCGCAGCAGCGCCGCGCCGTCGCGACCATCACGCCGCCGGCCGCCGCCCGCCCGAAACTGGAAACCTACGTCCCGCCCGTGGTCGCGCCGATGACGCCGCCGCCGGTGCAGGACATGGCCGAGATGATCGCCCAGCGCCGCGCCCAGCGCCAGGCCGCCAACCCGGCGCCGCCGTCCGAGCCGGCGCCGGAAACGGCCGACGAGCGCGGCAACCGCATCGCCAAGGCCAATATCGCGCGCGCCCAGGGCGGCCACTCCGGCGGTGCCGACCGCGACGACAGCGGCGGCCTGTTCACCATCGACAAGAGCTTCCACAGCGCCGACGTGAAATTCCGCGGCTGGAACACCAACTTCAAACGCAACTGGACCCAGCAGGTGCACGTCGACCAGGGCGGCGACATCGACATCGAAACGGCCGTCGTGAAAAAGGTGATCGAGATCATCCGCAAGGAAAAGACCGGCGACTTCCCATGGGAATCGCACCGCTTGGGCCGGGTCCAGATCATGAGCGCGCGCAAGGAAGACGAGGCCGAGCTGACCGCCTTCCTGCTGCTGGAATTGTTCCCCGAATATCACCGCGGCGCCAGCCGATAAGCGCGCCCATAAGCAAGCGTGCCTATCAGCGCGCCGTTTAAACGCGGCGCATCCGGTCGTCTGGTCGCGGGAGGGTGCTCAGCCCAGCGCCTTGAGCTTGCGCGCCACGTCGAGCGCGAAGTAGGTCAGCACGCCGTCGGCGCCGGCGCGCTTGAAGGACATCATCGCCTCCATCATCACCTTGTCGTGGTCGAGCCAGCCGTTTTGCGCGGCCGCCTTGATCATCGCGTATTCGCCGCTGACCTGGTAGGCGAAGGTCGGCACCTTGAACTCGTCCTTCACGCGGCGCACGATGTCCAGATACGGCATGCCGGGCTTGACCATCACCATGTCGGCGCCTTCGGCCAGGTCCAGGCCGACTTCGCGCAGGGCCTCGTCGCTGTTGGCCGGGTCCATCTGGTAAGTGTTCTTGTCGCCCTGGCCCAGGTTGGCGGCCGAGCCGACGGCGTCGCGGAACGGGCCGTAGAAGGCCGACGCGTACTTGGCCGAGTAAGCCATGATGCGGGTGTGGATGAAATTCTTTTCTTCCAGACCGGCGCGGATGGCGCCGATGCGGCCATCCATCATGTCCGACGGCGCCACCACGTCGACGCCCGCCTCGGCATGCGTGAGCGCCTGGCGGATCAGCATATTGGTGGTGATGTCGTTGATGACGTAGCCGTGCTCGTCGATCAGGCCGTCCTGGCCGTGGCTGGTGTACGGGTCGAGCGCGATGTCGGTCAGGATGCCCAGTTCGGGGAAGTGCTGTTTCAGCGTGCGCACGGCGCGCGGCACCAGGCCGTCCGGATTGGTGGCCTCGATGCCGTCCGGCGTCTTCTTGGCCACGTCGATCACGGGGAACAGCGCCAGCACCGGAATGCCGAGGCTGACGCATTCCTGCGCCACCTTCAGCAACAGGTCCACCGACATCCGCTCCACGCCCGGCATCGACAGCACCGGCTCGCGCTGGTTCACGCCTTCGACGATGAAGACCGGGTAGATCAGGTCCGAGGCCGTGACCGCGTTTTCGCGCATCAGCGCGCGGGAAAACGGGTCGCGGCGCATGCGGCGCATGCGCAGGGCGGGGAAGTTGGCGCTGGCGTGGGGACTGTGCATCGCTTGAAATCCAGAAAAGTGAAAAGGGCGCTTAAGCCTCGGGCGCGGCGTCGGATGCGGTATCGGGCGCGGCGCCGTCCTGCGCTTCGGCATCGCCGTCCGGCTCGACATCATCCTCCATGTCGATCAGCGCGACCTGGGCCGCAGCCACCTCGTCGGTGACGCCGGCCAGTTCCAGGATCTTGTCGTTGGCTTCTTCGATGCCGACCCGCTTGAGCGCCGAGAACAGCTGCGCCGTGAACGGGAAGCCGACGCCGTCTTCATCGACGTAGCTGGCCAGCTTGGCCTTGGCCTGGCGCAGCACGTTGACCGACTCGTTGCGGTTGAGCTTGTCGACCTTGGTCAAGATGCAGTGGATCGGCTTGCCGGTCGGCGCGAACCATTCCAGCATCTGCACGTCGAGGTCGGTGAACGGGCGGCGCGAATCCATGATGAGGATCAGCGCGGCCAGCTGCTCGCGGCGCTGCACGTAGTCGCCCAGCAGACGCTGCCAGTGCAACTTGGCCGAGCCGGACACTTCCGCGTAGCCGTAACCGGGCAAGTCGACCAGCAGGCACTCGATTTCCTCCATGATGACCGGGTCCTTGCGGTGCTGGGCCACGTGGGCGCCGCCGATCGAGAAGTAGTTGATGTGCTGGGTGCGGCCCGGCGTCTTGGAGGCGAACGCCAGCCCCTTCTGATTGCACAGAATGTTGATGGCGGTCGACTTACCGGCGTTGGAGCGACCTGCAAAGGCGATTTCCGGCATGGTGGTGTCGGGAAGGTCGCGCAGTTGGTTGACGGTCGTAAAGAATCGGGCTTGCCAGAGTTTGGACATGGAGTGGGGAAAAAAGCAACAAAATGGAGCGGAACCGCTGAAAAGCTATTGTACAATAAGGGGTTACGAATTGTTGCCATGCATATTTCGTGCAAGGTGGGCCCGATGTAGCACAAGACAGCGGCGGCGACAATCTCGCCACTCCTATTGACTAGTCCAAGGTGTCTGAATGAATCGTGCATTTTCACCGTTAGTACAATCGTTGCTCGTCGCCATGTTGGCCATGGCGGTCAATGCTACCGCCGCCGAAGAGAAAAAGCCCGCCGCCGCCGCGCCGGTCGCCAAGGCCGATCCCGCCAAGGGCAGCAGCCTGTTCGCCGACGGCGATGCCGCGCGCGGCATTCCGGCCTGCGTGTCCTGCCACGGCGCCGGCGGCAATTCGACCATCGCCGCCAACCCGAAACTGGCCGGCCAGAACGCCGCCTACATCCACAAGCAGCTGGTCGACTTCACCACGCCCGACCGGGTCCAGCCCATCATGACCGGCTACGCCAAGCTGCTGACGGATGATGAAAAGAAAAACATCGCCGCCTACCTGGGCACCCAGGTCGCCAAGCCGGGCGCCGCCCGGAACAAGGACACGGTCGAGCTGGGCAAGAAGATTTATCGCGGCGGCATCGCCGAGAAAAAAGTGCCGGCCTGCGCCAGCTGCCACGGCGCCAACGGCGCCGGCGTGCCGGTGCAATATCCGCGTCTGGCCGGCCAGAGCCAGGACTACACGGCCACCCAGCTGGGCCTGTTCAGCAGCGGCCACCGCAGCAATGGTCCGATGATGGCCGCCATCGCCAAGCGCATGTCGGACGATGAAATGAAGGCGGTGGCCGACTACATCGCCGGCCTGAAGTAAGCGGCGGCCGACACGGCCGACCTCATGCTCAACCCCGTGGTTAACATCGGGGTCGACATCACGGTCAACATATTAAGGGCGGCGGCGCGAGCGGGCCGCCCTTTTTGTTGTATGCTGCCGCCTGTCTACCAGGTGTCCGTCTTTATAAAGTATCGCGCATGAACGCTCCCAGCACCACCGGCATCGAACTGAAAACCCGCCGTCCCGCCGTCGCCGAACTGGTCGAACTGATTTCGTCGATGCGCTTCGCCATCAGCCTGCTGACCCTGCTCGCCGTGGCCGCCACCATCGGCACCATCATGAAGCAGAACGAAGCCATGGCCGGCTATGTCGACAAGTTCGGCCCGTTCTGGTTCGAGGTGTTCGGCAAGTTCGGCCTGTACGCGATTTATTCGAGCTGGTGGTTTTTGCTGATTATGGCCACGCTGGTGACGTCGACCTCGCTGTGCCTGATCCGCAACGCGCCGAAAATGTTCAAGGACATGCGCAGCTGGCGCGAAAACGTGCGCGAACAATCGCTGCAAAACTTCCACCACAAAAACCTCTGGCATGCCACCCTGCCGCGCGCCGCGCTGGCGGCCCAGAGCGTCGCCCGCCTGCACGACGCCGGCTACCGCGCCAAGCTCGTCGACAAGGGGCCAGCCACGCTGGTCACGGCCAAGAAGGGCGCCGCCAACAAGTTCGGCTACATCTTCGCGCACTCGGCCATCGTCATCATCATCGTCGGCGCGGCGCTCGATTCCGATCTGCCGATCCGCTTCCAGGAATGGTTCCTCGGCAAGACGCCGTTCGGCGGCAGCGGCGTCATCGCCGACATTCCCGCCCAGCACCGTCTCGGCCTGGGCAACCCCACCTTCCGCGGCAACACCCTGATCCCCGAGGGCGCGGCCAGCGACACGGCCATCATCCCGCGCGCGAGCGGCGTGCTGATCCAGGAACTGCCGTTCTCCATCGAGCTCAAGAAATTCAATATCGATTTCTACACGACCGGCATGCCCAAGCTGTTCGCCAGCGACGTCGTCATCCGCGACCATGAAACCGGCAAGACCTTCCCGGCCACCATCGAAGTGAACAAGCCGCTGATCTACAAGGGCGTGGCGGTCTACCAGTCCAGCTTCGAGGATGGCGGCAGCAAGCTCAAGCTCACCGGCTACCCGATGACCGGCACCGCCAGCGCCGAATTCCCCCTGGTCGGCACGGTCGGCGCGAGCACGCCCATGGGCGCCGACTACACGGTCGAATGGTCGGGCTTCCGCCCCTTCAACGTGGAAAACATGGGCGGGCGCCAGGATGCGCGCGCCGTCGCCAAGGGCCAGAGCCTGGAAGACCAGTTCGCCGTCGGCCTCGACAAGCGGCTCGGCTCGGCCGGCAAGAACGCCCACAACAAGGACTTGAAAAACGTCGGCCCCAGCGTCGAATACAAGTTGCGCGACCGGACCGGCCAGGCCCGCGAATACCAGAACTATATGCAACCGGTGACGGTCGACGGCGTCACCGTCTTCCTGGCCGGCATGCGCACCAATCCGAACGACCCCTTCAGCTATCTGCGTATCCCGGCCGACGACGCCCACTCGGTGCGTGAATGGATGCGACTGCGCGCCGCGCTCAGCGACCCGCAGCTGCGCCTGATCGCCTCCCAGCATTACGCGGCGCGCGCCATGTCGCAAGATGCGTCGGCCCCGGCCTCGGCGGCCAACGAACAAGTGCATGCGCAATTGCAGCAGTCGGCCTTCAAAAGCCTGGGCATCTTCGCCGGCGACGGCAAGGAAGCGGGCTTTTTGTCGATCTCGCACTTCCTCGAACGCATCCCCGCCGCCCAGCAGGAAAAGGCGGCCGACGTCTTCATGAAGATTTTGAACGGCAGCCTGTGGGATTTGTGGCAGGCGGCGCGCGACCGGGACGGCCTGGCGCCGGTTCCGTCCGACGAAGCCCACGCGCGCTTTTTGCAGCTGGCCACCAACGCGCTGTCGGACAGCTTCTTCTACGGCGCGCCGGTGTATTTGCAGCTCGACGATTACACCGAGATCAAGGCTTCGGTGTTCCAGGTCACGCGCTCGCCGGGCAAGAAAGTGGTCTACCTCGGCTGCATCTTCCTGGTGCTGGGCGTGTTCTCGATGTTTTATATCCGCGAACGCCGGCTGTGGATCTGGATCAAGGATGACGGCCAGGGCAGCGAGGCGCTGATGGCCATGAGCACCCAGCGCAAGACCCTCGATTTTGAAAATGAATTCGCCAGTTTGAAGGAAAAACTGACGCAATCGGCGTAAGCTGTCGCAAAGCAGATCCGGCCGCCGCCAGCGCGGCCGTTCAGGAGAGCACATGGAACTGAGCCAGACCCCACCGCAACATCACACCTACATCCAGGCGCCCGGCTATTTCAAGCGCCTGAGCCTGATCGACTGGCTGTTCGGCTTCGCCCTGCTGGCCGGCGCCCTGTTCGCGCTGAACCGCTACGGCAGCCACATGGACGTCTACGAAAAAGGCATCATGCTGGCCGCCGCGCCCACCTTCGCCGCGCTCGGCTGGACCTGGAAGCCGGTGCGCTGGCTGATGCCGCTGCTGTTCCTGCTGGCGCTGTTTTCGATTTCCCTGTACGGCGGCGACCTCGACGCCGCCAACCATACATTCCTGCTCAAATACCTGCTGTCTAGCCAGTCCGCGATTTTATGGATGGGCACCTTCTTCTTCCTGTCCACGCTGTTCTACTGGATAGGCCTGGTGGCGCGCTCGCCGTTCGGCGGCTCGGTCGGCTCGATTTTGTGCTGGGCCGGCGTCATCTTCGGCCTGACCGGCATGCTGGTGCGCTGGTACGAGTCCTACCTGATCGGCGCCGACGTCGGCCACATCCCCATTTCCAACCTGTACGAAGTGTTCGTGCTGTTCTCGATGATCACGGCGCTGTTCTACCTGTACTACGAGCAGCGCTACGCCACGCGCCAGCTGGGCGCCTTCGTGCTGCTGGTGATCTCGGCCGCCGTCGGCTTCCTGCTGTGGTACACCGTCACGCGCGACGCCGCCGACATCCAGCCGCTGGTGCCGGCCCTGCAAAGCTGGTGGATGAAGATCCACGTGCCGGCCAACTTCATCGGCTACGGCACGTTCTCGCTGTCGGCCATGGTCGCCGCCGCCTACCTGCTCAAGTCCAGCGGCCACCTGGTCGACCGCCTGCCGTCGCTGGAAGTGCTGGACGACGTCATGTACAAGGCCATCTCGGTCGGCTTCGCCTTCTTCACCGTCGCCACCATCCTCGGCGCGCTGTGGGCGGCCGAGGCGTGGGGCGGCTACTGGTCGTGGGACCCGAAAGAGACGTGGGCGCTGATCGTCTGGCTCAACTACGCGGCCTGGCTGCACATGCGTTTGATGACGGGCTTGCGCGGCCGCGTGGCGGCCTGGTGGGCGCTGGTCGGCCTGCTGGTGACGACGTTCGCTTTCCTCGGCGTCAACATGTTCCTGTCCGGCCTGCACTCCTACGGCAAGCTCTAACTTGAAAATGTAATCGCAACGTAATCAAGCGGGGCAATGCTTTGGTGTAAGGTTGAGCCTGTCCGGACAGACCAAGGGGGAGAGTCCTTCCCCGACCGTCTGTCCATCAACTTTACCGCCCGGAGTCGCCATGCTGATTCAACGTAGTCCCAACGGCATCGAATTGCCGTATTCATCGGAAATCACCCCGCGCGCCGTGTTTGAATCGCGCCGCGGCTTCATCAAGCAGCTTGCGCTCGGCTCCATTTCCAGCGCCGCGCTGCTGGAAATGGCCGCGCGCGACGCCCACGCCCAGGGCGGCGGCAATCCCAAGCTGCCCGCCAAGCTCAACCCCGCCTATTCGGCGATGGACAAGCAGACGCCCTACAAGGACGCCACCACCTATAACAACTTCTACGAATTCGGCACCGACAAGAGCGAGCCGGCGCAGAACGCCCACACGCTGCGCACGCATCCGTGGACCGTCACCATCGAAGGCGAGGTCAAGAAGCCGATGACGCTGGACCTGGACGCGCTGCTGAAGCTGGCGCCGCTGGAGGAACGCATCTACCGCCTGCGCTGCGTCGAAGGCTGGTCGATGGTGATCCCGTGGACCGGCTATTCGCTGTCGGAAATCATCAAGAAGGTCGAGCCGACCAGCAACGCCAAATACGTGGAATTCATTTCGCTGGCCGACAAATCGCAGATGCCCGGCGTCGGCAGCCGCGTGCTGAACTGGCCGTATGTGGAGGGCCTGCGCATCGACGAGGCGAATCACCCGCTGACCCTGCTCACCCTGGGCATGTACGGTGAAACGCTGGCCAACCAGAACGGCGCGCCGGTGCGCATCGTCACGCCGTGGAAATACGGCTTCAAGTCGGCCAAGTCCATCGTCAAGATCCGCTTCGTCAAGGAACAGCCGCGCACCTCGTGGAGCTTGTCGGCGCCCAACGAATACGGCTTCTATTCCAACGTCAACCCGGACGTCGACCACCCGCGCTGGTCGCAGGGCAGCGAGCGCCGCATCGGCGAGGATGGCTTTTTGAGCCGCAAGCGCAAGACGCTGATGTTCAACGGCTACAGCGACGTCGCACCGATGTACGCCGGCATGGACTTGAAAAAATACTACTGATCGGAGCGTCATGGCCTTCAACCCCACACCCCGCCAGACGACGGCGCTGAAGGCCGGCATCTTCGTGCTGGCGCTGCTGCCGTTCGCGCGCATGGTCTACCTGACGCTGACCGGCCAGCTGGTCGAGCCGCTCGAATTCATCACGCGCGGCACCGGCGACTGGACCCTGTATTTTCTCTGCTTCACGCTGGGCGTGACGCCGCTGCGCAAGCTGAGCAAGTGGAACTGGCTCATCAAGCTGCGCCGCATGATAGGCCTGTTCGCCTTCTTTTACGCGGCACTGCACTTCACCACTTTTTTGTGGTTCGACCACTTTTTCGACGTGCGGGAAATGTGGAAGGACGTGCTGAAGCGGCCCTTCATCACGGTCGGCTTCATCGCCTTCGTGCTCTTGATACCACTGGCCGTGACCAGCACCAACGGCATGGTGCGCCGCCTCGGCGGCAAGCGCTGGCAGTGGTTGCACCGGCTCATCTACGTCATCGCGCCGCTGGGCATCTTGCACTTTTGGTGGATGAAGGCGGGCAAGCACAATTTCACGCAGCCGATTATCTTCGGGCTGATCGTGGCGGCGCTGTTGTTGCTGCGGGTTTATTGGAGCCGCACCAAGGCGGCGGCGCCGGCCAGGGCCACCGCCGCCAAAGTCGCGGCGCGGTAGGGGAGGGGAGGGGCCGGCGATCCTGCCCCCGATTCCTTTACTTCAGCACCGCTTCCAGCGCGAACAGGTCGGCCGGATTTTCGCGCTGGCGCACCAGGTGGCTGGCGCCGCCGTCGACGATCACTTCCGCCGCCCGCCCTCGCGTGTTGTAGTTCGACGCCATCGTCATGCCGTAGGCGCCGGCCTGCAACATCACCAGCAAATCGCCCGCTTCCACCGTCAGCGCGCGGTCGCGCGCCAGCCAGTCGCCCGATTCGCAGATCGGCCCGACCACGTCGTAGCTGAGCTTGTCCGCCGCGCTTTGCACCACCGGCTGCATGTCCATCCACGCCTGGTACAGGGCCGGGCGCGCCATGTCGTTCATGGCCGCGTCGACCACGCAGAAATTCTTTTCCTCGCCGTGCTTGATGAATTCCACCTTGGTCAGCAGCACGCCGGTGTCGCCGACGATGGAGCGGCCCGGCTCGAAAATCACCTTGATAGGCTTGCCGCCGTGCCGCCGGGCGCGCCAGGCGTCGATGCGCTGGAACAAGCGGCCCAGGTAGTCGCCCACCGGCACCGGCGCCGCCTCGCCGGCCTCGCCGTAGCTGATGCCGATGCCGCCGCCGATGTCCAGATGGTGCAGCACGATGCCCTCGTCGCCGAGCGCGTCGATCAGCTCGATCAAGCGGTCCAGCGCCTCCAGCAGCGGCGCGTCGTCCAGCAGCTGCGAGCCGATGTGGCAGTCGATGCCGGCCACTTCCAGGTGCGGCAGCTTGGCGGCCGCGCGGTAGGTGGCCAGCGCGTCGTCGAAGGCGACGCCGAACTTGTTCGCCTTCAGCCCGGTGGCGATGTAGGGATGGGTCTTGGCGTCGACGTTCGGGTTGACGCGCAGCGACACGCGCGCCGTCTTGCCCATGGCGCCGGCCACGTCGTTGAGGCGGTGCAGCTCGGGGATCGATTCGACGTTGAAGCACAGGATGTCGTGCGACAGCGCCAGCCGCATCTCGGCCACGCTCTTGCCGACGCCGGAGAAAATCACCTTGCGCGGGTCGCCGCCGGCGGCGATCACGCGCAGCAGCTCGCCGCCGGAAACGATGTCGAAACCGGCGCCCTGGCGCGCCAGCAGGTCGAGGATGGCGAGGTTGGAATTGGCCTTCATGGCGTAGCAGACCAGCGCGTCGCGGCCGGCGCAGGCGTCGGCGTAGGAGGCGTAGTTGGCCAGCAGCGCGGCCTTGGAATAGACATAGGTCGGGGTGCCGAACTGTTCGGCGATGGCGCCCAGCGCCACGCCTTCAGCGTGCAGCACGCCATCTTGATAAGTGAAATGCGACATTGGAACTTTATGGTGTGATGTGTTTTGAGCTGTTGCCGAATTATTGCTGAATTATTGCTGGGCCGGCGGCAGCGTGGACGGAATCGGCGGCGTCGGCGTGGGCGCTTCCTGGCCGGGCAGCTGGGCCTTGCTGTTGGCGGGCCGCGACGGTTTCGGGATGTACAGCGGGCCGGGCTGGCCGCAGGCGCCGAGCAGCAGCGACAGGCAGGCCGCCGCGCCGGCGGCGCGGTAAAGGCGGGTAAAACGTGGGGACATCAACGCTGGAGTGGGCTTCACGATTAGAATCACGGTTTGACTTGAGAAATTGGAGTGTAGCATGGGCGAATCAGAATTCATGGCGCAGGCCGAGGCCACCCTTAGCGCGATCGCGGCGGCGCTTGACCGCCTGAACGACGCGGACGAGCTCGACGTGGATTGCAGCCGCAACGGCAACGTGCTCGAAATCGAGTTCATAGACAACGGCTCCAAGATCATCGTCAACAGCCAGGCGGCGATGTCGGAACTGTGGGTGGCGGCGCGCTCGGGCGGCTTCCACTACAAGCAAAAGGACGGCCTGTGGCTCAACACGCGCGACGGCTCCGAACTGTACGCGTCGCTGTCGGCGATGGTCAGCGCGCAGGCCGGCACGACGGTGGTGCTGGGCTGAGCCGCGGCCGCCCCCGGAGCCGCGCCGGCGCCCGGGCGCCGCTTTAGAACAGCTCGTTCTTGACGGCGTCCTTGGCCTTGTCGTCGGCCGGCGCCGGGTGGGCGCCGGTGTCGAGGCTGTGGACGGCCGTGCCGGGCGGGTTCTCGGCGTAGTAATACTCGTCGCCGACCAGCACCAGCCCTTCGGGCACGACGCGCTCCTCGATCGGGATATTCTTCAGCGCCTTTTGCATATAGCCTATCCAGATCGGCAGCGCCAGGCCGCCGCCGGTTTCCTTGTTGCCCAGATTCTTGGGCTGGTCGTAACCTATCCACGCGATGCCGACCAGCTTGGGCTGGTAGCCGGCGAACCAGGCGTCGATGGAATCGTTGGTGGTGCCGGTCTTGCCCGAGATGTCGGGCCGCTTGAGCGCCAGCGCCTTGACCGCCGTGCCGTAGCGCACCACGTCCTTCAGCATGCTGTCCATCAAAAACGCGTTGCGCTCGTCGATGACGCGATTCTTTTCATCGCCGGCCAGGTCGGGCGCGGCCTGCGACAGGATCTTGCCGTCGGCGTCCGTCACCTTGGCGATCAGGTAGGGGCTGACCTTGTAGCCGCCGTTGGCGAACACGGCGTAGGCGCCGGCCATCTGCAGCGGCGTGACGTTGCCCGCGCCCAGCGCCAGCGTCAGATAGGGCGGATTCTTGTCGGCGTCGAAGCCGAAGCGCGTCGTGTATTCCTGGCCGTATTTGGCGCCGATGCGGTGCAGGATGCGGATCGAGATCATGTTCTTCGACTTGGTCAGGCCGCGCCGCATCGTCATCGGGCCTTCGTACTTGTTGTCGTAGTTCTTCGGCTCCCAGGCCTGGCCGCCGGTCTGGCCGGCGTCGAAGGAAATCGGAGCGTCGTCGATGATGGTGGCCGGCGACAGCCCGCGTTCGAGCGAGGCCGAATAGATGAAGGGCTTGAACGAGGAACCCGGCTGGCGCCAGGCCTGGGTCACGTGGTTGAACTTGTTGCGGTTGTAATCGAAGCCGCCCACCATGGCCCGGATCGCGCCGTCGGTGGTGCTGGCGGCCACGAAGGCCGATTCGATTTCCGGCATCTGCGTGACGATCCACGCCGTGCCTTCCTGCATCACGCGGATCACGGCGCCGCGCCGGATGCGGCGGTTGGGCGGCGACTTGTCGGTCAGCCAGGCGCGGCCCATTTCCAGGCCGGCGCCGCTGATGGTGATGTCGTCGCCGGCGGCGGTGACGGCCACGATCTTTTGCGGCGTGGCTTCGAGCACCATGGCGGCGACGATGTCGTCGCTGTCGGGGTGGTCGGCCAGTTCCGTTTCGATGTCGTCGTCGGCCTCGGCCTTGTTGGCTGGGATGTCGATATACGCTTCCGGCCCACGGTAGGCGTGGCGCTTTTCGTAATCCATCACGCCCTTGCGCAGCGACAGGTAGGCGGCGTCCTGGTCGGCCTTGGTGATGGTGGTGAACACGTTCAGGCCGCGCGTGTAGGTATCTTCCTTGAATTGTTCATAGACCAGCTGGCGCGCCATCTCGGCCACATATTCGGCGTGGATGCCGAATTCGCTGCTGTCGGTTTTCACTTTCAGCGGCTCGGCCTTGGCGGCCGCGTACTGCGCGTCGCTGATGTAGCGCAGGTCGTGCATGCGCTGCAGGATGTATTGCTGGCGCGTGATGGCGCGCTTGGGATTGACCACCGGATTGTAGGCCGACGGCGCTTTCGGCAGGCCGGCCAGCATCGCCGCCTCGGCCACGCTAATGTCTTTCAAATTCTTGCCGAAATAGATTTGGGCGGCCGAGGAAAACCCGTAGGCGCGCTGGCCCAGGTAGATCTGGTTCATATACACCTCCAGGATCTGGTCTTTCGTCAGGTTCTGCTCGATCTTCCAGGCCAGCAGCGCCTCGTAAGCCTTGCGCTTGAGGGTCTGTTCGCTCGACAGGAAGAAGTTGCGCGCCACCTGTTGCGTGATGGTCGAGGCGCCCTGGCGGGCGCCGCCGGTGGCGTTGTGCAGGGCGGCGCGCAAGATGCCGGTGTAGTCGATGCCGCCGTGTTCGTAGAAACGGTCGTCCTCGATGGCCAGCACGGCCTTCTTCATGATGTCGGGGATGTCCTTGAAACGCACCAGGTTGCGCCGCTCTTCGCCGAATTCGCCGATCAGCACGCCGTCCGAGGAAAAGATCCGCAGCGGCATCTTGGGCCGGTAGTCGGTCAGGGCGTCGAGCGCCGGCAGGTTGGGGTAGGCCAGCGCCAGGCCGAGCACGACCAGCAGCATCAGCACCACGCCCAGGCCGGCGCACACGGCCAGCGCCGACAGCAGGAAGCGGCGGGTGCGGGAACGGCCGGCGGGCGGCGCGGCGGCCGGGGTGGCCGAGTGGGAAGTGGGCATGCGGTTCGGGTCTTTCGCGTGGTCGCTGTCGAGTGGCTGGGGAGGGGCGCTTCATTATAAGCGAGGGGCGGCGCCGGCGGCGCGTCTCGGCGGCCTGGAAACTTTTCTTATGAGCAACAAAACAACTGAGTTGTCGCCCGGTTTATAGAATGAAACATGAATAAAACGATAATATCACCAGAGTGTGGCGCCCTATTCACACAAACACAATTGTGCACAGCAGAAATATCTTTACCTAAGCTGGCCTTATTGCTACGATTTAAGGTACTGTCTTAAAGTGTTGTCTTATCATTGCTGTCTAAACGCTGGTTTTCAAACGAGTTCCCCCTTATGCACACAGTACGAATGCGTTTCCGGCAGCACAACAGCGGCGGCGACCGCCATGGCGCCGCGCCGGGTGCCGGCGGCGGGGCGCGATGATGGACCTGCAAACGCTGTTTGGCCGCGGCCATCCACCGCTGGTCGGACTCGACATCAGCACCTCCGGCGTGCGCCTGGTCGAGCTGGCGCTGGCGGGCAAGGACCAGTACCGGCTTGAGCGCTACGCCGCCGAGCCGCTGCCGCGCGGCGCCGTGGTCGACGGCAATATCGAAAACATGGAGCAAGTGGTCGACGCCGTGCGCCGCGTGTGGAAGAAAAGCGGTTCGCGCGCCAAGCTGGCCGCGCTCGGCATGCCGCCCGCCTCCGTCATCACCAAGAAAATCATCTTGCCGGCCGGCCTGTCGGAAGACCAGCTAGAAGTGCAGGTCGAATCCGAGGCCAGCCAGTACATCCCCTTCGCGCTCGACGAGGTCAGCCTCGATTTCGACGTGCTGGGGCCGGCCGCCAATTCCGAGGAAGACATCGAAGTCATGCTGGCCGCCTCGCGCCGCGAAAAGGTCGAGGACCGGGTCGCCATCGCCGAAGCCTCCGGTTTGACGCCGACCGTGATGGATATCGAATCCTACGCCGCGCGCGCCGCGCTCGACCGCATCACGGCCCAGCTGCCGCAGTCCGGCAGCGGCCAGATCGTCGCGCTGTTCCAGATCGGCGCCCAGGTCACCCATATATCGGTCATGCTCGACGGCGTCACCATCTACGAGCGCGAGCAGCCCTTCGGCGGCCAGTCGCTGACCCAGGACATCGTGCGCGCCTACGGCATGGCCTTCGACGAGGCCGAGACGCGCAAGAAGTCGGGCGAGCTGCCCGACAATTACGCCAACGACCTGCTCACGCCCTTCCTGGAAAGCGCCACGCTGGAAGTGACCCGCGCCATCCAGTTCTTTTACACGTCCACGCCCTACACCCGGGTCGACCAGCTGTTCCTGGCCGGCGGCTGCGCGCTGATCCCCGGCTTGATCGAGCTGATCGCCGCCCGCAGCAAGATTTCGACCGCCGTGATTTCGCCGTTCAAGGGCATGACGCTGGGGCCGTCGGTGCGCGAGAGCGCGCTGCGCGCCGAGGCACCGGCCTATCTGGTGGCCTGCGGGCTGGCGCTGCGGAGGTTTGGCTGATGATTAGAATTAACCTGCTGCCGCACCGCGAGGCCGCGCGCAAACAGAAGAAATCGGCCTTTTACGCGCTGCTGGTGCTGGGCGCCATCATCGGCGCCGGCGTGGTGCTGATCGTCGGCGGCTACAACGCGCGCGGCATCTCGATCCAGAACAGCCGCAACGCCATCATCAAGGACGCCATCGTTTCGCTCGACAAGAAGATCGTCGAAATCGCCAACCTGAAACAGGAAATCGAAGCCCTCAAGGCGCGCCAGCAAGCCGTCGAAGACTTGCAGGGCGACCGCAACCAGCCGGTCTACCTGATGGATGAACTGGTCAAGCAGACCCCGGCCGGCGTCTACCTGAAAGCCTTCAAGCAAGAAGGCCAGAAGGTCGCCGTCAGCGGTTACGCCCAGTCGCAGGAGCGGGTCTCCGAACTGTTGCGCAACCTGGCCGGCGTCTCGCCGTGGCTGGAAAAGCCGGACTTGATCGAAGTGCGCTCGACCGCGCTGGGCCAGGGCAAGTCGGCCAAAAAAGTGGTTGAATTCAATTTGACCGTCAACATCAAGCGTCCGCGCGACCAGGTGGCGGCCGATGCCAAGGGCAAGCCGGGTGCCAAGCCGGCCGCCGGCGCCGCGCCGGGCGCCGCCTCCGTGCCGCCCGCGCCGGCTGGCCAGTCTTGAGATCGGAACTGTTATGGCGAATGTAAACGAGATGGGCCAGGCGCTGGCCGCCCAGTTCCGCGGCCTCAATGACCGCCACCCGGGCCAGTGGCCGCTGGCGCCGCGCGTGCTGTGCAGCATCGCCGTCATGGCGGCCGTGGTCGGGGCCGGCTATTTCCTGTACTGGGGCAGCCAGTTCGACGAGCAGGATGCGCTGGCGCAGACCGAGCTCAAGCTGCGCGACGAGTACAAGCTCAAGACCGCCCAGGCGGTCAACCTGGACGCGCTGCGGGCGCAAAAGTCGCAGGTCGACCAGTACGTCGAGCGCTTGCAGAAGCAGTTGCCGAGCAAGGCCGAGATGGCCGCGCTGCTGTCGGACATCAACCAGGCCGGCATCGGCCGCGGCCTGCAGTTCGAGCTGTTCAAGCCCGGCCAGGTGGTGGTCAGGGATTATTACGCCGAGCTGCCGATCGACATCAAGGTCACCGGCAATTACCACGACATCGGCTCCTTCGCCGGCGACATGGCCAACCTGCCGCGCATCGTCACGCTCAACAACATGGCGCTGGCGGCCGGCAAGGATGGCACGCTGACGCTGGACGCGGTCGCCAAGACCTTCCGCTACCTCGATCCGGAAGAAGTCAACGCCCAGCGCAAGGCCGCGGCCGACAAGAAAAAGGCGGCGAATAAATCATGACACGAGCAAACCGTATGAGCGCCCCCGGGCGCGCCGTCCTGCCGCTGGCCGCGCTGTTGCTGCCGCTGTTGCTGGCCGCCTGCGGCGACAGCGATACCCAGGAAGTGAAGCGTTGGATGGAGCAGGTCGACCACGAAGCCCGCGTCGCCGTGCCGCCGCTGGTGGCGCCCAAGAATTTCATTCCCTACGCCTACGCCTCGAACGACGCCATCGACCCCTTCAGCCCGAACAAGCTGCTGGCCGAGCTGGCCAAGCTGGACCACCAGCGCGGCGGCGTCAAGCCGGACACCGAGCGCCGCAAGGAAGTGCTGGAAAGCTACCCGCTCGACACCATCAAAATGGTCGGCACCATGCAAAAGGGCAGCGCCACCTACGCGCTGCTGCAAGTGGACAAGGCCGTGTATCAGGTGCAGCTCGGCCAGCACATAGGACAGAATTTCGGCCTGGTGACCGGCGTCAGCGACGCCGTCGTCACCATCAAGGAAATCGTACAGGATGCGACCGGCGACTGGGTCGAGCGCATATCGAAGCTGGAATTGCAGGAAAGTAAGGAGAGCAGCAAATGATGTCATACACAACCTCCACGCTGATGCAGGCCGCCACGGCGGCGCGGCGTCTGGGCGCGGTGCTGGCGTTTGCCTGCGCGGCCTTGCCGCTGCAAGCGCAGGCCCAGGCGCCGGCCGCCGCCACGGCGGGCGGCAATGCGATCGAAGCGGTCACGGCCCACCAGCAGGGCTCGAATGTGATCGTCAAGATCGCGCTCAAGAACGCGCCCGACAAATTGCCGATCGGCTTCGCCATCACCAATCCGCCGCGCATCGCGCTCGACTTCGGCGCCACCGTCAACGGCACCGGCAAGAATACGGAAGATTTGAATCTGGGCGAACTGCGCAGCGTCAACCTGGTGCAGGCCGGCGAACGGTCGCGCCTGGTGTTCAACCTGAAGCGCTCGCTGAACTACGCCACCACCATCGACGGCAACGCCATCATCCTGACCATCGACGGGTCCGGCGGGCTGGCCCAGGCCGTCAACGCCAGCGGCTTGCCGGTGGCGCCGGTGGCCAAGGCGCCGGCCGGCCGCCAATTGCTGCGCGATATGGACTTCCGCCGCGGCGGCGCCGGCGAGGGCCGCATCATCGTCGACCTGCCCAACAGCCAGGTGGCCGTCGACGTGCGCCAGACGGCCACCGGCGTGGTGGTCGATTTCCTCCACATGGGCCTGCCTGAAACGCTGCGCCGCCGCCTCGACGTGACCGACTTCGGCACGCCGGTGGCGCTGATTACCACGGCGCCCCAGGGCGACAACGTGCGCATGAACATCGAGGCGCGCGGCCTGTGGGAGCAAAGCGTCTACCAGAGCGAGACCCAGCTGGTGATCGACGTCAAGCCGATCAAGGAAGACCCGAACAAGCTGACCCAGGGCACCCAGGGTTATCGCGGTGAAAAGCTGTCCTTCAATTTCCAGAACGTGGAAGTGCGGGCGGCCCTGCAGGCGATCGCCGACATTTCCGGCCTGAACATCATCACCAGCGACAGCGTCAGCGGCAACCTCACGCTGCGCCTGAAGGAAGTGCCGTGGGACCAGGCGCTCGACGTGGTGTTGCAGGCCAAGGGTCTGGACATGCGCAAGAACGGCAATGTGCTGCTGATCGCGCCCAAGGAAGAATTGCTGAGCAAGGAAAAGCTGGAGCTCGAGCAGCGCGCCCAGATCGCCGACCTCGAACCGCTGAAGTCGGAAATCTTCCAGCTCAATTATCAGAAGGCTGAATCGTTCAAGGCCGTGTTCGGCCTCGACGGCGGCGGCGGCGGCGGCGGCGGCGACAAGAACCGCTTGCTGTCCAAGCGCGGCAGCGCCATCATCGAACCGCGCACCAACCAGCTGTTCGTCACCGACATCGCCTCCAAGCTGGAGGACATCCGCAAGCTGATCGCCAAGACCGACATCGCCTCCAAGCAGGTGCTGATCGAGGCCCGCATCGTCGAGGCCAGCGACACCTTCACCCGCAACCTCGGCGCCAAGCTGGGCTTTGCCGACCTGCGCACCCAGCGCGGCGGCGACTCCGGCTACCAGCTCGGCAACAGCAACACCCGGGTCGCCATCGGCGGCAACATCAACGGCGTGGGCGAGACCACCGGCCAGATCAAGGCCACCGACGCCAGCTACAGCAACAGCCAGTTCATCAACCTGCCGGCCGGCGCCGTCAACGGCGCCCAGGCCGGCAACCTGGCGATCAGCCTGTTCTCGTC
>NZ_JANXMI010000323.1 GCF_025354735.1 Rugamonas sp.
GGCGCCGGCCGGCGGCCATCACCACCATCACGGCGGCGGTGGCGGCGGCGGTAAAATTTCCAGCGGCCTGGCGGCGCTGGCGCAGCAAGTGGGCGCCAGCACCGACGGCGGCAACACCAGCACCACCGACGGCAGCAGCACCACCGACGCCACCGGCAGCACCGGCGCCAGCTCGACCGCGCTGAGCGATTTGCAGACCAGCTTCAATAATCTGCTGGCCGCCAAGGGCCAGTCCGGCAGCGGCGCCTCGCTGCCGCAGTTCCTGCAAACGCTGTCGCAGAATTTGCAGAACGCGCCATCGGCGGGCAACGTCGTCAGCACCAAGGTGTAAGCGCCTGCCGGCGCCGCGCTCAGAACAGGCGGCTCACATCGGGCCGCGTGGCCAGCGCCTGCTGCACGATCTTCGTCACGCGTTCGCGCTCGGCGCCTTGCAGCGGCTGGCGCGGACGGCGCACGAATTCGTTGCCGACGCCGGCCAGCGTCTCGACCAGCTTGAGGTTTTGAACCAGCTTGTTCGAAACGTCCAGGTGCAGCAGCGGCATGAACCATTGATACAGCTTGAGCGCCTCGGCCCAGCGGCCGGACTTCATCAATGTGTACAGCGCCACCGTCTCCTTCGGAAACGCCACCACCAGCCCGGCCAGCAGGCCGTCGGCGCCCACCGCCAGACCCTCGAACGACAAATCGTCGACGCCCATGAACAGCTGATAGCGTTCGCCGACCGCGTTGCGCAAGTCGGTGATGCGGCGCACGTTGTCGCTCGACTCCTTGATCGCCACGATCCACTCGCAATCGGCCAGGTCGCGGAAATCATCCGGCAGCAGGTCGACCTTGTACGACACCGGATTGTTATAGACCATGATCGGCAGCTGCGCCGCCTGCGCGATGGTGCGTAGATTATCCTTGGCCTCGCGCGCGTCGGCCGCGTACAGCACCGACGGCATCACCATCAAACCCTGCACGCCCATCTCGTGCGCCCTGGCGGCGAAGCGGCAGGCGTCGAGCGTGCGCGTTTCGCTGACGTTGACCAGCACCGGCACGCGCCCGCCCGCGACATCGAGCGCGGTCCTGGCGACGGCCAGCTTCTCGTCGAAGGACAGCGTGCTGGCCTCGCCGAGCGAGCCGCAGGTGAGCAGCGCATGCACGCCGCCGTCGATCTGGAACGCGAAGTGGCGCTCCATTTCCGCGAAATCGAGATCCTCGTTTTCCTTGAACTTGGTCGTCACGGCCGGGAAGACCCCGGCCCATTTTGCTGTCGCCATGCTGCTCTCCTTGAAGTGTGAAACGATCGATTCATCCGGCCGCGATGCTGCCGGCCCGCGCCGGCACGATCGGCACGCGCACGGCGTCGGGCCGCCATCCATACAGCACGGCTGTCGCGGCGCCGCACACGCGGCCCTGGCACGGACCCATGCCGCAACGGGTCTGCAACTTGGCGCTGCGCCAGCCATCGTGCGGCCGCAGCTCGCCGTGGGTGACGTCTTCGCAGCGGCAGACGATGGTGTCGTCATCGGCCAGCGCGCGCAATTGCGGCCGCAGCGCGAACGCGCGCGCCAGCGACAGTGCGAAGCCGCGCCAGCGTCCGCGTTGTTCAATCGCGGCCTGCGCCAGCGAGGTCTTGCCCGCCGCGGCCAGGCCGGCGATGCGTCCCTCCGCCAGCGCCAGGTCGACGCCGCCGATACCGCTGCCTTCGCCGGCGCAGTAAATTCCGTCCACCGACGTCGCCTGCAAATCATCGACCCGCACCGCGTCCCGTTCCAGCGCGCAGCCCAGGGCCTGTGCCAGTTCCACGTTCGGCAGCAGCCCGAAACCGCAGGCCAGGAAATCGCAGGCGATGCTTTCCACTTTGCCGCCGCGCCGCAACCGCACCGACCGCACCGACCGCACCGACTGCTCCGCCGCGTCGCCATGCGCCGACACGACATAGCTGTTCGCGTGATACGGCACGCCGCGCAACTGGCGCGCCAGCAGCATCGCTTGCTTCAGCTTCGACGGCGTGGCGAACAGGCCGGCGCCAAAGCGCGCCAGCCGCCGCAAGGGCGCCTGCTCGGCGATGGCGACCACCTGCGCGCTGGCTTGCCTGAGCGTGGCCGCCACCGCCAGCAGCAGCGGACCGGAGCCGGCCACCACCACGCGCTTGCCCGCCACCGGATAGCCGCCCTTGACCAGCGCCTGCAAGCCGCCGGCGCCGGTCACGCCGGGCAGCGTCCAGCCGGGGAAGGGCAGCAGCAGTTCGCGCGCGCCGGTCGCCAGGATCAGGCGGCCGTAATGCAAGGTCAGCGCCGCATCCGGCGTCTGCACCAGCAGCGTTCCGGGCGCCGGCGCGTACAGCACGCGGCCCTGCTGAATAAAGCTCACGTTATCCATCGCGCTCAATTGCGCCCACAAGGTCCGCGCGCGCGCGTCGGCCTGGCGCTGCGGACCGCCGCGCCATATCTGGCCGCCGGCCAGCGGATTGTCGTCGACCACGCCGACGTGCATGCCGTGCGTCGCCGCCGCTTGCGCCGCCGCCAGCCCGGCCGGCCCGGCGCCGACCACCAGCACATCGAAGCGCCGCGTCATGGCTGAACCTTGGGCGGCTGCGGCGCGGTCCGCACCCGCATGCCGTCGGCGCACAAGGTCTGGCAGGACAGCTGGTGCGGGCGGCCGTCGATGTCGACCCGGCATTCCTGGCACACGCCCATGCCGCACAAGGGACCGCGCCACTGGCCGCTGGTCGAGCGCCGCGTCGCCACGCTGCCCGCCACCGCGATCGCCGCCGCCACGCTGCTGCTGGCGGCGACGCTGACGCTGCGCGCGTCGACGGTGAGGGTGATGGTGAGCGGAGTCACAGCAGCGCCATGCCGGCGCTGGCGGACAGTTGCACGTCGTCCGCCGGCGTGCCGCTTGCCGCCCGCGCGCCGTGGTGAAGCGGCGCTTCCGGCGCCGCGCGCAGTTGCGCAAAGCGCGCCGGCAGATACGGGTCATGCGCGATCGCCGCGTTCTCGCCGACGATCTGCGCCGCCAGCAGCTGCGCGGTGGCGAGCGAAGTCGTGATGCCGAGGCCCTCGTGGCCGGTCGCCAGCCACAGGCCGCGCCGCGCCGCGCAGGGGCCGATCAGCGGCAGGCCGTCCGGCGTGGCCGCGCGCAGACCGGTCCAGCAGCGCAGCACGTTGAGCTGCGCCAGTGCCGGCGCGTAGCCGATGGCGTGTTTCAGCATGCGCGCCATCATCGCCGGTTCGACGGCGGTATCGGTGCTGTCGAACTGGCGCGAGGAGCCGATCAGGATTTGTCCGGTCGGCCGCGGCTGCAAATTGAAGGCGACCGAATCGCCGCTGGCCGCGTGCGCGCTTTTGATGTAGCCCAGTTCCACCAGCTGGTGCTGGATGAAGCCGGGATAGCGGTCGGTGATGATGACGTGGCCCTTCTTCGCCTGCAGCGGCAGCTGCGGCAGCAGCGCCGCCGACGCCGCGCCGGCCGCCAGCACCACGTGCGCCGCCTGCAGGCGCGTGCCGTCTTCCAGCAGCACGCCGTGGTCCTCGATGGCGCGCACCCGTCCCCGCATCAGCAGCGCGCCGTCGCGGTGGGCGCGTTCGAGCAGGATGCGCGCGTTCTTGGGCGGATACACAAGGCCATCGCCGCGCACCAGCAAGCCGCCGGCGAGGCCGGGCCGCAGCTGCGGCTCGCGCCGATACAGCGCGGCCGCGTCGAGCAGTTCGCACGCCAGCCCGTGCGCATGCAGCAGCTCGGCCTTGGCGGCGGCCGCCGCTCTTTCCTCTTCGTCGGCCGCGACCCAGATCGTGCCGCAGCGGCTGTACTCGTGGCGCTGCGGCGCGTCGCCGACCAGCTCTTTCCACAGGCCGAGCGAGTAGCTCGATAGCGCCAGTTCGGCCGCGTTATCGTCCATCACGACCAGATGTCCCATGCCGGCCGCCGTCGCGCCGCCGCCGACGGTATCGTGCTCGATCACGGTCACGCGCCGGCCGCGCGCCGCCAGCGCCTCGGCGCACGCGGTGCCGATGATGCCGGCGCCGATGACGATGACGTCGATAGGCTGGCGCGGCGCCCGCACGGTCATCATCGTATGCCCCACATGAAGGGATCGCGATCATCGAGTATCAGTTTCGCCTCCGCGTTGACCCAGGCCTGGCCGCGTATGCTCGGTATCAGCCGGCCGTCGCGGTGGCGGTACGACGCCTCGAACACGCTGCCGATGATGCTCTCCTGGCGCCACAGCGCGCCCTCGGCCAGCTTGCCGTCGGCGGCCAGGCAGGCCAGCTTGGCGCTGGTGCCGGTGCCGCACGGCGAACGGTCGTAGGCCTTGCCGGGACAGAGTACGAAGCTCTGGCTGTCGGCGCCGGTGCGCGAGGGCGCGAACAGTTCGATGTGGTCGATAGTCGCGCCGCCGTCGCCACCGATGCCGTCGCGTTCCAGCGCGGCGCCGATGCCGACGGCGAGGGCGGTCAGCGCGTCGATATTTTCGGTGCGCAGTTCCAGGCCGTGGTTCTCTGCCAGGAAAAACCAGTTGCCGCCCCAGGCCACGTCGCCGCTGACCGGGCCATGTCCGGCCACGTCGACCGTCACGCCGGCGCGGCTGCGGTGGGCGGCCACGTTATCGACCGTCACGCTGCCGTCTTCATGCAGCTCGGCTTCGACCACGCCGACCGGCGTATCGATGCGGTGCCGGCCGGCGCCTATGCGGCCCATGTGCGCCAGCGAGACGATCAGGCCGATGGTGCCGTGGCCGCACATGCCGAGGTAGCCGACGTTGTTGAAGAAGATGACGCCCGCCGCACAATCGGCTTCGTGCGGCTCGCACAGCAGGGCGCCGACCAGCACGTCCGAGCCGCGCGGCTCGCAGACGACGGCGCTGCGGAAGTGGTCGTGGTCGCGGCGCAGCGCATCGAGCCGCTCGCGCAGCGGACCGGCGCCCAGTTCGGGGCCGCCGTCGACGACCAGGCGGGTAGGCTCGCCGCCGGTGTGGGAATCGATGATGGAGATGGTTTTCATATGGCAGATGGTAGGCCGCCTGCGCTACACTGTCTTGCACAAGCCAGGCATCGCCGATGACGAAATCTGCACAATTGATGAAACCGACCACGCTCCCGCCGCCGGCCGACCATGCGCGCGCCGCGCTGGGCGGCGCCATCGCCGACGTCTTCTTCAGCGAGCCGCTGTTCGACGCGCTGCCGGACGTGGTCTTTTTCGTCAAGGATGGGCAGGGCCGCTACGTGGTGGTGAACCAGACGTTGGTGCAGCGCTGCGGCCTGCGCGACAAGGCGGCGCTGCTGGGCCGCACGCCGGCCGAGGTGTTCGCTCCGCCGTTCGGTCAGACCTATCTGGCGCAGGACCTGGCGGTGCTGGCCGGCGCCGCCATCGAAGACCAGCTGGAGCTGCACCTCTACCCGAACCGCGATCCCGGCTGGTGCCTGACCCGCAAGACCGCGCTGCGCGACGGCGCCGGCGCCGGCGCCATCGTCGGCCTGACCGGCATCTCGCGCGACCTGGCGATGGCCGACAAAAAAAATCCGGCCTACCGCAAGGTGGCGGCGGCCGTGCGGCTGATCCACGAGCATTACGACCAGCCCTTGCCGCTGCACGAACTGGCGCGGCTGGCCAGCATGTCGGTGGCGCAGATCGAGCGCTACTTTTTGCGCATCTTCCACATCACGCCGCGCCAGATGATCATCAAGACCCGGCTCGACGCCGCCTCGCGCCTGCTGGCCGGCGACGCCAGCGTGGCCGATATCGCGCAAGCCTGCGGCTACGGCGACCACAGTGCCTTCACGCGCCAGTTTCACGCCACCGTCGGCGTCACGCCGCGCCAGTACCGCGCCATGCTGCAACGCTAGCCGGCGTGGGAGCGCTCCGGCATCGGCGCGGGTGCCACTGCGGGACGGTCCTGCTCCAGCGCCGCCTGCGCCGCGCCGGCGAACGCCAGCTTCATCTTGCGCTCATCGAGCACGCCTTCCCAGCGCGCGATGGCGATGGTGGCGACGCCGTTGCCGATCAAGTTGGTGACGGCGCGCGCCTCGTTGAGCAGGAGGTCCACGCCGAGCAGCAGCACCAGTCCCGAGACCGGAATCTTGTGCATCGACGACAGCGTCGCCGCCAGCGCCACGAAGCCGGCGCCGGCCACGCCGGCCGAACCCTTGGAGGTGAGCAGCATCACGCCCAGTATCACCAGCTGATCCCACAGCGTCAGGTCGACATTGGTGGCCTGCGCCACGAAGATGGCGGCCATCGTCAGATAGATCGCGGTGCCGTCGGCGTTGAAGGTGTAGCCGGTGGGGAGCACCAGCCCGACCACCGATTTCTGGCAGCCCATCGCTTCCATCTTCAGCAGCATCTGCGGCAGCACCGCCTCGGTCGACGCGGTGCCGAAGGTGATGAGGATTTCATCCTTGATGTATTTGAGGAAGCCCCACAGCGACACGCGGCACAGCTTCATCACGGCGCCGAGGATGAGCACCACGAACAGCAAACAAGTGAGATAGACGGCGCCCATCAACTGCCCGAACGAGGCCAGCGTGCCGATGCCGTAGCGCGCGATCGTGAACGCCACCGCGCCGAAGGCGCCTATCGGCGCCAGGTACATGACGATGCGGACCACGCCGAACATCCCGTGCAGGAACTGGTCGAGTATATTGACCAGCGGCGCGACGCGCTCGCCCATCTTCGTCAGCGCCACCGCGAACAGCACGGAGAACAGAATAATCTGCAGCATCTCGCCTTGCGCGAACGCGCCCACCACGCTGTTGGGCACGATGTTCATCACGAACTCGATGAAGCTGTGGTGCTGGGCCGCCGTGGTGTAGTTGGAGATGGACGAGGTGTCGATGGTGCTGGCGTCGATGTTCATGCCGACGCCGGGCTTGACGACGTTGACGACGACCATGCCGACCACCAGCGCGAGCGTGGACAGCACTTCGAAATACAAAATCGCCTTGAGGCCGACACGGCCCGCCTCGTGGATATTGCCCATGCGCGCCGTGCCGACCACCACGGACGCGAAGATGATGGGCGCCAGCAGCATGCGTATCAATTTGATGAACAGGTCGCCGAGCGGCTTGAGTTCAACGCCGATGGTGGGGTAGAAGTGGCCCAGCGCGATGCCGGCGACGATCCCCACCAGCACCTGGAAATACAGGCTGGAGGCGATTTTTTTAAAGCGTGGATGGACTTGAGTACTCATCATTGTCTCCTGCCGGAGCGACCGGCGCGATGATTTTCTACGGTGGCGACGCGGCTCTTGGTGGCCGCTTCGGTGCGCCGGATTTTAATACGCCAGCTTCTTCATTTCGCTATACAGATCGGCCTTGCCCTCGAAGCCTATGCCCGGCAAATCCGGCATCGTGATGTAGCCGTTGTCGACCTTCACGCCGTCGGGGAAGCCGCCGAAAGGCTGGAACAGGTCGGGGTAGGATTCATTGCCGCCCAGTCCCAGGCCGGCGGCGATGTTGAGCGACATCTGGTGGCCGCCGTGCGGGATGCAGCGTTCCGGTGACCAGCCATGCTCGCGCAGCATGTCGAGCGTGCGCAGATATTCGACCAGGCCGTAACTGAGCGCGCAATCGAATTGCAGCCAGTCGCGGTCCGAGCGCATGCCGCCGTAGCGTATCAGGTTGCGCGCATCCTGCATCGAGAACAGATCCTCGCCGGTGGCCGTGGGATTTTTGTAGTAGTTGCGCAGCGTAGCCTGGAGCTCGAAGTCGAGCGGGTCGCCCGGTTCCTCGTACCAGAACAAGTCGTACTGCGACAGCGCCTTGGCGTAGGTGACGGCGGTATCGAGATCGAAACGGCCGTTGGCGTCGACCGCCAGCTTCTGGCCGTCCTGCAGCACGCTGAGGACCGAATCGATGCGGCGCAAATCTTCGTCGAGCGAGGCTCCGCCGATTTTTTTCTTCACCACCGTGTAGCCGCGGTCGATGTAGCTGCGCATTTCATCTTTCAGCTTGTCGTGGCTCTGGCCCGGATAGTAGTAGCCGCCGGCGGCGTAGACGAAGATCTTGCGGTCCGGCGTGCCGTTGCCGTAACGGTCGGCCAGCAGCTGGAACAGCGGCTTGCCCTCGATCTTGGCGACGGCGTCCCACACCGCCATGTCGATGGTGCCGATGGCGACCGAGCGCTCGCCGTGGCCGCCCGGCTTCTCGTTGGTAAACATGCAGTTCCAGATCTTGTGC
>NZ_JANXMI010000330.1 GCF_025354735.1 Rugamonas sp.
CTGACGACCAACCAGATCAACAGCCTGGCCACGGCCTCGTTCGCGGCCCTGAGCACGGCCGATATCGCCAACGGCCTGACGACCGACCAGATCGTCGCCATGACGTCGAACCAGTTCGCCGCCCTGACCACCGCGCAAGTGTCTGCCCTGTCGAGCAACGACATCGCCGCCATCCAGACGGCGGACATCGTCGGCATGACCACGGCCGGTGTGTCCGCACTGCGCTCGGCCCAGGTCGCCGGCTTGACGACCGGCCAGGTCGCCAGCCTGTCGACTAACCAGGTCGCCGCGCTGACGACGGCCGCCATCACCGGTCTGAACAGCGACGACATCGCCGCCCTGACGACGGGCGAAGCGACCACGCTGAGCTCGGCCCAAGTTCTGGCCCTGACGACGGCCGACATCGCCGCGCTGACCTCCGATGGCTTCGCCGTACTGAAGACGTCCGCCATTGCCGCGCTGACGACCAACCAGATCAAGGCCTTGACCACGGCGCAAACCGCCGCGCTGACGACGGCCGAAGCGCTCTCGCTGAGCAGCGCCCAAGTCGCCGCGCTGGCCAGCGATGAGCTCGCGGTGTTGAGCACCAACGCCTTGAACGCGCTCAAGACCTCCTCGATCGCCGGCCTGTCGACGCTGCAAATCGGTGCGCTGACGACCAACCAGATCGCCAGCCTGGCCACGGCCTCGCTGGTGGCCTTGAGCACGGCCGATATCGGTTCCGGCCTGACCACCGACCAGATCGTCGCCATGACGTCGAATCAGTTCGCTTCGCTGACGACCGCGCAAGTCGCTTCGCTGTCGAGCAACGACATCGCCGCCATCGAAACTGCCGATATCGTTGGCTTGACGACGGCCGGCGTCGCCGGTCTGCGGACGGCCCAGATCGCCGGGCTGACGACCGACCAGGTTGGCGTGCTGAGCACCAACCAGACGGTGGCCCTGAGCACCGCCGCGATCGCCGCCCTGAACAGCGATCAAGCGGCCGCGCTGAGCACCCGCGACGTGGCCGTGCTGACCTCGTCGCAAGCGGTGGCGCTGACCACCGCCGCGCTGGCCAACCTGAGCACCAACGACTTCGCCGCCCTGTCGACGACGGCGCTCGCCGCCCTCACGACGTCGCAGGTGAAATCGTTGACGACCGACGAGATCGCCGCCCTGACGACCGGCCAGTCCGCCGCCCTGAGCAGCGCGCAGATCGTGTCGCTGAGCACCGCCGCCATCGTGGCGCTGACCACGGCCGACCTGGTAGCGCTGAAAACGTCGACCTTGGCGGGCTTGACGACGGCCCAGATCGCGGCGCTGACGACCGGCCAGATCAGCAGCCTCAGCACCAACGATATCGTGGCGCTGACCACCGGCCAGATCGCGGCGATCACCACCACGGACTTCGCCGCCCTCAACACCGACGACCTGGCCGCCTTGAAAACGGCGCAGTTCGCGGCGCTGACCACCGACCAGCTCGGAGCGCTGACGACGGCGCAGGTGGTGGCGCTGACGACGCTGGAAATCAGCACGCTGACCAGCCGCCAGATCGTCGGCCTGAGCACCGCCGCGGTCGCTGCGCTCACGACCAACGAAATCGCCGCGCTGAAGACCACCACGTTGCCTTCGATGACGACGGCGCAGTACTCGTCGCTGACCACGAACCAGTTGGTGGCGATGACGACGGCGCAGATTCATGCGATGACGACGCTGCAGCTGCATTCCCTGAGCAGCGACCAGATCCAGTCGCTGCCGACGAACGAAATCCAGTATCTGCAGAGCTTGACGCCTATCATGCTGGACCTGAACGGCAACGGCCTCCAGACCCTGGGCTTGGGCGCCGGCGTGCACTTCGACCTGGCGGCCAACGGCAACAAGGCCAACACCGGCTGGGTCGGCGGCGGCGATGGCTTGCTGGCCATAGACCTGAACGGCAACGGCCGCATCGACGATGGCTCCGAACTGTTCGGTTCCGGCACCACGCTGGCCGACGGCAGCAAGGCGGCCAGCGGCTACCAGGCCCTGGCCGAGCTCGACACCAACCATGACGGTGTCGTCAACAGCGCCGACAAGGACTTCAGCAAGCTCGCCGTGTGGGTCGACAGCAATGCCGACGGCATCACCGAAGCGGGCGAACTGAAATCGCTGGCCTCGTTGAACATCACCCAGCTCAATCTGGACGTGGCGAAGGGCGGCACCCTGGACAATGGCAACATCATTGGCCTGACGTCGACCTACAACACGGCCGACGGCGCCAGCCACGCCGCCGGCGACGTCTGGCTCGCACAGGGTGCGGCGGCCACACCGGCACCGGCGGCGACGCCGGCCGGCCTGCGCGGCAGCGTCACCGACCTGGTGCGGGCGATGGCCACGTTCGAGGGCGGCAGCAGCGTCCCGGCCAGCGCCTTGTCCAAGCTCGACGTCAGCGCCGCGGTGAAGAGCGCGACGGTGTCGACCAGCGTGGCCCAGATGGCGGACGTGCTGAAACGCTTCGATGCCGACGGCAAGCTGCTCGGCAGCACCACGACGGCGCCGACCGACACCACGCTGCGCCTGAACGCGCTGCATGGTGCCCACGGCACCGGCTTCCTGGCCACGCCGCAGAAGTAAAGGAAGCAAACCTCGCCGATGGCGGACCGGGCAACCGGTGCGCCATCGCTGGAACAGAAGCGGTAAGACCCTCCAGTCTTACCGCTTTTTTTATGTGCCCGCTGTTATCATTTAATGCGCCGGGAGTGTCGAGCCTGCGGTAAAATCCCAAGGCGGCATACACGGCGGCGGCGCGCCACCGATTTTCCATATGCTCATACAAGAAGGTGCACACTAATGTTGTCATCTGCTCCTCTGCCCGCGGTTTCTGCACGGTCTTATGCACGATAAATTCCCCCACACCGCGATCCAGTGCCTGACCGCGATCGCGCAGCATCACGGCCTGCAAATCAACCCTGAACGCCTGATCGACGACTACGCGCTGGCGGCCGCCGAGCCCGGCAACGACTTGCTGCTGCGGATAGCCGCCGACATCGGCCTGAAAGCCAAGAGCGACCGGCTCACCTGGTCGCGCCTGCTGGCCCAGGGCGGCGTGTTCCCGCTGATGGCGCGCCTGGACGACGGCAATATGGTGATCGTGGTCGGGATCAATAGCGGCGCCGACGGCGAGAGCCAGATCGCGCTGCTCAACCCGATCGCGGAAAACGCCGCCGTGGTGATGGCCACGCGCGCCGAGTTCGGCGCGCGCTGGAGCGGCGAGGTGCTGTTCGTCAAACGCCAGCACCGCCTGACCGATCCCAACCAGCCCTTCGGCCTGCGCTGGTTCATCCCCGAGATCCTTAAACAGAAAGCGGCGTTCCGCGACATCTTCATCGCCGCCATCGCGATGCAGATCCTGGCGCTGGCCTCGCCCATCTTTTTCCAGCTGGTGATCGACAAGGTGCTCACCCACCAGAGCGTGACGACGCTGTGGGTGCTGGCCGTCGGCATCGTGATGGCGCTGGTGTTCGACGCCGTGTTCGGCTTCCTGCGCCAGACCCTGACGCTGGCCGCCGGCAACAAGATCGACATGCGGCTGACGCGCCGCACCTTCGCCCACCTGCTGTCGCTGCCCATCGATTATTTCGAGACCACCTCGGCCGGGGTGGTGTCGCGCCACATGCAGCAGCTGGAAAAAATCCGCGGCTTCCTGACCGGCCGCCTGTTCATGACCGGCCTCGACCTGATCACCCTGGTGGTCTTCGTGCCGGTGCTGTTCGCCTATTCCTTCAAGCTGGCCTCGGTGGTGCTGCTGTTCGCCATCCTGATCGCCTGCGTCGTCATGGGCATGGTGCCGGTATTCCAGCGCCGCCTCAACGCGCTGTACTCGGCCGAGGGCCAGCGCCAGGCCATGCTGGTCGAGACCATCCACGGCATGCGCACCGTCAAGGCGCTGGCCATCGAACCGAGCCAGCGCCGCATCTGGGACCAGCGCTCGGCCGAGGCCATCACCATGCACTTCCGGGTCGGCCAGATTTCCATCACCGGCAACGCCATCACCGACTTCCTCGGCAAGCTGCTGCCGGTGACCATCATCGTGCTCGGCGCCCAGGACGTGTTCGACCAGGGCATGTCGGTCGGCGCCCTGATCGCCTTCCAGATGCTGTCGGGCCGCGTCACCGGGCCTTTGATTTCCATCGTGGCGCTGGTCAATGAATACCAGGAGACGGCGCTGTCCGTCAAAATGCTGGGCGAAGTGATGAACCGGGCGCCGGAAGGGCGCGCCGGCGCCGGCGGCCTGCGGCCGGTCCTGAACGGCGAGATCCGCTTCGACGACGTGGTGTTCCGCTATCCGGGCGCGCAAAACATGGCGCTGGACCGGGCCAGCTTCACCATCCATCCCGGCACGGTGGTCGGCATCGTCGGCCGCAGCGGCTCCGGCAAGACCACGTTGACCAAGCTGATCCAGGGCCTCTATCCGGTGGTCGAAGGCATCGTCCGCTTCGACGGCATCGACGCGCGCGAGATCGAGCTGTCGCATCTGCGGCGCCAGATCGGCGTGGTCCTGCAGGAAAACTTCCTGTTCCGCGGCACCGTGCGCGAAAACCTCACCGTCACCAAGCCCGACGCCTCGTTCGAGGAAATCCTGGAGGCGGCGGCGGCCTCCGGCGCCGACGAATTCATCGAGCGCATGCCGATGGGCTACGACACCATGCTCGAGGAAAACGCCGCCAACCTGTCCGGCGGCCAGAAACAGCGGCTCTCGATCGCCCGTTCGCTGCTGTCCAAGCCGCGCATCCTGATCCTCGACGAGGCGGCCAGCGCGCTCGACCCGGAGAGCGAAGCGATCTTCATCAAGAACCTGTCGCGCATCGCCGTCGGGCGCACCGTCGTCATGATTTCGCACCGCCTGTCGACGCTGGTCAACGCCAACACCATCCTGGTCATGCAGCAAGGCCGCCTGATGGATGCCGGCACCCATACCGAACTGCTCACCCGTAGCGACACTTACCAGCACTTATGGAACCAGCAAACAAGCCACCTGTAGGCGACAAGCGCCGCCGCCGCGGGGCCGATCAGACCGAGATCGAGTTCCTGCCCGACGCCGACGCCATCGAGCGCGGGCCGCTGCCCCGGTTCGTGCGGCTGACGCTGCACGTGCTCGCGCTGGCGCTGCTGACCTTCATCGTCTGGGCCAGCCTGTCGAAGGTGGAAAAAGTCGTCGTCGCCCGCGGCCGTCTGGTCAACCCGCAGCAGAACATCGTGGTGCAGCCGCTGGAGACGTCCATCATCCAGCGCATCGACGTCCAGGCCGGCCAGATCGTCAAGAAGGGCCAGGTGCTGGCCACGCTGGACCCGACCTTCGCCCAGGCCGACGAGGCCCAGCTGCGCACCCGCTTGCGCAGCCTCGACACCCAGACCGAAGGCTTGCGCGCCGAGCTGTCCGGCCAGCGCGCGCCCGGCGCCGGCACGGGCAAGCTGGTCGGCAGCGGCAAGGGCAGCGCCGACGACCTGCTGCAATCGCAGCTGTCGGGCGAGCGCCAGGCCAATTTCGACTCGCAGAAGACCAAGCTCGATCAAAACATCGCCAGCCTGCGCGCCGCCGTCGAGACCAACAAGCGCGACCAGCAGGTGCTGGGCCAGCGCGTCAAGTCGCTGCGCGAAATGGAATCGATGCAGGAGCAGTTGATGGCCGAGCAGTTCGGCGCCAAGCTGCACCTGCTCGAAGCGCGCGACCGCCGCCTCGAAGTCGAGCGCGACCTGGTGAGCCAGCAGAACAAGGCGCAGGAGCTGGCCGGTTCGCTGGCCGCGGCCCAGGCCGAGCGCGCCGCCTTCGGCAACGGCTGGCGCCAGAAGATGATGGAAGATTTACTGGCCGCCACGCGCGACCGCGACGGCGTCAACGAGCAGCTGGCCAAGGCCGACAAGCGCCATCAGCTGGTGCAGCTGGTGGCGCCGGCCGACGCCGTCGTGCTCGACACCGGCAAGCTGTCGGTCGGTTCCGTGATCCGCGAGGCCGAGACCATGTTCACCCTGGTGCCGCTGGGCGCCGAGATGGAGGCCGAGGTGCAGATCGACTCGCTCGACATCGGCTACATCAAGCCGGGCGCGCCGGCCCACCTGAAGGTCGACGCCTTCTCGTTCCAGCAGCACGGCACGCTCGACGGCAAGGTCGCCACCATCAGCCAGGACGCGTTCCGGCGCGAGGCCGGCGCGCCGGCGCAGGGACTGGACGCCTATTACCTGAGCCGCATCACCTTCAGCGGCGCGCACCTGAAAAAGATGGGCGCCGGTTCCCACCTGCTGCCGGGCATGACGCTGAGCGCCGAAATCGTCGTCGGCAAACGGTCGGTGATGTCGTATCTGCTGTGGCCGCTGACCAAGGCGGTCGACGAATCGATCCGCGAGCCCTGATGCCCCCACGCCACCGGTCGGGAAACCCGTCGGCTTGGCAATCAGCCTGCCATCAAGCGGTCGATGATGGCGTCGACGTTGTCGATGGTGAGCGGCTGGCGTAGGAGGTCGTGGTGGGCCAGGATGGCCGCGTCGCTGACTTTGGAATAATCGAGTCGCAACATTTTTTGCACCACGGCCGCGTCGTAGCGCCGCCCGACCACACCGGCCGGGTTGCCTCCGACGATGGTGTACGGCGCCACATCCGCGCTCACCACGCTGCCGGGGGCGACGACCGCGCCCTGGCCTATCGTCACGCCGGACAGTATCATGCTGCGCTGGCCGATCCGCACATCGTCACCCACCACCAGCGCCGCGGCGGCCGCCGCTTCCGCATGTTCGCCGAAATACCGGGCCATCAGGGGGAAGGTCGAGACGCCGTCATGCGCGGCGGTGGCGCCGGCCAGGAACTGGACGTCGCCGGCGATGGAGCAGAAACTGCCGATGCTCAGGCTGGCGTGGCCGGGGCCGTCAGTGATGATGCGCAGTTCGCCAGCGCTCATGCGGCCGACCCGGACCCGCTGGAAATCGATGTGCTCCGCCGTCCGCGCCAGCGTCGTGGCGTTGTGCGTGTTGAGCGCGCGCCAGTGCGCCTGCTGTTGTTCGGGCGTGGCGTTGTGCGGCAGGACCGGCGTGGCGGCGGCGCGCTTGGGCACGTCGGTCTCCAGCGTCGCCACCGCCTCGTAGAAATAGTCGTCGTCCTTGTAATCGTGCAGGTAGCGAAAGAAGCCCGTCTTCAGATAATCGTTGTTCGTGTCGAAGTAGACCGGGATGATGTGCTGCAGCAGGATCAGCTTCTTTTCACGCTCGTAGGTCATGCGGTCGAGCGCGCCGCCCAGCACATAGGGCTTTAGCAGGCTCAGGTAGTTCTGCCCGAACACTTCGGCGATATTGTAGGCGCCCTTCTTGTAACCGCCCGTGCGGCCCATCTTGACCATGGAAAAATATTGGCTGAACAGGACGATGGCGCGCTTGCCCATGCTTATCAGGCGCAGCATCACGTCGGTCTGCACCAGCCGCGTTTGCTGGTTGCGGCCGAAATCGCTCAGTGCGTGGAATTCCTCGCGCCACATGCCGAAGCCACCGATCCAGGTCGAGATGTAGGAGACCCGGCGCACGAAGTCGCTCATGGAATTCATCACCTCGATCGGATTGCCCTGGTTGTGGACGCCGTTGGTCAGGAACAGCACCGGCTTTTCCTCGGCCATGGCGTGGATCACGTTGATGATCTCGGCCAGGCTGCCATCGTTGACCAGCAGGTAGTCGTTGTGCAGCTTCATGTACAGGCCGCGCCCCCGCGCCAGCACGGATTCGAAATTGGCCTCCGGCGTGACCGCTTCTTCGTGGCGGTAGTAGCGCACCTTGCCGGGAAACGCTTGCACGAACACGGCCGCCACCGCCGGCGTGTCATCCTCGGAGTCGTTATCGGAAATGACGATTTCGACATCGTTGCCGACTATGAAAGCCGCTTGCGTGACGATGCTCTCGAGCGTGTATTTCAGGAAGGCCGCGCGGTTGTGGGTCGGGATGCAGATCGACAGGACGATGTCTTGGGATTCCATGGCTGAATTCAATCGGGGTAGGGGCAGGCGCGCGGCTGGCGTCGTGATGGCGGCCGGCTTGCCGGGTTGTCGGTGGAGTGTGATGTGCTTCGTGTGGTGGATATGGTCAGCCGCAGCCGTCGTATTTTAAACGAAAAGCACGCCATTTTTGCTGCCTCGGCCGGGGCGGGGCGGTTTTTTCGGGAACAAATTGCGCCGGTGTGGCGCGGCGGCCAAGGAGTGATGGTGGATCACGACAGCAGCAATCGATAGCCTTCGCGCAGAACCAGCTGCAGCTGTTCCAGCTCGGTCGGGGCCATGCCGGCCAGCGCCGCGTGTCGCGCGCTCAACATGGCCGTCGTCGCGGCCAGCCGCGCCGCCAGCACCGGTTTGAACTGCGCCGCATCGGGCAGGAAGGCTTGCTGCGCATGGGCGCCGTACAGCAGGCGCAGGCTGTCGACGCAGCGCGCCAGCAGGTCGGCGCCCTGCGCCGCGGCGGCGCCGGCCGGGACCGGAGCCGAGCTGGACAAGGGTTCCGGCAGATAGACGCAGTCGCGGCCCGGCAAGGCCGACAGCGCGGTCGCCACGCCGGCCAGTGCGCGGTAGCGCTGGCCCAGGTAGTGGCCAAAGCCGGCGCCGATGGCGTCGCGCCGCAGCAGCAAGGCGCCGGGGTCGGACAGCGCCGCCGCGATGGCGCCGTCGGCCGACAGCAGTAACGCGCCCAGCGAGGCGCCGCCGATCACCGTGTCGACGCCGAACAGCGGCGCGCCCGGCAGGCCCTGGGTGTCGGCGTCGGCATTCCATGGCCGGCGCCAGCCGGCGACCAGGCCGACGCCCGGATAGCGCTGGTAATAGGCCATCATGCGCGTCAGCCGCTGCGGCTGCAGCGTGTCGCCCGGCGGTGTGACGGCGATATATTGGCCCAGCGCCAGGGCCAGGCAGTGATCGAGGTTGGCGTCCGGCGCCAGGCCGGGCGCGCGGCAGTAGCGCAGTTGCGGGTGGCGCGCCAGCCAGGGCGCGACGCGGTCGCGGACGGCGTCGTCGCCGCTGCTGTCGCTGACGATGATTTCGACGTGGCCGTAGTCTTGTGCGACGGCGCCGCGCAGGCTGCGTTCGAGCGCGTCGGCGCCGCCGCGCGCCGGCGCGCCGGCGGCGATCAGTATGCTCACCAGCGGCAGGCCGGCGTCCGGGTGCAGGGGCGCCGCGTCGGCGTCGCCGGACGGCGGCGCGCCGTGGGCCACGCGCAGGTACAGGCGCTCCAGGTTGCGTACCAGCGCCGGGCTGTCGAACAGGGCGCTGCTGTCGCGCTCGCGTTTCAGGCGATTGCGCAGCGCGCCCAGCTTGCGTGGCGACTGTGACAGCTTGACCGCCATGTCCTCGAATGCCGCGCCGCCGTCCACGACCAGCTCCGGCAGCCCGGCCGCGTGCAGCAGGCTGGCGCCGACGCGGGCGGCGAAACCGCGTCCGGCGCTGCTCAGCAACGGCACCCCGGCCCACAGCGCATCGGCGCCGGCCGCGCCGTCGCTGCACGGCTGCGTATCGAGCGCCAGGCCGGCCAGCTGCAGCCGCGCCAGATGGCCCGGCCCGTGCAGGCTGGCGGCAAACACCAGCCGATCGCTGGCGACGTTGTGGCGCAGCGCGGCGACGCGCAGCCTGTCGCGCACCGCTTCGCTGTCCACCGCCAGCCATAGCACGCTGCCGGGCACGCGTCGCAGGATGCGCATCCAGCTGGCGTAGTGCTCCGGCGCCAGCAAGCCGGCGGCGCTGAAACAGCAGAACACAAAGCCCTTTGCCGGCAGGCCGCACGCGGCGCGGCGCGGGCGCGGACCGACGATGCGCTGGCGGTCGCCGATCTGGAAAGTGGCGGGAAGATACAGTGGCTGTTCGCTGAAGTAGGGCGCCAGCGCCGGCGGCAGCACGACGGCGTCGGCCAGCACATAGTCGATGCCGGCCATGGCGCTGGTGCCGGCATGGCCCAGCCACGCGATCTGCACCGGCGCCGGGCGCCGGGCCAGGATGGCGGGGCGGGCGCCGGCGCCCGGGCCGTGCAGGTCGACCAGG
>NZ_JANXMI010000004.1 GCF_025354735.1 Rugamonas sp.
GGACCGTGAAACAACTTTGCGCCGATGATAGTGCTGCAACCAGTGTGAAAGTAGGTTATCGTCAGGCTAGTTATATTAAGAAACCCCTTCAGGTGATCCTGTCGGGGTTTTTTTTCGTCTCGATAAAAGTCTACATTGGCCCGATGTGAAAATTGCGTCACAATTGAAGATCAATCATACCGGGTACTTAACGTTCATGGCCGATACTTCAGCACCAATTCAATTCGCGTTGATATCGCATAGCGACAGTGGAAAGACTGCGTTGTCACGCACATTGGCCGGCTTGGACGATGGCGCCGCGCCTGGTCGCGCCTTGGTGTTGTGGGAGCCGTCGGGCTTCGACGATACGGCGCGATTGCAAAAACGCCTGGCCGGCGCCGGTAGTCCGGTTGGCTGGTTTTTACGCGAGGTAGTAGACCGCTATCGCGAGCGTCCGCTTTGGGAAAGCCAGCAAGCGATGCGCGCCGCGCGCGAGGCGACGGATTTGTCGCTGTATCTCATCGACGCGGCCGACGATCCGCAGACCGCCGCTTATCTGACGGCCGAGATCAAAATTCTCACCTGGCTGGGCAAGCCAGCCATCGTGCTGCTCAATCGCTGTTCGGCGGCGCCGTCCGTGACGGAAGCCGACGCGCAACTGGCCCGCTGGACTGTGCATCTGCAAGCCTATCCGATAGTGCGCCATGTCCTCGCCCTCGATACCTTCGCCCGCTGCTGGCTACATGAGCGCCTGTTCCACGACACCGTCACGCCACTGCTCGGCACCGCCAAGCAGGCCACGTATGCCCGCCTGCTTGAAGCGTCGCAAACGATGTACTTCAAGCGCTACGCGGAAGCCATGCAGCTGACCGCCAATCAGCTGGTCGCGGCGGTGCAGGACAATGAACGCATCATCCCAGAAGAAAGCACGCTGTTCAAATCAGCGCTGCAGGCGGTCGGCCTGATGGACGCCGATCCTCCGCGCCATGACCGTGCGATGAACATGCTCGCCGAGCGCTTAAACCTGAGCATCGTGCGCACCACCGTCCAGCTGCTGCTGCTTTACAAGCACGATCGTAACGCCGTCTCGAATATCAACGCGCGGGTGCGCGAATGCTTCACGCTGCACGCGCCTGTCGTCGATGGCCAGGCCGGTCTGCTGGGCGGCTTGATCTGCGGCGCGGTGGCCGAAGCGCTGGCGGCAAACCGCTTGCCGCTGCACGCCGGCCTGGTCGACGAGTTGACGCCGCACAGCGCAAACTGGGGCTTCAAAGCCTATCAGGACCGCAGCGAACCGGTGATGGAATACAGCGACGATTTCTTGCGCACCCTGCTGGTGGCTGGGCTGCTTCGTTATCTGGCGGTGTCGCACTATGGCTGCGGCTATTTCAACGAAGAGGAAATTCCGGAGCGTTGGCAGGAAGAAGTAGAGGCGGCGATCGCGCTGCACGACAGCGATGTCTGTGCGATGTGGCGCGCGCTGCGCCAGGAACCCAATCGCGACAAGGCGCGCTTGCGCGCCGCCGAAACCGTGAACGACGTCGCACTGAACATGCTGCACGCGCTCTATCCCGACAGCGCGCTGCCGGGATAGACTTATGCGGCGGCCGTCGCGCCCTTGCTGATGCTTTCGCCGTCCTCTTTACGCAGCGTCCAGAAGGTCAGCGAGGAAATCACCGTCAATACCGCCAGCGTGATGAAGGCATGGTGCAGCGCGCCGGTAAGCAGCACGCGGTCGGTCTGCGGCTGTTCGCCCAGATACCAGCCGGTGATGAGCGAACCGCAGGCCAGGCCGAAGCTCATCGACAGCTGCTGCATCGAACTGGCGATGGTGCTGGCCATGCTGGAGTCGGCGTTGTCGACGTCGGCGTAGGCGATGCTGTTCATGCTGGAGAATTGCAGCGAATTGAAGAAGCCCAGGCAGAGGCTAATCATCACGATCATGTACAGCGGCGTGCCCTGCTGGACCAGGGAGTACATGCTGATGGTGGCGCCGATCAGCACCGTGTTCACCACCAGCACCTGGCGATAGCCGAACGTCGACAGCACCCGCACCGAAATGAATTTCATCCCCATCGCGGCGGCCGCCGACGGCATCATCAACAGGCCCGATTTCCACGCCGGCAGGCCCAGTCCCAATTGATACAGCAGCGGCAGAAGGAAGGGCAAACCGCCGACGCCGAGGCGCGTTAAAAAGCCGCCGGCAACCGACACGCGGAAGGTCCGGATCTTGAACAAGGCCAGTCGCAACAAGGGATGCTGCGCATCCTTGGCGTGCCAGACGTAGGCGGCCAGCAGGCTGCATGAGAGCAGGAACAGCACCGCCTCCGACGTCAGGTCGATGCGGTGTTCGCCGAAAATCTCCAGCAGCCATGACAGCAGCGCGATGCCGGTGCCGAACAACACCAGGCCGACCAGATCGAGCGGGCGCGATGCCTCGCCGCGATAATCGGGCATGTAGCGGTGCGCCAGCAAGATCGCGGCCAGGCCGACCGGCACGTTGACGAAGAAAATTTCACGCCACGACATCCAGTGCACGATCAAGCCGCCCACCGTTGGTCCGAGCAGTGGTCCGATCAGCGCCGGGATAATCACAAAATTCATCGCCGACAGCAGCTCGGATTTGGGAAAGGTACGGATGATGGTGAGCCGTCCGACCGGCATCATCATCGCCGCGCCGACGCCTTGCAGCAGCCGCGCCGCCACCAGCATCGGAGAGTTGAGCGAGAGCCCGCACAGGATGGACGCGACGGTGAAAATCGCGACGGCGCTCATGAACACGTGGCGCGTGCCGAAGCGGTCCGCCATCCAGCCGCTGATCGGGATCGACACCGCGAGACTAAGGATGTAGCTCGTCACCACGGCCTTCAGGCTAAGCGGCGTGACATGCAGGCTGGCGGCCATGCTCGGAATGGCGGTGTTGACGATGGTGGAATCGAGCTGCTCCATGAACAGCGCGGTGGCGACGACCCAGGGCAGGTAGCTTTTGGTGGAGGAGGTGGTCATGGAGTGCGGGGTAATTGGCGCGCGGCGCAATGCCGACGATTGTCACATAAAAGACACGTTCACGCATAACCGGCGCTTTCAAGCGTGACGTCATCTTGCCGTCATCAAGAGCGCGTAAGTTGCGTGACATCGACACGGCTGGAGCATGCTATGAACGACGAAGCGACATCGCCACCGCAAGCCGGCACCACGCGCCGCCGTTTCATGCGGCAGCTAGGTTCGACCGCCTTGATCGGCGCCGGCGCGCTGGCGGTCGCCGGCTGCGGCAGCACCGCCGTCGATGACGGCGCCACGGTCATCTTCCTGCACGGCGTCGCCAGCGGCGATCCGCTGCTCGACCGCGTGATCCTGTGGACCCGCGTGACGCCGCGCCATCCGAGCGAACCGGATCAGGTGGACGTGCGCTGGCAGATGGCGACCGATCCGGCGATGCAGCACATCGTCGCCGCCGGCAGCACCAGCACCTCGCAGCAGCAGGATTACACCGTCAAGGTCGATGCCGCCGGACTGCTGCCCGGCCGCAGCTACTATTATCAATTCGCGGCGGACGGCGTGAAATCGCCAATCGGCCGCACCAAGACGCTGCCGCGTCCCGAAGTCCGGCAGGTCCGGCTGGCCGTGTTCACCTGCGCGAATTATCCGGCCGGTTATTTCAACGTCTACGCCGACGCCGCCAAACAGGACGGCATCGACGCCGCGCTGCACATCGGCGACTATATCTACGAATACGAAGCGACCGGCTACGCCTGTTCGCACGCGGTGAAGCTGGGACGCGTGTCGGAACCGCGCGAGCTGCTATTGGGATTGAGCGACTACCGGCGCCGCTACGGCCAGTACCGCACCGACCCGGATCTGCAGGCGCTGCACGCGACCATGCCGGTGATCGCGGTGTGGGACGATCATGAATTCGCCGACGACACCTGGCGCGAAGGTTCGGTCGACCATCGCGACAATCTGTTCGGTCCATTTTCCCTGCGCCGCGCCGCCGCCGTCCGCGCCTATCACGAGTGGATGCCGATCCGCGCGCCCGATCCGCAGCGGCCGGACCTGATTTATCGCTCCTTCGATTTCGGCACCGTGCTGTCGCTGCACATGCTGGACACGCGCCTGATCGGCCGCGACCAGCAGTTGAAGATGTCGTCCTACTACAACGAGGACGAAGAGTTCGACGAAGAGAAATTCAAGCACGACGTCAACTCGCCGCATCGTCACATGATGGGCGACGAGCAGATCGCGTGGCTGGAAGCGCAGGTGAAGAAATCGACGGCGCGCTGGCAGGTGCTGGGCCAGCAGGTGCTGATGGCGCGCATGGAGTATCCGACCGCGGTGGCGCTGGGCGATTGCAACTGCACGCAGTATGCGGCGCTGAAGGAGCGCGCCAGCAAAGACCCGGCCAGCATCGGCGCGGAGCAGAAGGAGTGGCTGAGCGATACCACCTTGCCGTGCTACCTCGATTCCTGGGACGGTTATCAGCACGACCGCGAGCTGGTGTTCTCCATCATGCAGCGCCACCGCAAGAACATGGTGGTGCTGGCCGGCGACACGCACAACGCCTGGGCCAGCGATCTGCACGACGCGGCCGGACGCCAGGTCGGCGTGGAGTTCGCGACGTCGTCGGTGTCGTCGCCCGGCATGGAGGGCATGTATCCGGACCGCGATCCGGAGGACGTGGCGGCGATGATGGTGGGCCTGATCGAGCCGCTGTACTACGCCCAGACCAGCAAGCGCGGATACATGATCGTCACCGCCAGCCATGAACAGACGCGCTGCGACTGGCGTTTCGTCGACACGGTCTACAGCCATGACTACACGGCCGACACGGGCCGCAGCCTGCGCGTGCTGCCGGGGCCGGGCAACCGCAAACTGGCCGAGTGCTAAGCTGCGCTGATGGCGGCCTCCGTCGTCCGTAGCGACCGAATCGCCGCGCCAGGCACTGTGACGCTTACTTGATCGCCTCCAAGTCCTGCGCCGCGCCGTTGATCAAATCGACTTCGCGCTGTAACGCCTGGGCCAGCTTGCCCACTTCCGCCGCCACGTTCGCATAGTCCTTTTGCTCGATGCTCTCGCGCACGCCCGGCATGGTCTTCACCGCGTACCCGGTGTAGTAGCCCGGCGCGTACAGCAGATGGCGATACCATTCGCGCTTCGGCAGACCCTTGGGGTCGAGCAGCTCGCGCTCGCTTTGCATCAAGCGCGCGTTCACGCGCAGCAGCGCGGCCGGATCGTGGGACAGCTGGCCGCGCGCCTTGTCGGCGGCCCTGGCGTAGCGCTGGGCCGCGTCCGCCAAGGCGGTGGACACATTGTCGAGCGGCGCAAAATTGAGCGCCGGCGGCACCGCCGCGGCCTTGGGCGTCGTCGTCGGATGGCGCGGATCGCCGGTGGTGACGAACAGGCCGTCTTCCACTTCCCGGTTGCGCTCCCTCGCCTCGTCCTGCTTCTGCTCCAGCATGTGCTTGATCTGCGTGATATAGGTCTGCACGGTGTCGGCGATATCGGTGAATTCAAACGGCATCAGCTGCGCGTCAGCCATGCGGATGACGGCCGTGCCGGCGGTCTGCGCCAGCGCGCGGCCGTAAACGAAGTCCGTGTCCGAGAAATGCGTGTAGTGATAGAAGTCGTCGTACACCGAATGGTAGACGCCGGCCTGGTCCTCGCCGGAGAAGCCGATGGCCAGCGAGGCCACGCCGTTGTGCTGCAGGAAGGGCGTGAAATCCGAGCCCGAGCCCAGCGCGTCGATGCGCAGGTCCGGGCGGCTGCGCGCCTCGCGCCGCTCCTCCGCCGTGCCGGTCACGATCTGGTGCGCCTGCCAACGCTTCCAAAGGCTGACTTTGGCTTCCGGATCTTCCACATCGCGCGCCACGGCATTGATGAATTTTTCCAGCGTGTGCGAACCCGCCACGTCCAGGAAGCCGCGTCCGCTGTCGTCCGTGTTGATGTAAATGACGGCCTTTTGCGCCAGCTCGTCGCCGTGCTGCTCCACCCATTCCGTCGAACCCAGCAGGCCGGGCTCCTCGCCATCCCAGGCCGTGTAGACGATGGTGCGCTGCGGTTGCCAACCCTGCTTGAGCAGCACGCCCAAAGCGCGCGCCTCTTCCAGCATGGCCGACATGCCGGACAGGGGATCGTCCGCGCCGTTAACCCAGGCGTCGTGATGGTTGCCGCGTATCACCCATTGATCCGGGAAGGCGCGGCCGGGGATGGTGGCGATCACGTCGTAGATGGGCTTGATGTCCCAGTTGAAGGCCAGCTTCAGATGCACCTGGGCCGGACCGCTGCCCAGGTGGTAGGTGATGGGCAGGCCACCGCGCCAGGATGGCGGCGCCAGCGGCCCCGTCATCGCGGCCAGCAGCGGCTGCGCGTCGCCGTAAGAGATCGGCAGCACGGGGATGGCGGTCAGGGTCTTGGCATCCTTGATGTCGAGGCGCTTGGCATCCTTCGTCGCGCCCACGCCGGGCGTGAGCGGGTCGCCGGGATAGGTCGGCAGGTCGGCCACGCTGCCGCGCTGCACGCCGTCCTTGTTGCGCATCGGACCGTCCGGGAACACGTCGCCGGCGGCATAGCCATCGTCGCGCGGATCGGAATAGATGATGCAGCCGATGGCGCCGTGCTCGGCCGCCACCTTCGGCTTGATGCCGCGCCAGGATTCGCCGTAGCGCGCGATCACGATGGCCCCCCGGACCGAAATGCCTTGCTTCTCCAGCTCCTCGTAATCCTGCTGGCGGCCGTAGTTGACGTAGACCAGCGGGCCGCGCACGTCGCCGTCGATGGAGTAGGCGTTGTAGCTGGGCAGTTGCTCGGACTTTTGCCTGGACGTCGGATCCTTGGCTTCGGCGGGCTCTTCCAGTTTGGCGCTGAACCTGGACGGCGACGTCATCTCCAGCAGCCGGGTTTTGGGAGTGGGAAACAACACATAAAAGGTTTCGATCTGGGCGTCCCAGCCGAATTCCTTAAAGCGATCGCGCAGCCACTCGGCGTTGTCCTTGTCGTAGGGCGAACCGACGTGGTGCGGCCGGGCGCTCATGCGGCGCATGGTTTCCTTGATATTGGCCGGCTGGGGGAGGGCGCGGAAAATGGCTTCCCAGTCGGGCGAGGTGGACGCCGGCGCCGTTTCGGCGCGGGTGGGCGCGGTCGCGGCCAATAACAGGGACGTGCACAGTGTAAGTTTTTGCCACATGGCGCCTCCGGAGGCGTGTTGAATAGGTTGACAGTTTTACAAAATACCCCTCAAACGACTAATTGTCAAAGTACAATTTTTTAAACCGGGGCGCCGCCCCAGCTGTCCTGATACACGATATCGGCCAGCGGCCGGCGCGTATCCCAGCGCTCCAGTTCCAGCATCGGCGCGCTGTAAAACGCTTCCACCTGGCCGACGCACAGCACCGCGATGGGCTGGCTCCCGGCCGGCATGCCGCACAATTCGCGCAGCCGCTGCGGATCGAACATCGACACCCAGCCCGCGCCTATGCCCTCGGCGCGCGCGGCCAGCCAGAAATTCTGGATCGCGCAGGAGGCCGAGGCCAGGTCCATCTCCGGCATGGTGCGGCGGCCGAAGACGAAGTTGTCGCGCTTGTCGATCAGGCCGACCACCAGCACTTCGGCGCACGTTAGTATGCCCTCCACCTTGAGCTGCATGAATTCGTCGGCGCGCTTGCCCAGCGCGGCGGCGGTCAGTATGCGTTCGTCGTTGACGTGTTGGTGGATCTGGCGCCGCAGCTCGGGATTGACGATGCGGATAAAGCGCCACGGCTGCATCAAGCCGACGCTGGGAGCGGCATGGGCGGCGGCGATGAAGCGTTCCAGCTGCCCCTCGTCCAGCGGCCCCGGTTTGAAATGGCGCACGTCGCGCCGCTCGCGGATGGCGCGATAGACGCCGCCGATTTCGGCATCCGAAAATGCGTTGGCGTTGGTATTGGTATCGGCGCTCATGTGCGCTCCGATGCCAGCGCGGTCAGCGCATCGAGCAGGGGGCGCGCCGCGTCGGCGATGCGATCGAGGCTGGCCTCGCGCAGCTGCGCGGTATCGACCGTGTGCTCCGAATGCAGTCCGGCCCAGCGCAGCAGCGCGTCGCTGGCCTGCGGCGTATCGAACAGGCCATGCAGATAAGTGCCCAGTATCTGGTCGTCCGCCGAGCGCGCGCCTTCCGGGCGGCCGTCGATGTGGAAGGCCGGCCGCTCGAGCGCCGCGCCGCGCGAGATGCCCATGTGGATTTCGTAACCGCTGACGGTGGCGCCGGCGTTCGCGTCGGCAAAGGCGCAGATGCCGCTGACCTGTTGCAGCCGTTTGTGCCCAGTCATTTCGGTCGTCATGTCGAGCAGGCCCAGTGCCGGCGAGCTGCCGGCCGCGCCTTCCATGCCATGCGGATCGGTGACGCTGGCACCCAGCATCTGGAAGCCGCCGCAGACGCCGATCACTTTGCCGCCGTAGCGCAGATGTTTGGCGATCCGCTCCGGCCAGCCCTGCGCGCGCAGCCACGCCAGATCGCCGCGCGTATTTTTGCTGCCGGGGAGGACGATCAAATCGGCCGCCGGTATCGCTTCGCCCTCGCGCACAAAGCGCAGGTCGACGTCGGGATGAGCGCGCAGCGCATCGAAGTCGGTATGGTTGCTCATGCGCGGCAGGCTGGGAACGATGACGCGGAAGGCGCCGCGTTCGGCCTGCACCGCCTGCACCGCATCTTCGGCGTCGAGAAACAGGCCATGCAGATACGGCAGCACCGCCAGCACCGGCTTGCCGGTCTGCTGCTCCAGCCAGTCCAGGCCCGGTTGCAGCAGCGAGATATCGCCGCGAAAACGGTTGATGACGAAGCCGATGGTGCGTTTGCGTTCGCTCTCCGACAGGCAGGCCAGCGTGCCGACGATGTGGGCGAACACGCCGCCACGGTCGATGTCGGCCACCAGTATCACCGGACAGTCGACCGCCTCGGCGAAGCCCATGTTGGCGATGTCGCGGTCGCGCAGATTGATTTCGGCGGGGCTGCCGGCGCCTTCGACGATGACGCTGTCGTACTGCGCCAGCAGGCGCCGATGCGATTCCAGCACCGCCCGCATCGCCACCGTTTTATATTGGTGGTAGTCGCGCGCGTTCATCTCGGCCCGCACCTTGCCGTGGATGATGACCTGCGCGCCGGTGTCGCTCGATGGTTTCAGCAGCACCGGATTCATGTCGGTGTGCGGCGCCAGTCCGGCCGCTATCGCTTGCAGCGCCTGGGCGCGGCCGATCTCGCCGCCGTCCGCCGTGACGGCGCTGTTGAGCGCCATGTTCTGCGGCTTGAACGGCGCCACGCGCACGCCGTCGCGCTTGAGCAGGCGGCACAGCGCGGCCACCAGCGTGGTCTTGCCGGCGTCGGAGGTGGTCCCCTGCACCATCAATGTCGAATAGGGAAAGCTCATGCCTGCTCCTGCGTTGTCTGCCAGCGCGCGACCATGTCGCTGATCTGGCGCAGTCCCTCGGTGATGACGGCGGGGCCGGGCGAGAGCACGTCCGGTGATTTAATCTCGAACAGCATATTGTTTTTCAGCGCCGGAATCGCGTCCCAACCCGGCCGCGACTTCAGCGACTCGGGCTGGAATTTTTTTCCGCACCAGGAGCCGATGATGATGTCCGGCGCGCGCGCCACGACCAGCGCCGGATCGGCGATGATGCGTTCTTTCGCGCTTTGATGGACCGACAGCTCGGGAAAGGCGTCGACGCCGCCGGCGATCTCGATGATTTCGGCGGCCCAGCCTATGCCGCTCATCAGCGGATCGTTCCACTCCTCGAAATAGATGACGGGCTTGCGCTTCCATTGCGCGGCGCGTCCGCGCACGCTGTCGATCTGCGCTTGCAGGCGCTCGATCAAATCACGGCCGGCCTGCTCGCGCTGGACCATGGCCGCCAGCACGGCGATCATGCGCAGTATGCCGGCCACGCTGCGCTGGTTGAACAGATGGACTTCGACGCCGGCCTTGGCCAGGTCGGCGCAGATGTCGGCTTGCAAATTGGAGAAGCCGATCGCCAGATCCGGTTTGACGGCGAGGATGCGATCGAGCTTGGCCGATGAAAATCCGCTGATCTTGATTTTTTCTTCGCGCGCGCGCGGCGGCCGCACCGTGAAGCCGGAAATGCCGGCGATGTATTCTTCCGCGCCCAGCGCGTACAGCACTTCCACCGATTCGGTGGACAGGCAGGCGATGCGTTGATAGTGGCTCATGGGGTTTATTGTCCCTTCCGGTGCTGGCGCGCCAGCTCCAGTTTCTCGCACAGGGCGGCGGTGCCCGCGATCATGCGCGGGCCGGCGCGATTCAACAGATTGCCGTCCAGCGTAAACAGGTTATTACCGCGCACCGCTTTCATGGTGGTGTACTGGCGCCACAGATTGACGCCGCCATAATTTTTTTCGCTGGTGCCGAAGATCGCTTCAGGATCCTCCTGGAGCACGCCTTCCACGCTGACCACCGGCGCCGTCACCTTCATGCCGGCGAAAATATTGTCGCCGCCGCACAGGCGCATCGCATCGCTGACGATATGGCCGCCGTTGAGGGTGTAGAGCGGCTTGTCCCACACCTGATAGAACATGCGCACCTTGGGCCGGTTCGCATATTGCGTGGTCAGCGCGGCGAGTTTTTGCCGCAGATCGGCGGCCGCCGGCTGCGCCACATTTTCGGTCCCCATCAACTGGCCCAGTCGCACCAGACTGTCGGCGATGTCGTCGAGTTTTTTCGGCTCGCTGTGGAACATCGGGATGCCGAGGCCGCGCAGCGTTTCGATCTGACGCTCGGAACTGCCGTGCAGCCAGACCACGATCAAGTCCGGCTTCATCGCGATCACGCGCTCCATGTCGATCTGGCGGTTGTCGCCGATGCGCGGGATCTGCTTGGCCGCTTCGGGGTAGTCGCTATAAGAGACCGCGCCGACGATGCGGTCGCCGCCGCCGGCCGCGAACAGCAGCTCCGTCACATGCGGCGCCATCGAGATAATGCGCAGCGCCGGCTTTTGCAGTGTGACCGCGTTGCCGTCGTCGTCGGTGACGGTGATCGCCGCCTGTGCTGTCTGTGTTGCTTGGGCCGCGATCAGCAGCGCGATTGCGGCGAGTAGTTGTTTCATGTTTTGTCCTTGGTCCAGGTAGTCAATGCGGAGGCCAGTTTTTGCCATCCCGCTTCGTCGGGCGGCAGGCCGAGTCGGATGCCGTGCGCGGCGTGCTGGAACCGGCGCACCCAGATGCCGCGTTCCGCCATGTGCCGCCAAAATTGTTCGGCCCGTGGTTCGGGCCACCACTGGAATAGCGCGCTGCCGGTCGAAGCGATGCCATGGTCGGCCAGCAGCGCTTGCAGACGCGCGCCGCTGGCGATCAGCCGCTGGCGTGTGGCGTGCTGCCAGGCGCGGTCGCGCAGCGCCGCCAGCGCGATCTGCTGCGCCGGGCCGCTGACGCTCCATGGCCCGAGCAGGTCGGCCAATTGATGCAGCAGCGCCGCCTGCGCGGCGACGAAGCCGAGTCGCACGCCGGCCAGGCCGAAAAATTTTCCCAGCGAGCGCAGGACGATCAGCGCCGGTATGTCGGTGCGCGCGGCGACGCTGGCGCCGGGCGTCATGTCGCCGAAAGCTTCGTCGACGATCAGCCAGCCGCCGCGCGCGGCCAGGCTGCCGGCCCATTGCAGCAGCAGTTCCGGTGAGACGGTGGCGCCGGTTGGATTGTTCGGATTACAGATCACCATGACGTCGCAATCGTCGACCGCCGTCGCCAGATCGGCGTAGGGAACTTGGCGCAGCCGATGGCCGTGCTGCGCCCAGTGGTGCGCGTGTTCCGCGTAGGACGGCGCGGCGACGACCACGCGCGACGGCGCGCGCATGCGCGGCAGCGCCTGGATTGCGGCTTGCGTGCCGGCCACCGGCAGCATCAGCGGCGCGCCGTAATAGTCGGCGGCGGCGGCGGCCAGCGCCGGATCGGTTTCGGGTAGTCGGTGCCACGCGTTGTCCGCCAGCGCGGGCGCGGGATACCACTGCGGATTGAGGCCGGTCGACAGATCGAGCCAGTCGTCGCGGCCGAAACGCAGCGTCGCGTCGCGCAGATTGCCGCCATGTTCAAGCATGCGCGCCTCCGCCCAGATAACACGCCGCCGCTGACAGGGCGGCGCAAGCGAGCCACAGCCAGGTGGTGTTGGCGACCAGGCGCCAGGCGCGCTCGATGTCGGCGGCGCGCGCCGGTTCGCCCAGTCCGAGCGGCGGGCGTTGTTCGACTTCGCCGTCGTAGATGGCGGGGCCGCCCAGCGCCACGCCCAATGCGCCGGCGCCGCTGGCCATCACCGGGCCGGCGTTTGGGCTACTCCATGCCGGCGCCTGCGTGCGCCAGCAATGCCAGGCGCGCCGCTTGCCGGCCATGCTTGATGCCAGCGCCACGTAGGAGAGGGCGGTCAGCCGCGCGGGGATGAAGTTGAGGGCGTCGTCGATGCGCGCGGCGGTGCGGCCGAAATCGAGGAAGCGTTCGGTGCGATAGCCCCACATCGCGTCCAATGTATTCGCGAGCCGGAACAGCAGCGCGCCCGGACCGCCGGCGACGGCGAACCAGAACAGCGTGCCGAAGACGGCGTCGTTGCCGTTTTCGAGCAGCGATTCGGCGCTGGCCTTGGCCAGGTCGGTGGCGTCGGCGTTGGCCGTGTCGCGGCTGACGATGCGCGCCGTCAGCAGGCGCGCTTGCGGCAGGTCGTGCCGGGCCAGCGCCTGCGCGATCGGCAGATTGTGGTCGCGCAGGCTGCGCAGGCCGATGCAGAAGTACAGCATGATCGCGTGGGCCGCGAGTCCGAGGACGCCGCAAGTGCAGGCGGCGAGGATGGTCAGCGGCGCAACGGCCAGCAACCAGGCCAGCGCGCCACGGGCGACGCGGCGCCGGCCGCGATTGAGCTTGCGCTCCAGCGCGTAGGCCAGATTGCCGAAGCCGATCAGCGGGTGGTAGCGGCGCGCTTCGCCCAGCAGCAGGTCGAGCAGCACACCCGCCGCCAGCAGCAGCGCGACGTGCGGCCAGGTCAGGCCAGTCAGCACGGGCCGCCTTTCAGATACAGCGGCAATCCGGCGGCGACGAAGATGGCGCGGTCGCACGCGGCGGCGACGGCCTGATTCAGGCGCCCCGCTTCATCGGCGAAGCTGCGCGAGATGGCGCCGTAGGGGACGATGCCCATGCCGACTTCATTGGAGACGAGGACGATGTCGCCACCATCGCCACCATCGCCGGCCAGTGTTTGCAGCAGCCGCGCGCGTTCGGCATGGAACAGCGGCGGCAGTTCGATGGCGCCGACGTCGGGATAGTCTGTGCCGTCGCTGAACATCAGATTGGACAGCCACAAGGTCAGGCAGTCCACCAATATCAGCCGCTGTGGCGCCGCCCAGTGTTCGATGGCGGCGGCCAGCTCCAGCGGCTCCTCTATCGTGCGCCATTCGGCGGGCCGCTGCCGGCGGTGGTGGGCGATGCGCGCCGCCATTTCGCCGTCGCCGGCGCGCGCGGTGGCGAGGTAGACCACTTCCTTGCCCGATTCGGCGGCGAGCCTTTCGGCATAAGCGCTCTTGCCGGAGCGCGAGCCGCCCAGGACCAGCGTGCGTATCGTGCGTGTCATGTCCGTGCGGTCCCCAGGAACAGCGCGGCCACCGCCGCCGGATTGGAAGGGAAATAGGCGTGGAAGTAGGAGGCCGTCAGCGATCCGGTTTGATACAGCGCCTCGCCCTCGGCGCCGGAGGGATGTTTGACCGTATGCGCCACCGGCGCCACCGCCGTTTCCAGCCGCGAGTAGTGGAAGGTATGGCCGCGCAGGATGCCGTGCGCGCCCGTCCAGCCTTGCGAACCGAGACCGGCCAACCGCGCTTGCATCGTCACGGCGCCGGGCAGCAGGCCCGTCATGGGCCAGCATGCGCCGGATTGGTCGGTCAGCGTGGACGCCAGCGCCATCATGCCGCCGCATTCGGCGACGATGGGGATGCCGTCCGCGTGGGCCGCGCGGATCGAGGCCTGCCAGCTGGCGGCCTGCGACAGGGCCTGTGCGTGCAGCTCGGGATAGCCGCCCGGCAGATAGATGGCGTCCGCATCGGACGGCACCGGCTCGTCGGCCAGCGGCGAGAAATAGCGCAGCGTCGCACCGAGGCTGCGCAGCGTATCGAGATTCGCCGGATAGAGGAACATGAAGGCGGCGTCGCGCGCGATGGCGATGGTCTTCCCAGCCAGCGCCGGCGATGCTTCTTCTACAGGCTGTTTTTCCGGCGCTGGCGGGATTTCGATGCGCGTCGTGCGCAGGCGGCTCCATGCCGCGTCGTCGAATGCGAGTTGCTCGGCCAGTTGATCGAGCATCTCGTCGATGCCGCCCACTTCGTCCGGCAGCACCAGGCCCAGATGCCGCTCGGGCAGCGATCTGCTTTGGCGCGGCAAGGTCGCAAACAGGGGAATGTCGCGCAAAGAGGCGGCGACCATATTGGCGTGGCCGGCGCTGGCGACGCGGTTGGCGATCACGCCGGCCATTTCCACCGGCCCGTAGTCGCGCAGGCCTAGCGCCAGCGCGCCGGCCGTCTGCGCCATCGCGGACGCGTCGATCACCGCCATCACCGGCACGCCGAATTCACGCGCCAGATCGGCGGAGGACGGCGCGCCGTCGTACAGGCCCATGACGCCTTCGATCAGGATCACATCGGCCACGGCGGCCGCCTGCGCCAGCTGGCTGCGGCACTGGTCCAGGCCCACCATCCACAAGTCCAGCGTATATACCGGCGCGCCGCTGGCGCGTTCCAGCAGCATGGGGTCGATGAAGTCCGGCCCGCACTTGAACACGCGCACGCGCTTGCCCTGTCTGGACAGTTTGCGCGCCAGCGCCGCTGTGACCGAGGTTTTGCCCTGGCCCGACGCCAGCGCCGACACCAGCAGCACCTGCGCGTCGATATGCGTCGCCGTCACCACTCGGTGCCTTCCTGCGCGCCGATGCCGGCCTTGAAGGCGTGCTTGACCACTTCCATTTCGGTGACCGTGTCGGCGATGGCGATCAGCTCCGGCGGCGCGCCGCGGCCGGTGATGACGACGTGCTGCATCGGCGGCCGCTCCAGCAGGTCGGCGATGACGTCGTGGACGTCGAGGTAGCGGTATTTCAGGGCGATGTTCAGTTCATCGAACAGCACCAGGCCGATGGCGGGATCGGACAGGAAGCTCCTGGCCTTGTCCCACGCCAGCTTGGCTTTTTCGATATCGCGTTCGCGGTTTTGCGTCTCCCAGGTGTAGCCTTCGCCCATGGCGTGGAAGCTCACCTCGTCGGGAAAGCGGCGCAGGAATTTTTCTTCGCCGGTCGACATCGCGCCTTTGATGAACTGCACCACGGCCACCTTCATGCCGTGGCCCATGGCGCGGATCACCATGCCGAAGCCGCTCGAACTCTTGCCCTTGCCGTTGCCGGTGTTGACGATGATGATGCCGATCTTTTTGTCGGCGGCCGCGATCTGGGCGTCGATGATGGCCTTCTTGCGTTCCATGCGCACGCGATGGCGTTCGTTGATGGCGGCGGTGGCGTTGTGGTCGTCGTTATTTAATTCGTTCATGCGATGTCCTCGGTCGGGATGAAGATGCTGCGGTGGCCGTGCCGGATGATTTCTATCGGGTGGCCCAGGTAGTCGCTCAGTATCGGCGCCTGCATCACGTCGGCGACGGCGCCGGCCAGCCAGCGGCCGTCTCCCATCAGCAGCAGCGCGTGGGTGGAGACGCTGTGCGCCAGGGTCAGATCGTGGCCGACCATGACGGCGGTTTTGCCTTGTTCGCGGCACAGGCGCGCCAGTAAACCCATCACGCTGACCTGGTGCGCCAGGTCGAGCGCGTTGGCCGGTTCGTCCAGCAGCAGCAGCGGCGTGTCCTGCGCCAGCATGGCGGCGATGGCGACGCGCTGGCGTTCACCGCCCGACAGCGTACGCACGTCGCGCTCGGCCAGGTCGGCCACTTCCATCGACGCCAGCGCCGCCAGCGCGGCCCGGTGGTCGTCGCTGCCTTCCCAATAGCGGTTGCCGTGGTAGGGGTGGCGCGCCGACAGCACGGTCTCGATCACGCTGTAGGCGAAGGCGTCGCTGCGCGATTGCGCCAGGAAGGCACGTTGCCGCGCCAGCTCCGCCGGCGGCCATTGCGCCAGCGGGCGGCCCTGGACGCTGACGCTGCCGGCGTCCGGCTGGCGCAGTCCGGCCAGGGTGCGCAGCAGCGTGCTTTTGCCGGCTCCATTGCGGCCGATGATGCTCCAGCATTGACCGCCTTCGACCTGCCAATCGAGATCGGCGATCAGCGTGCGGGCGCCGATCTTCAAGGAGAGTTGTCGGGTGCTTATCATCATTTGCGCAAGCGGTGCAGTTGGTAGAGGAAGACCGGCGCGCCTATCATCGCCGTGACCACGCCGACCGGCAGCTGCTGCGGCGCGACGATGGTGCGCGCCAGCGTGTCGGCCAGCACCAGGAAGGTGCCGCCGGTGAGCGCCGCCGCCGGAATCAGGGTGCGGTGATCGGGGCCGAAGGCGAAGCGGCAGGCGTGCGGAATAATCAGGCCGACGAAGCCGATGGCGCCGGCGCTGGTGACGGCGCTGGCCGTCAGCAGGCCGGAACAGAAGAACAATCCCTTGCGCAGCGCGCCGACGCGGATGCCGAGCGTGGCCGCCGCTTCCGCGTGCAGCGCCAGCACGTTGAGCGCGCGCGCGCTGCGCAGCGCGAACACCATGGCGCCGGCCAGCACCGCCCAGGGTACCCAGGTGACGGGTGCGCCGGCCAGGTCGCCTATCATCCAGAACACCATGCTGCGCAAGCGGCTCTCGGGGGCGATCGACAGCATCAGCGTGATGATGGCGACGCAGGCGGAGGAGAGAATCACGCCGGTCAGCAGCAGCAGCGAGGCGCCGCCTTCGGCCGCCGCGCCGCCGCGCAGATCGCGCCGCGCCAGCAGGTATAAGGTCATCGAGATGATGATGGCGCCGGCGAAGGCGGAGGCGTCGATCACCCACGCGGCGCACATCAGCATCAGCGCGGCCAGCGCGCCCACGGAGGCGCCGGTGGAAATGCCGAGCACATAGGGGTCGGCCAGCGGATTGCGCAACAGCGCCTGCATCATCACGCCGGCCAGCGACAGCGCCGCGCCGGTGACGAAGGCGGTCAGCGCGCGGCCGCTGCGCAGGTCCAGCAGCGTGGCCGCGAGCGTGGTCGCGTGGCCGTGCAGCACGTCATTGAGCGCGGGCGGGAGGTCGGACAGGGGAATCGAAACGGAGCCGGTCATACCGGCGAACAGCAGGCTGGCTATCGCCAGCAGCGCCATCGCCGTCAGGATGATGGCGCTGCGCCGCTGCAAATGGCTGGAGGAGGAATGCATGCACTGCCTTCAAAAATGGGGAGCCGCAGCCGCCGGACGAAGCGCGCTTCGTCCGGCAGATTACTACAATGGTGCTAAACAGTCTTGCCGGCGATGTTACTTGTAGCCGTAGCGCAGGCCGGCGAATACGGTCGCCGTGGCGGTGCCGTAGTAGCGCGCCAGTTCATAGTGCTTGTCGCCGATGTTGTTCCAGCGGACCAGCACCGACCAATCGGGCGCGAAGCGGTAGGTGGTGTACAGATTGACCAGGCCATAGCCGCCGAGGCGATTCTTGTTGGCGGCGTCGTCGAAGCGGTCGCCGGACAGGTCCAGTTCAGCGCCGGCCTTGAGGGCGCCGAGGCTGTAGTCGGCCGTGAAGTCGGCGTGCTTCTTCGAGCGGCGCGCCAGGCGGTTGCCGGTGGTTTCATCCTTCGGGTCCTGCAGGTCGATGCTGCCGCCGAAATGGAAGTCGCCCAGCTGCTGGCCGCCGGACAGCGTCACGCCTTCGAGCAGCGCGTGGTTGACGTTGTAGGCGCAGCCGAAGCTGTAGGTCTTCGGATCGAAGGGGCAGGGCGTGGCCGTGACCAGCAAGTCGGTCAGGCGGTTGTGATAGTAGACGGCGCCCAGCTGCGTGCCCTTGCTATCGTAGTGCAGGCCGGCTTCGGCGTTGCGGCCCTGTTCCGGCTTGTTGGTGGCGATGCCGAAGCCCGGGTAGTACAACTCGTTGTAGGTCGGCGCGCGGAAGCTGGTGCCGATGCTGGCGCTGGCGCGCAGCGCGGGCGTGACGTGATAGCCGTAGCCGGCCGACCCGGTGGTCTTGCTGCCGTACTGCGAGCTGTCGTCGTTGCGCACGCCGATGTTGACCAGGTTGTCGCCGCGTTTCAGATTGTAGGCGGCTGCGAAGGACTTGGTGGTGCGGTCGCGCTGAAGCTGCGGCGTGGAGCTCGACTCGACTTCTTCCTTGCGGTGGTCGTACAGCAGTTGCAGCGTGTCGGCGCCGATCAGGATATCGTTCTGCCAGGTGATGTCGGTCTGCTTGGTGTCGATTTCGCTTTTGCCGCTGGCCAGCGCGCTGGTGTCGGTGCCGGATTTGTCGCGCGATTCGGCGTACTGAATCTGGCTGGTCCACATCGGCAGGATCTGGTTCTTGCTGTAGACGGCGACGTTTTCCAGGCGCTGCAAGGCGCGCGTGTCGTAGCTGGAGGCGCCGCTGTCGTATTGCGCATCGAGGCGGCTGTTGAGGAACAGCAGGCCGGCTTCCTGGCCCGGCGCGAGCTGGATCGAGGCCTGGCCGGCGGCGTTCTTCTTGTCGTAGCCGTCGGCGTCGGGATTGTAGGAGAAGTTGCCGGGCTTGGTGGCCGAGAAGCCGTCCGATTTTTCGTCGCCGATACTGAGCGCGTAGCTGATGCTGTGGTCACCGCCGGTCGATCCGGAGACGCTGGCGTCGGCTTCGCGCGTGTTGTTGGTGCCGAAGCCGGCGAAGGCCGTGAATTCCGGCGCGCCCTTGCCACGCTTGGTGAAGATCTGGATCACGCCGCCGATGGCGTCGGCGCCGTACAGGGTGCTCAGTGGTCCGTAGACGATTTCGACGTGGTCGATGGCGGTCAGCGGAATGGCGCTCCAGTTGGCCGTGCCCAGCGTCGAGGAGCCGATGCGCACGCCGTCGACCAGCACGATGTTCTGGTTGGCGTTGGCGCCGCGGATGTAGACGGCGGCGCTGGTGCCGGCGCCGCCGTTGCGCGCCACTTCGATGCCGCGCTGGCGTTGCAGCAGGTCGATCAGCGAGCCGGCGCCCGATTCGGCGATCTGCTCGGCGCTGATGGAGAGCGTGTCGCTGATGATGTCGCCGGCCTTTTGCGGCGTGCGCGTCGCGGTGACGAAGACGCTGTCGGTTGGCGACGCGGTGGTGGCGGGATCGGCGGCGGCGTAGGCGTTGGAGATGCTGATGGCGAGCGCGAATGTGGACGCGAACGCGAACGACGGCAGCGCCGCGCGGCGGGTAACAGGATGGGTCATGGATATCTTCAGTAAGTAAGCAACCAGCCGACGTCCCCGTGGGCCAGATTGAACAGAAGAGGGGCACTGAAGAAAGGAGTGCGCGTCGCGGACGCATACGTGCGATGCACATAGTTGGCCGGCTGGTCGCGCACATCCCCGTGCACCTGCTTCCACCTGTCTTGGCCGGTATCCGGGCTGACAAGTTGGACGGCCTCACCTTCCCATGCGGAGCACAGTGGTTGTCAGAGGCAGTTTGCCGCGTGGTTCGCGACACTTGTTGACCGTTGCGGGGGCAGCACACGCTGGCCAGTCGGACTGGCTTCGTGTTTCCCGTTTAACTGCGCATCTGGACAGACGCGCGGGCACCAAAACCCCGCCATTATACGGTGTCGCCGCGATCGCGCAATCACCGCGATCCTACAAGGGCGACCGATGGTGCAGGATCAGCGACGCGCCGTAGGCGATGGCGTGCGGGTTTTGCGCGGCGTGCAGCGCGGCTTCGCGCGGCGCCAGGCCGGCATGGCAGGCGCTTAACAGGCGCATGGTGCCGGCGTGGCAGATGATGATGGCGGTGTGGTCGACGGATGGGCCGACGCCTGCATCGACGTTCGCATTGTCGTCCGCATCGCCGCTTGCATCGGCGCCTTGCTGGCGCTGGAGGTCTGCGTAAAAGGCGTGGACGCGGACGGCCATTTGCAGCACGCTTTCGCCGCCGCCCGGATGGTAGTCGGCCAGGTCGTCGGCCCAGGCGTCGATCTGCGCGCGGGCGATGGCGTCCCACGGCTGCATCTCCCACGCGCCGAAATCCATCTCGGCCAGGCGGGCATCGAATGTCAACGGCCGATGCGGCAGGCGCGCGGCGAGTTCGGCGCAGCGCCGCAAGGGACTGGAGTAAAGCGCGGCGCCCGCCGGCAGGCTGGCGAGGAGCGATGCCAGTACCTGCGCCTGTTCCTGCGGCGCGACCGTCAGGTCGGTGCGGCCGTAGCAGATGCCGGCGGCCACCTGCGGCTTCGGATGGCGCACCAGGATCAGCCGCATATTAGCCACATTAATGCCACGCGCCCTGATGGAGCCCGGCCAACGCCGCCAGGTAGAACAGCACTTCCGTCACCTGCTGCACCGCGCCGAGGCAGTCGCCGGTATAGCCGCCGATGCGGCGCACGAATTTTCGCGCCAGCCAGATGGTGGCGATGGCCGCCGCCGCGCCGCCGCCGGCGATGACGCCCCAGCTTATATGGCCGGCGGCGGCCAGCAGCGTGGCGGGAACGGCGGCGCAGACGGCTGCGATGGTGAGTTCGGGCGTGCTCATTTCCTGCGCCATCGGCTTGGCCTTGCCTTCGGCGCGCGCGTAATCGAGCGTGTGGATCAGCGTCGTCGCGGCCAGCCGTGACAGCGGGTGGGCGACGAACAGCATCGCGATGGCGTCGGCGGTCGGCAGCAGCGACAAGGTCAGGCACTTGAGCGCCAGCAGGCAGATGATGTCGATCGCGCCGTAGGCGCCTATGCGCGAATCCTTCATGATTTCCATCACGCGCGCCGCCGTCGTGGCGCCGCCGAAGCCATCGCACATGTCGGCGAAGCCGTCTTCGTGGAAGGCCCCCGTTATATAGATGCCGGCCGCGGTCGACAGCAGCACGGCCACCGGCGCGGGAAATAGCGCGGCCGCGGCCGCATAGACCGCGGCCGTCGCCGCCGCGACCACCACGCCCACGAGGGGGAAGTAGCGCGAGGCGTGATGCAGCCACTCCGGCTGGAATCCAACCCAGCGCGGAATCGGCAGGCGCGTGAAGAATTGCAGCGCGATGAAGAACAGGCGTATCTGGTGCATGGAATCAGTCGGACTTTTCGCTCACTTGCGCCGACTCGAACGTCGCCATCTGATTGACGAAGTTGACGGCCGCATGCAGCAGCGGCAGCGCCAGCGCGCAGCCGGTGCCTTCGCCGAGGCGCAGGCCCAATTGCAGCAGCGGTTGTGCGCGCAGATGATCGAGCATGCGGCGGTGGCCGTTTTCGTCGGAGCAGTGCGAGTAGACGCAGTAATCGAGGATGGCCGGTTGCAAGCGCGCCGCCACCAGCAAGGCGCTGGTGACGATGAAGCCATCGATCAGCAGGACCATGCGGCGTTGGGCCGCTTTCAACATGGCCCCGGTCATCATCGCGATTTCCAGGCCGCCGAAGGTGGCCAGCACGTCCAGCGCCTCGTTCGCCGATGCATGCCGCGCGACGGCCGCTTCGATCACGCGCTGCTTGCGCAGTATGCCTTCGCCGTCGAGGCCAGTGCCCGCGCCCACGCATAGCGCCACCGGGATGCCGGTCAGTTTGTGCATCAGCGCGGCGGCGGCGGTGGTATTGCCGATGCCCATTTCACCGAAGCCGATGACGTTGCCCTCAAGTTTATCGACCAGGTCCATGCCGGCGGCGATGGCGGCGGCGCAGATTGCGGCGCTCATCGCCGGCTGGTGGGCGAAATTGTGGGTGCCGTGGGCCAGTTTGCGGTCTATCAGTCCGTGGCGCGGGCCGAAATCGTGATTGACGCCGGCGTCGATAATTTGCAGTTCGCAGCCATTCTGTCTCGCGAAGACATTGATCGCGGCGCCCTTGGCGAGGAAGTTTTCCACCATCTGCCAGGTCACGTCCTGCGGGTAGGCGGAAACGCCTTCCGCGACGACGCCATGATCGCCGGCGAATACCAGGATCGCGGGCTCGGTCAGGGTGAGGGCGCGGGTCTGCTGAATCAAGCCGATTTGTTTTGCCAGCGACTCCAACGCCCCTAGGCTGCCAAGCGGCTTGGTCTTGTTATTAATAGCGCGATCGAGCTGGGCTGCCAATGCGTCGTTGGCCGTCGATGTAATAGTAGGTATAGGCATGAGTAAGCGGAATGATGAAAGAAGCACATGTATCGGACTCCTCTACGATATCACAGCAATTAATTTCAAAAATCCTTGTCAGGCCGGGGGCGGCTTTGCTATAGTTCGCCTCCCCGCAAAACGGTATGTAAATACGGCGAACGGGGCGAACCAGAAACGGTTCGGTAGTAAAAAGAAGGGGTTGACGAAATGCTTCAAACGCTTCATACTCTTTCTTCCTCGCGGCTGACAAA
>NZ_JANXMI010000019.1 GCF_025354735.1 Rugamonas sp.
TGGAAGCGTGGCGGATTGGGCCTGGCACTCGCCGCCGTTCTGGCGCTGGCGGCGGTCCGCTTGTGCGCCCACGGGCCAGCGAAGGAACCGGAGATCGCGCTCCTGATTGGCGAGCCCTACGAGGCCATGCGCCAGCGCTCCAGTGCGGCCATCGCCCCGGCGATTCCCAACGAGATTTGGTACAACGTTCCCCAGTCTGATGCCCGCTTGCGCTTTGTTGACAAGCAGTATGGGTGCGTGACACCGCTCGCCAGTTTCTTCACCGTGGGCTACAACAAGGGGGTCGTCCACAGTGTGCGCATGTCGCCACAAGTTGAACCGCTTTTGCTCGAGGATACGCTGAAAATTGTCTTGGACTTGCAGGCACAATTGCGCAAAGGTGGATGGGTGCCTATCAAAGCGCAGGAGTATCCGCCCTTCGCCGACACTCCCCAATGGCGCGCACAATTGCGCGATGTGAACAAGGGCGGTACTGCTTATTGGCAGGCCGGCGACAAGTATCAAGTGATGTTGGACGTAGGCCGTTTTAAGGACGTCAGTCACCCCACCGAGGAGCGCTACCTCATTTCGCTCGACTTGGCCAAACCGTGGGTGAGATAGCGATGCGCATCGCCTGGAAGCGTGGCGGATTGGGCCTGGCACTCGCCGCCGTTCTGGCGCTGGCGGCGGTCCGCTTGTGCGCCCACGGGCCAGCGAAGGAACCGGAGATCGCGCTCCTGATTGGCGAGCCCTATGAGGCCATGCGCCAGCGCTCCAGTGCCGTCATCGATCCGGCGATTCCAAACACGGAGTGGTACAACATCCCTCATTCGGATGCGCGCTTGCGCTTTATTGACAAGCAGTATGGGTTCATAACGCCGCTCGCCAGTTTCTTCACCGTGAGCTATATGGAAGGAGTGATCGATAGTGTGCGCATGTCGCCACAAGTTGAACCGCTTTTGCTCGACGATACGCTGAAAATTGTCTTGGACTTGCAGGCACAATTGCGCAAAGGTGGATGGGTGCCTATCAAAGCGCAGGAGTATCCGCCCTTCGCCGACACTCCCCAATGGCGCGCGCAATTGCGCGATGTGAACAAGGGGGGTACTGCCTATTGGCAGGCCGGCGACAGGTATCAAGTGATGTTGGACGTGAACCGCTTTAAGGATAACAGCCACCCAACCGAGGAACGTTACCTCATTTCGCTCGACTTAGCCAAACCGTGGGTGGAATAACCATGCGCATCGGCTGGCAGCACGGCTCGCTCGGTCTGGCACTCGCCGCCGTTCTGGCGCTGGCGGCGGTCCGCTTGCGCGCCCCCATGCCAGCGAAGGAAGCGCAGATCGCACTTCTGATCGGCGAATAAAAAACGCTCCCGTCCAAGAGGAACGGGAGCGTCTTTATGTGGAAACCTGCGTCAGCAATCCAGTTCAGGCCTTGCGTTCAGCCACCGCGTCGACCACGCACAGCGCCGTCATGTTGACGATGCGGCGCACCGTCGCCGACGGCGTCAGGATGTGGACCGGCCTGGCGCAGCCGAGCAGGATCGGACCGACGGCGATGCCGTTGCCGGCCGCCGTCTTGACCAGGTTGTAGGCGATGTTGGCCGACTCGATATTCGGCATCACCAACAGGTTGGCGTCGTGCTGGAGCGCCGAATCGGGCATCAGCTTTTTGCGCAGGGCCGAGTCGAGCGCCGCGTCGCCGTGCATTTCGCCGTCGATTTCCAGCTCCGGCGCGCGCTCCTTGATGAGGGCCAGCGCGGCCCGCATCTTTTGCGCCGAGGCGCTGTCGGACGAGCCGAAGTTCGAGTGCGACAGCAGCGCCGCGCGCGGCGACAGGCCGAAGCGCGTCATCTCCTCGGCCGCCATGATGGTGATCGCCGCCAGTTCCTCGGCGGTCGGATTTTCGTTGACGTGGGTGTCGACCATCACCATCTGGCGTTCCGGCAGGATCAGCACATTCATGGCCGCGTAGACGCAGGCGCCGGGACGCTTGCCCAGCACGCGGTCGATGTAGTCGAGGTGCAGCTTGGTGGTGCCGAAGGTGCCGCAGATCATGCCGTCGGCGTCGCCCTTGTGGATCATCATGGCGCCGATCAGCGAGTGGCGGCGGCGCATTTCCAGCTTGGCGTATTCCTGCGTCACGCCGGCGCGCTTGGTCATCTCGTAATACGCCTGCCAGTATTCGCGATAGCGCTCGTCGTGGTCGGGGTTGATGACGTCGAAGTCGATACCCTGCTTGAGGCGCAGGCCGAACTTGGTGATGCGCGTTTCCAGCACCGCCGGACGGCCGACCAAAATCGGACGCGCCAGTTTTTCATCGACCACCACCTGCACCGCGCGCAGCACGCGTTCTTCTTCGCCCTCGGCGTAGACGATGCGTTTGAGGTCGATGTGGGCCTTCTTGGCGACCTGGAACAGCGGCTTCATAAAGGTGCCGCTGCGGTAGACGAATTGCTGCAGGCTGTCCGCATACGCTTCCAGATCCTTGATCGGCCGCGTCGCCACGCCCGACTCCTCGGCCGCCTTGGCCACGGCCGGCGCGATCTTGATCAACAGGCGCGGATCGAAGGGCATCGGGATCAGGTACTCGGGACCGAAGGACAGGTTGGTGAAGCCGTAGGTGGTGGCGACGATGTCGGACTGCTCGGCGTGGGCCAGGTCGGCGATGGCGTGGACCACGGCGATTTCCATTTCGCGCGTGATGGTGGTGGCGCCGCAATCGAGGGCGCCGCGGAAGATGTAGGGGAAGCACAGCACGTTGTTGACCTGGTTCGGATAGTCCGAACGGCCGGTGCAGATGATGGCGTCGTCGCGCACCGCCTTGACGTCTTCCGGCAGGATTTCCGGGGTCGGGTTGGCCAGTGCCAGGATCAGCGGACGGGCCGCCATCTGGCGCACCATGTCCTGTTTCAGCACGCCGCCGGCGGAGACGCCGAGGAAGATGTCGGCGCCGGGCATGACTTCGGCCAGCGTGCGCGCGTCGGTCTCGCGGGCGAAGCGTTCCTTGTCCGGGTCCATCAGCTCGACGCGGCCTTTATAGACCACGCCGGCCAGGTCGGTGACGAAGATGTTTTCCAGCGGGAAGCCGAGGTCGACGATCAGGTCGAGGCAGGCCAGCGCCGCCGCGCCCGCGCCCGACACCACCAGCTTGCAGGACTTGATGTCCTTGCCGACTTCCTTGATGCCGTTCAGGATGGCCGCGCCGACGATGATGGCGGTGCCGTGCTGGTCGTCGTGGAACACCGGGATCTTCATGCGGTCGCGCAGCTGGCGCTCGATGTAGAAGCACTCGGGCGCCTTGATGTCTTCCAGGTTGATGCCGCCGAAGGTGGGCTCGAGCGAAGCGATGATGGCGACCAGCTTGTCCGGGTCTTGCTCGTTGATTTCGATGTCGAAGACGTCGATGCCGGCGAACTTCTTGAACAGCACGCCCTTGCCTTCCATGACGGGCTTGGCGGCCAGCGGGCCGATGTTGCCGAGGCCGAGCACGGCCGTGCCGTTGGTGATGACGGCGACCAGGTTGCCGCGTGCGGTATATTTGTAGGCGTTGGCGGGATCGATCACGATCTCTTCGCAGGGCGCGGCCACGCCGGGCGAATAAGCCAGCGCGAGGTCGCGCTGGTTAGTCAGTTGTTTGGTCGGCGTGACGCTGATCTTGCCGGGTCTCGGGCACTCGTGGTATTCGAGCGCAGCAAGGCGCAGTTGTTGGCGAAGTTCCTCTTTTTGATCAGATGACGAATCCATGCTGTGCAGCCTTCCTGTTTGTACGGTCGGAAAGCTTACGATTTTATCAGACTGAATGTTTCTACTAGATAGGTATTTTCACCAAGCGGCATGGTGGTTTTTACTACAAATTGTCATTAGCGGTAAGTTTTTGCCTTGCTTTACAGTCCAAGACTATCGATTCGATAAATACAATCAATTTTCACTATCGAAAGTATTTGGCTATTATCCTTCTCAACGCGATTGCATTAATTAATCGAAACCAAGCGCAGCACCTCACGGGAGAAATAACATGGCAACTCAAGACAACGGCGTCAAATCGGTCACCATCGGCAACCTGGAATCGGCCTTCGCCGGCGAATCGATGGCCCACATCAAATACCGCTACTTCGCCAAGCTGGCCCGCGCCGCCGGCGCCGAAGACGTCGCCAAGGTGTTCGAGGACACGGCCGACCAGGAAGTGATGCACGCTTTCGGCCACCTCGACCTGCTGTATCCGAAAGCGCAGATGACGCCGGCCAAGGCGCTGGAAATCGCCATCGAAGGCGAAGTCTACGAATACACCACGATGTACCCGCAGTTCCGCCACCTGGCCATCGAAGAAGGCAACAGCGCCGCCGTCGCCGAATTCGACGAACAGATCGAAGAATCGAAAGTCCACGCCGCCGCCTTCCAGCGCACCCTGGAAATCGCCGCCAAGCGCTTCGCCGCGCTGGCCAACGTGGAAGAGCGCCACGCCAACCACTACAAGGCCACGCTGGCCAAGCTGACCGCCGCCGCGTGAACCGGGTTTGTCATTGATTTATACGATTTATACGATTTATATTATTTATATCATTTAAGGAAAACAACATGAAAACCTACCAATGCGTCGTATGCGGCTTTATCTATGACGAAGCGCTCGGCCTGCCGGAAGAAGGCATCGCCGCCGGCACCAAGTGGACCGACATCCCGGAAGACTGGTCCTGCCCCGATTGCGGCGTCGCCAAGTCCGACTTCGACATGGTAGAGATCTGACTCCGGCGCCGGCGTCGATAAACCGCTGGCGCGCAGTGAGCCGAACAGTTGCCGACTTCAATCGGGGGCGGTGACGACCGGGGTCCGACCCCGATGTACGCGTCCCCGGCGCGCCTTTCTCCGCGCGCGCCCTGTACCCAATTAGGAAAAAACATGCACCCCATCGTCATCATCGGCGCCGGCATGGCTGCCTACAGCCTGGCCCGCGAACTGCGCAAGCTCGATAAAACCTCGCGCCTGACCATCGTCACCGCCGACAGCGGCGGCTCCTACGCCAAGCCGATGTTGTCGAACGCCTTCGCGCTGAACAAGCAGGCCGGCGCCCTGGTGTCGGCCAGCGCCGAACAGATGGCGACCCAGCTCGACGCCACCATCGTCGCCCACACCCGCGTCCTCGCCATCGACGCCGCCGCCCGAACCATCGCCACCGACGGCGGCGCCATCGCCTACAGCCAGCTGGTGCTGGCGCTGGGCGCGCAGGCGATCCGCCTGCCGCTGGCCGGCGACGCCGCCGAGCGCGTGCTGTCGATCAACCACATCGACGACTATGCCGTGTTCCGCCAGCACCTGGAACAACTGGGCGGCCCGGCCCGCGTCGCCATCCTCGGCGCGGGCCTGATCGGCTGCGAATTCGCCGAAGACCTGTCGGCCGCCGGCCACCACGTGACGCTGGTCGACCCGAACGCGCGGCCGCTGGCGGCACTGGCCGCGCCGGCGCTGTCGCAGGGCTTGAGCGATGCGTGGGCCACGCGCTCGATCGCGCTGGAACTCAACACCACCGCCAGCGCCATCGACGCGATAAGCGACGCGACAAACGACGGCGCGCTGCGCCTGAGCCTCGCCAACGGCAAGCAGGTCGACGCCGACATCGTGCTGTCGGCCGTCGGCCTGCGACCCGTGATCGCCCTGGCGCACAGCGCGCAGCTGAAGACGGGACGCGGCATCCAGATCGACCGCTACGGCCGCACCAGCGACGCCCATATCTACGCGCTGGGCGACTGCGCCGAATACGGCAGCGAATTCGGCGCCGACCATGGCGCGGCCAAGGCGGGTGCCGTGCTGCCCTACGTGGCGCCGCTGCTGACGGCGGCGCGCGCCATCGCCGCCACGCTGGCCGGCACGCCGACGGCCATCGAGCTGAAAGCGGACGCCGTCATCGTCAAGACGCCGAGCTACAAACTGGCGCTGCTGCCGCCGCCGGCCGGCACCGCCGGCACCTGGGCCGAGCACCACGACGGCGAGCGCACGGTGGCCCACTTCGTCGACGACCAGGGCGTGCGGCGCGGCTTCGGCCTGTCGCAGCACACGCCGGCGCTGCGCCAAACGCTGCTCGCCGCGCTGCACACGCTGCACGACGCCGCCACCAGCGCCGCGCAGACCTGAGCGGAATCTGCAACGGAACCGGCGGCGCAAGCCGGGCCGGAGCCGATCCGCGTTTGAGGTATGCTGGTGCTCCTGATCGTCCATCACGGAGCATCGGCATGTCCACCCTCATCAACGCTGGCGGCACCACCCTCCCCTTCCCCGCCGACCCGCGCGACGATCCGTGGCGGCAGATGCTGGGCTGGCAGCGCGACGGCGCCGCGCTGTGTTTCGTCTACGCCCGCTCGCTGGGCGGCTTGATGCAGACCGGGCGCGGACAGCTGGCGCGCCTGGCGCCCGACGCGCTGACGCTGGAAGCCGGCCCGTGCAAGCTGCTGGTGATGCTGGCCGGCGCCGCGTACGAGACCGGGCCGCAGCTGTTCTTCACGCCGGACCTGCTGAGCCGCTTCGACGTCGACGGCGTCGCCGTGCGCCTGGCCAATCACGACTGGCTGTTCTTGACGGCGTCCGCGCTGCCGGCCCACCTCGCCATCGGCGCCGCCTGAACGACGGCAAACGATTCGGTACAATGGCGCATGCTCTCCGAATTCGACCTGATTAAACACTACTTCGTCCGCCCGTCCCACGCCGCCGCCCGCGCCACGCTCGGCATCGGCGACGACTGCGCGCTCTTGACGCCCACGCCCGGCATGCAGACGGCGATATCGTCCGACATGCTGGTCGAAGGCCGCCACTTCTTCGCCGGCGCCGACGCCTTCAAGCTCGGTCACAAAAGCCTGGCCGTGAATTTGTCGGACCTGGCGGCGATGGGCGCGCGGCCGGTCGCGTTCACGCTGGCGCTGGCGCTGCCGGCGGCCGACCGCGACTGGCTGGCCGGCTTCGCGGCCGGCCTGTTCGCGCTGGCCGACGCCCACGGCTGTGAGCTGATCGGCGGCGACACCACCAAGGGCCCGCTCACCATCTGCATCACCGTGTTCGGCGAACTGGCGCCGGGACAGGCGCTGCGCCGCGCCGCCGCGCGGCCGGGCGACGATTTGTGGATCAGCGGGACGCTGGGCGACGCGCGTCTGGCGCTGGCCGGTTACTGGAACGAGGTCACGCTCAGCGAAGCCGAGCAACAGGCCAGCGCGGTGCGCATGCACACGCCGACGCCGCGCGTGGCGCTGGGCCGGCTGCTGGCCGAGCAGGGGCTGGCGCATGCGGCCATCGATATTTCGGACGGGCTGGTGGGCGACCTGGGACATATCTTGAAGATGTCCGGCGTCGGCGCGACGATGGAGGTCGACGCGCTGCCGGCCGGGCCGGTGCTGGCCACGCGCGACGCGGCGCTGCGGCGCGCCTACACGGCGGCCGGCGGCGACGATTACGAATTGTGCTTCACGGCGCCGGCCGGCGCGCGCGCGGCGATACTGGCGGCGGCCGACAGCGTGGGCACGCCGGTGACGCGGGTGGGACGCATCGAGGCCGAGACGGGCTTGCGGCTGGTCGATGCGGGCGGACAGGCGCTCGACTTGCGACTGGCCGGCTTCGATCACTTCGCGTCCTGACGTCGGCGGCCGCTGTCGTGGCCCCGGTTTCGGCGCACGGGCCGACCGGGTTCACAGGGCGGTGCTGTCCTCCTCCCGCACGCCGACGCTGCGGCCGCTGCCGTGCATCAGCCAATAATGGTGGAACGCCAGCCGGATATTGTCGCGCAGCTGGGTGTCGTCCCACGGCTTGGTGTAGAAGCGGTAGATCGCGCCGCGGTTGATCGAGTCGAGCACCGCTTCCAAGCCCGTGTAGCCGGACAGGATGATCCGTATCGTGTCGGGATACATGTCCTTGACCTTGCTGAGGAATTCGGTCCCGCTCATGACCGGCATGCGCTGGTCGCACACCACCACCTGCACCGGGTGCAGCGCCAGCAACTCGAAGCCTTCGGCCGGCGACAGCGCCGTCAAGATGTGATAACCGTCGCGCCGCAGCAGCCGGTGCAGCGACGACAGCACGTTGGCGTCGTCGTCGACGATCAGCAGCGTCTGCGCCGGCTGCGTGCTTCGATCCGCTTCGGCCGGCAGGCCGGCGCCGCTGGCCACCAGTTCGCCCAGGTCGGCCGCCGTCAGCGGCCGGCTGAAATAATAACCCTGGATTTCATCGCAGCGGTTGCGGCGTAAATATTCGAGCTGCGCCCGCGTTTCGACGCCTTCGGCGATGACCCGCATCTTCAAACTGTGCGCCATGCTGATGATGGCCAGCGCGATGGCGGCGTCGTTCGGGTTGGTGGTGATGTCGCGCACGAAGGCGATGTCGATCTTCAGCTTGTCGATCGGGAAGCGCTGCAAATACGCCAGGCTGGAATAGCCGGTGCCGAAATCGTCGATGGCGATCTTGATCCCCAGCTCGCGCAGATTGGTCAGTACGGTGATGGTGCGCTCGGCGTTCTGCATCAGCGCCGTCTCGGTCAGTTCCAGTTCCAGCAGCTCCGGCGCGACCCGGTGCTTGGCCAGCGCCTGGCGGATGTCGTGTTCCAGGTCGCCCTCGACGAACTGGCGGCTGGACACATTGACGGCGATGCGCACCGGCCCCACCGGCGTGCGCGCCCACGCGGCGATCTGGCGGCAGGCAGCGTCGATGATCCAGGCGCCGACGCGCACGATCAGGCCCGTGTCTTCCAGCACCGGCACGAATTCGGCCGGGTAGACCAGGCCAAAGCCGCCGCGGTGCCAGCGCAGCAGCGCCTCGGCGCCGGCGATGCGGCCCGTGTGCAGATTGATCTTGGGTTGGAAGTACAGCATCAGCTCATCGCGTTCGATCGCGCGGCGCAGCGCGATTTCCAGGTCCAGCCGCGCCAGCACCTGCACGTTCATGCCGGCCGTGAAGAAACGGTAGCCGTCGCGGCCGGCCTCCTTGGCGCGGTCCATCGCCGTGTCGGCGTACTGGATCAGGGTGGCCGGATCGGTGGCGTCGTCCGGGTACATGGCGATGCCGATGCTGGCCGTCAGCGCCGCCGCCTGGCCCTGCAGGTCGAACGGCGCGCGCAGCGCCTCGCGCACGGCGTTGGCGACGTAGACGGCGTCCTGCTGGTCGCGCGTCATGGTCAGGATCAGCGCGAATTCGTCGCCGCCCATGCGGCCCACCGTGTCGCGGATGCGCACGCACTGCACCAGACGGTTGCTGAACTGGCGCAGCAGCTCGTCGCCGCGCTCGGCGCCCAGCGTGTCGTTGATGCCCTTGAAGCGGTCGAGCGCGATGAACAGCACGACGATGCGCCACTGCTTGTCCTTGGCCAGTTCGATGGCTTCGGCCAGGGTCTGGTAAAACAGCGTGCGGTTGGGCAGGCCGGTCAGGCTGTCGTAGTGGGCCATGTGCCGCAGGCGTTGCTGCGCGTGGCGCCGTTCGCTGATGTCGCGCGCCACGCCGAGCAAGATGGTCTGCTGGCCCGCGCGCTCCTGCAACTGCCAGTAGACTTCGGCCGGCACCACGGCGCTGTCGCGGCGCACCAGGTCGACCTCGGCCAGGTCGGGCGCGCGCGCCGGGCCGCTGGCGCCGGCTTGCAGCAGCTTGTCGGCCTGTTCGCGCAGCGGCCCGGCGCCGCCCAGCGCCAGCTGCGCGCCGCCCTGGGCCAGCAGGTCGGCGCGGCTGTAGCCGAGCATGCGGCAGGCGCCGTCGTTGACGTCAACCAGGACCAGGCTGGCCTCGTCAAGCAGGAAGATGGCGTCGGCGGTGGCGTCCATGGCGCTGCGGAAGCGCTGCAATTCGGCCGTGCGCTCGCGCACCGTGCGTTCGAGCAGCGCGTTGTACTGCTTGGCCTCCTGGTGCAGCAGGCGCACTTCGAGCAGGTTGCGGATGCGCGTGAGCACCTCCAGCGGATCGAAGGGCTTGCCGATGAAGTCGCGCGCGCCCGCTTCCAGCGCCGCCAGTTTTTTGTCGGGATCGGCCGTCACCACCAGCACCGGCAGGTAGCTGCCCTCCTCCAGCGGCTTGAGCGCGGCCATCACTTCGAAGCCGTCCATGCCCGGCATGTGCAGGTCGAGGACGATGAGGTCGTAGCAGTGCTCGGCGTGCCAGCCGGCCACCACGCGCGGGTCGGTGGTCGAGCTGACGGCCAGGTAGCCGCTGCTGCCGAGCAGATAGGCGAGCAGCTCGACGTTGACCGGCTGGTCGTCGACGATCAAGATCTTCGCTTGCAAGATGTCGGTGGCACTAATCATGACGGCTCCGGTGCGGTGGGCGCCCGTGCGGCGTGGCGGCGCGATCCTTGCCGTCGCTACAATGTTATGTAAAATATTGCGCGGACGACAGTAAATTGTAACCCTGCTTGGTCGCGGGGGTGTGTCGCGCTGGCATCGTCCAAACCGGCATGGTAAAGTGGACTGAAACGAAGATCGCATGCCGCAACCGAAGGAGCTTGAAGTGACCACCAACATCATCGAACTGGCCGCCCAGGTGGGCCAGGCCTTGCAGGACAAAGGGCTGCTGCTGGCCACCGCCGAGTCGTGCACGGGCGGCGGCGTGGCGCAGGCGGTCACCGAGATCGCCGGCTCGACCGGCTGGTTCGACTGCGGCTTCGTCGCCTATTCGAACGCGTCCAAGACGGAAATGCTGGACGTGCCGGCGGCGCTGATCGCGCAGATGGGCAGCGTCAGCGAGGAAGTCGCGGCGGCCATGGCCAGCGGCGCGCTGGGCGCCAGCAACGCCCACGTGGCGGTGTCGACCACCGGCATCGCCGGCCCCACCGGCGCCGTGCCGGGCAAGCCGGTCGGCACCGTGTGCTTCGGCTGGGCCAACGGCGACACCGTGCACACCGAGCGGCTGGTGTTCGCCGGCGACCGCAAGGCGGTGCGCGAACAGACCGTCATCCATGCGTTGCAGGGTCTGCTACGGTTTATCGACTAAATGCGCGACTGATTGCGGGCTGGCGGTTGCCATCCCGTCACAAAACAATTACTCTCGACGCATTCGAGCGATTCTGGAGTAATTGATGCAAAATTCGGTACATTTTATTCTCCAAGGTAAAGGCGGCATCGGCAAGACCTTGGTGTCGACCATCCTGGCGCAGTGGATCGCGGGCAAGGACGAGACGCCATTGCGCTGCTACGACACCGACCAGGAGAACGCGACCTTCTCGCGCTACAAGGCGATGGACGTCAAGCATGTGCCCGTGATGACCGACAGCCGCACCATCGATCCCAAGCGCTTCGACGCGCTGATGATCGACATCCTGGAAGAAGACGGCAACTGCGTCATCGACAACGGCGCCAACACCTTCTCCCCTTTGATGGGCTACCTGATCGAGAACGACTGCTTCTCGCTGCTGGAGGAATCGGGCCGCAAGGTCTACATCC
>NZ_JANXMI010000050.1 GCF_025354735.1 Rugamonas sp.
GCGCAGGGCGCGGCCGGCCGCCGCGAAGACGGCGCTGTCGCTCTGGTCCGTCGCCGCGCCGCAGCCCGTGCGCGGCGACGGCCGGCCGGGCCGCGCCACCGCAGAATAAGACCGGGCGGCTAAACTTTCCCTGCTTTGCTATGATGGTGGTTTTACCCCTTCCTGGCCCACCATGTTCGAATTCCTCTTTAAGCGTGCCACCGACAAGCCGTCCGATCCGCAAACCGCGGTGGCCGCCTCTGAACAGAGCGAGGCCGCCGCCTTGTCCGCCTCGCGGCGCGACGAACAGGCCAGGCGCGCCCGCGCGCTCGACGGCGATGAAGCCGGCGCCGTCGCGCTGATACTCGGCAGCGAATTCGCCGGCGTGCGCCTGGCCGCCGCCGAGCATGTGCAGTCGCGCGCGGCGCTCGAACAGGTGCTGGCGGCCATGCGCAACACCGACCGCCGCGTCGCCAAGCTGATGCAGGGCCGCCTGGACGCGATCCGCTATCAACAGGCCGAGCAGCAGAAAGCCCAGGCCTGCATCGCCACCGCCGAGCGCCTGCTGCAAGACGAGAAGCTGACGCCTAACATGGTGGCCGACCTGGACCGCCAATGGAAGATCACCGTGGCCGACGCCGCGCTGGCCGCGCAATTCGACGCCGCCCGCGCCGCGCTGGCGGCGCGCCTGGAAACCCAGGTCAGCCTGCAACGCACCATCATCGACGCGCTGGCCGAAGTGCGCCGCCTGCCGGCCGCCGGCCTGGCGCCCGACGAGGCGGCGCAGGCGCTGGCGCGCTGGCAGGCCGCCCACGCAACGTATCTGGCAGCGCCCGAACATGGTTCGCTGCCGCGGCATCTGCTGGGCGACTTCGCGCAGGCGCTGGAGCAGGCGGCCGCCGCGCTGGCCGCCCTCGATCTACACCGCGCCGGCTTCGACGCGCGCCGCAACGCCCTGGCCGAATGGCAGGCCGGCGCCGACGACACGCTCGACGCCGACCAGATGAAGCGCGCCTGGGCCAGCCTGGCGCGCGTGCCCGACGGCGAACTGGCGCAGCGCCAGCAGGCCGATTTCGAGACGCAGCTGGCGCGCGCGCCGGCGCCGTCGCAGCCGGTGCCTCAGCCGGCGTCGGCGCAGGCGCCATCGGGCGGCGCCGCCAGGGACCACGCCGAGCGCCGCGACGGCAAGCCGGCCCGCCCCGCCAAGGCCGTCGACCAGCAGTTCATCGACACGCTGGCGGCGATGGAGGCGGCGCTCGAGCAAGGCTTGCTGCACGCCGCGTCCGATCACGACAAATGGCTCAAGGAGCACAAGAGCGGCCGCTTGACGCCGGCCCAGGCCGACCGCCTGGCCCACGTGCGCGCCGAGCTCAAGCGCCTGGGCGACTGGGCCCGCTGGGGCGGCAACGTCTCGCGCGAGGAGCTGGTCAAGGCGGTCGAAGACTTGCCGGCGCAGCAGCTGGCGATGGCCGAGCTGGCGAAAAAAGTCGGCAGCATGCGCGAGCGCTGGAAGTCGCTCGACGCCTTGTCCGGCCACGCGCCGAAAAATCTGTGGGAGCGTTTCGACGCCGCCTGCACTACCGCCTACGCGCCGGCCGCCGCCCACTTCAAGCAGCTGGCCGACGAGCGCCACACCAACGCTGCCAAGGCGCAGACGCTGATCGATGAAACGATGGCGATGGCCGGCGCCGAGCACGCCGACTGGAAAAATATCGCCGCCGCCGGCCAGCGTCTGCGCCAGCTGTGGGGCCGCCTCGGCACCATCGACCGCAAGGAAAAGAAAAAACTCGACGCCGCCTTCGAGCGCGCGCTGGCCGCCGTGGTCGCGCCGCTGGCCGAACAGCGCACGCTGGAAGTGGCGCGCCGCGAGCAGCTGATCGCCGAGGTCGAGGCGCTGACGCCGCACGACCGCAGCACGCTCGACGCCGTGCGCCACGCGCAGGAGCGTTGGCAGGTGCAGGCCAAGGCGCTGCCGCTCGAGCGCAAGGCCGAGCAGGCATTGTGGCTGCGCTTCCGCGCCGCCTGCGACCAGGTTTTCGCCGCCCGCAAGGAAAGCGCGCACGCCGCCGACAGCGAGCGCCGCGAACATCTGCATGCGTGCGAGGCGATTTGCGCGGGTCTGGAAACGGCCACCTTCGACGGCGACGACAAGAGCCAGCTGGCCGCCATCGCCAAGACGCTGCGCGACGCCGGCGCCGCCTGGCACGCGGCCGGCGCCGTGCCGCGCGCGAGCGAACAGAAAATCAACCAGCGTTATCAAAGCGCCGTCTCGGCGGTGCAGGCCAAGGCCGACGCCATCAAGCGCCGCGCCGGCGCCGCCCAGGCGAACGCGCTGCGCGACAAGCTGCGGCTGACGCAGGCGCTGGAGAGCGCGCTGGCGGCCAAGGCTGAGGATGCCGCCGATGGCGATGCCGCCGACGCCGAACTTCAAGCGGCCGATTGGCAGCGGCGCTGGCAAGCGTTGCCGCCGCTGGCGGCCGATTACGAGCGCGCCTTGCAGGGTCGCTTCAACGCGGCGCTGAAAGCGGCCGACGGCCAGCGCGCGGCCTACGCCGAACTGCTCGAACACAATCGCGCCCGGCTGCTCGATGAAGTGCTACGGCTGGAAATCGTGGCCGGCGTCGACAGCGGCGCCGAGTTCGCGCGGGAGCGGCTGAGGATGCAGGTCGAGGTGCTGCAATCGTCGCTGAAGTCGGGCCAGAAGCAGGCGTCGGCGTCGGCCCAGTATCTGCAACTGTGCGCGCAGCCGGCGCTGGCCGACGCGCGCACCGCCAGCCGTATCGAGCAGCTGTTCCGCCGCATCGCCGGCGCCGACCACAAGTGAGCGCGGTGTTCAGCCAGGTCCGCATCCAGACCGGCGATTTCGATCTGTCGGCCGAGGTGGCGCAGCTGCGCGCCGGCCAATCCGGGATTGGTGCTATCGTCACCTTTGTCGGCACCGTGCGCGACCTGAACGAGGGCGCGGCCGTGTCGGAAATGGAGCTGGAGCACTATCCCGGCATGACCGAGCAGGCCATCGCGGCCATCATCGGACAGGCCGGCGCGCGCTGGCCCATCACCGGCGCGCTGGTGGTCCACCGGGTCGGCCCGCTCCGGCCGATGGAGCAGATCGTGCTGGTGGCGGTGACGGCGGCGCACCGCGGCGAGGCGTTCGCGGCCTGCGAGTTCATCATCGACTATCTGAAGACGGAAGCGCCGTTCTGGAAAAAAGAGCAGACGCCGCAGGGCGCGCGCTGGGTCGACGCGCGCGTGACCGACGAGGCGGCGCTGGGCAAGTGGCGCGCCTGAACTTCGGTAGCGCATATCCGGCCTGACCGGATGCTGGAACCCTTGCCGGCCCTGTTGGCGATTTGCCTTGAAAACGCGCCGCACACCCCAAACTGTGCGGCAAGCGAAAATTTTCTGGAGCACTCCGATGCGGCAAGACAAACTCACCACCAAACTGCAAGAAGCCCTGGCCGACGCGCAAAGCCTGGCCGTGGGGAACGACAACCAGTACATCGAACCGGTGCACCTGCTGACGGCCCTGCTGAATCAGGACGACGGCAGCGCGCGCTCGCTGATGCAGCGCGCCGGCGTCAACGTCGGCGGCCTGGGCAAGGCGCTGGCGGCGTCGCTCGAGCGCCTGCCCAAGGTGTCCGGCAACGGTGGCGACGTCCAGGTCGGCCGCGAATTCGTCGCCGTGCTGAACCTGGCCGACAAGGAGGCGCAAAAACGCGCCGACCAGTTCATTTCCAGCGAAATGGTGCTGCTGGCGCTGACCGACGACAAGTCCGACGCCGGCAAGCTGTCGCGCGAAAACGGCCTGACCCGTAAGGCGCTGGAATCGGCCATCGACACCGTGCGCGGCGGCGCCAAGGTCGACACCCAGGAGTCCGAAGGCCAGCGCGAGTCGCTGAAAAAATACACGCTCGACCTGACCGAGCGCGCGCGCCAGGGCAAGCTCGATCCGGTGATCGGCCGCGACGATGAAATCCGCCGCGCCATCCAGGTGCTGCAACGGCGCACCAAGAACAATCCGGTGCTGATCGGCGAGCCGGGTGTGGGCAAGACCGCCATCGTCGAAGGCCTGGCGCAACGCATCGTCAACAACGAGGTGCCCGATTCGCTCAAGGGCAAGCGCGTGCTGTCGCTCGACATGGCCGCCTTGCTGGCCGGCGCCAAGTATCGCGGCGAATTCGAGGAGCGCCTCAAGTCGGTGCTCAAGGAACTGGCGATGGACGAGGGCCAGACCATCGTCTTCATCGACGAGATGCACACCATGGTCGGCGCCGGCAAGGCCGAGGGCGCGATGGACGCCGGCAATATGCTGAAGCCGGCGCTGGCGCGCGGCGAGCTCCATTGCGTGGGCGCCACCACGCTCGACGAATACCGCAAATACATCGAGAAGGATGCGGCGCTGGAGCGGCGCTTCCAGAAGATCCTGGTCGACGAGCCGACCGTGGAGGCGACCATCGCCATCCTGCGCGGCTTGCAGGACAAGTATGAGCTGCACCACAAGGTCGCCATTTCGGACGCCGCCATCATCGCCGCCGCCGAGCTGTCGCACCGCTACATCACCGACCGCTTCCTGCCCGACAAGGCGATCGACTTGATCGACGAGGCGGCCGCCAAGATCAAGATCGAGATCGATTCCAAGCCGGAGGTGATGGACAAGCTGGAACGCCGTTTGATCCAGCTGAAGATCGAGCGCGAAGCCGTCAAGAAGGAAAAGGACGAGGGTTCGCTGCGCCGCCTGGGCTTGATCGACGAGGAAATCGTCAAGTTGCAGCGCGAGTTGAACGACTACGAGGAAATCCTCAAGGCCGAGAAGGCCGTGGTGCAGGGCAGCACCCACATCAAGGAGGAAATCGAGCGCGTCAAGCTGGCGATGGAGCAGGCCACGCGCGAGAGCAACTGGCAGCGCGTGTCCGAGTTGCAGTACGGCCGCCTGCCGGAGCTGGAGGCGCAGCTCAAGCAGGCCGAGACGGCGTCGGCCGGCGTGCCGGCGGCCCATCCCAAGCTGCTGCGCACCGAGGTGGGCGCCGAGGAAATCGCCGAAGTGGTGTCGCGCGCGACCGGCATTCCCGTGTCGCGCATGATGCAGGGCGAGCGCGAGAAGCTGCTGCACATCGAGGAAAAGCTGCACGAGCGCGTGATCGGCCAGGACGAGGCGATCAACGCGGTGGCCGACGCGATCCGCCGTTCGCGCGCCGGCCTGGGCGATCCGAATCGCCCCTATGGCTCCTTTATGTTCCTGGGGCCGACCGGCGTCGGCAAGACGGAGTTGAGCAAGGCGCTGGCCAGCTTCCTGTTCGACACCGAGGAGTCGATGATACGCATCGACATGAGCGAGTTTATGGAAAAGCATTCGGTGGCCCGTTTGATCGGCGCGCCGCCCGGCTATGTCGGTTACGACGAGGGCGGCTATCTGACCGAGGCCGTGCGGCGCAAGCCCTACAGCGTGATCTTGCTCGATGAAGTCGAGAAGGCGCATGCCGACGTCTTCAACGTGCTGCTGCAAGTGCTCGACGACGGCCGCATGACGGACGGCCAGGGCCGCACGGTGGACTTCAAGAACACGGTCATCATCATGACGTCGAACCTGGGCTCGCACAAAATCCAGGCCATGGAGGATTCCGATCCGGGCGTGGTCAAGCTGGCCGTGATGGCCGAGGTGCGCGCCCACTTCCGGCCGGAGTTCGTCAACCGGATCGACGAGATCGTCGTGTTCCACGCGCTCGACGAAAAGAACATCGGCGCCATCGCCAAGGTGCAGCTGAAGATACTGGAAGAGCGCCTGGCGCGCATGGAAATGGGCGTGCGAATTTCGGACGCGGCGCTGCAAAAGATCGCCGAAGCCGGCTATGATCCCGTGTACGGCGCGCGGCCGCTGAAGCGGGCGATCCAGCAGCAGATCGAAAATCCGCTGTCGAAGCTGATCTTGCAGGGACGCTTCGGCCCGAAAGACGTGATTTCCATCGACACCCAGGGCGGCGAGCTGGAATTCAAAACCGTGTAAGCGCCAGCTGTGCCAGCTGTTAAAGCCGGACCGAGCCGCCAGCGACGTATGTTGCTGGCGGCATTTTTATTTGGTGGCCGAAACGGATGGGTGTGGATGCATCTTCATGTCGCGTTCCGCCTTGACTCGCCATCGTTAGATCCAGATCGATCAAGCGTCAGTAATGTCGGCACGCCGCTGTATTTTTATGGCGGTTTAGCTGCGACATATAAGCTGGGCAATAGATCGAGCCCGACTTTCTTTTTCGACTTCTCTTCTTTTTACTTGCCGTTCGACAAATTCCTGCAATCTGTTGGGCGCTAACATCACTTTGCTGCTGTCCTGCCTCGTGCGGGCCCGCCGTCCCGTCCGCTTCCTGCTTTTTTGCCGTTTTGTTGCTCAGTTCAGCGTCTGGAACGGCCGGTTTTTCACCTGACGAGTAGCGTATTTCACATTGCGATATATGCATGTGTGAGCGCAGCATCGCGCATTTTCATGGATCGGAATTTCATTCCATATCATGATATTTTAAATTCAAGTATTTGATTTATAAGTGATTTATTTAACTTATATGTCTTATATAAGAGTGTTGTTGCAGGGCACAAAAGAGCCTATTATTTATCTAACGGCGCCGCATTTCACCGGAACCATTCCAGCGGATTTTCAGCAGATTTCTATAACTCGTATCGATAGGAGAACATCATGGCAACTCGTGAACAGCAAATCGCCGCCCTGCAACAAGACTGGGACAGCAATCCGCGCTGGAAGGGCGTCACCCGCACCTACAGCGCCGCGGATGTGGTGCGTCTGCGCGGCTCCCTGCAACTGGAACACACGCTGGCCAAGCGCGGCGCGGAAAAGCTGTGGGATCTCGTCAACAACGAACCCTTCGTCAACGCCCTCGGCGCGCTGACCGGCAACCAGGCCATGCAACAAGTCAAGGCCGGCCTGAAAGCCATTTACCTGTCCGGCTGGCAAGTGGCGGGCGACGCCAACCTGGCCGGCGAAATGTATCCCGACCAGTCGCTGTATCCGGCCAACTCGGTGCCGATGGTGGTCAAGCGCATCAACAACACCTTCCAGCGCGCCGACCAGATCCAGTGGTCCGAGGGCAAGGACGACATCGATTTCTTCGCGCCCATCATCGCCGATGCGGAAGCCGGTTTCGGCGGCGTGCTCAACGCCTACGAGCTGATGAAGTCGATGATCGACGCGGGCGCCGCCGGCGTCCACTTCGAGGATCAGCTGGCGTCGGTCAAGAAATGCGGCCACATGGGCGGCAAGGTGCTGGTGCCGTCGCGCGAAGCCATCGAAAAACTGACGGCGGCGCGCCTGGCCGCCGACGTCATGGGCACGTCGACGCTGGTGATCGCCCGCACCGACGCCGAGGCGGCCGACCTGCTGACCTCCGACGTCGACGACAACGACCGGCCTTTCTGCACCGGCGAGCGCACCGTCGAAGGTTTCTACAAAGTCAAGCCGGGCATCGAGCAAGCCATTTCGCGCGCCCTCGCTTACGCCCCGTACGCCGACCTGGTCTGGTGCGAGACCGGCAAGCCCGACCTGGCCTTCGCCCGCCGCTTCGCCGACGCCGTCCACGCCAAGTTCCCCGGCAAGATGCTGGCCTATAATTGCTCGCCTTCGTTCAACTGGAAGAAAAACCTGGACGACGCCACCATCGCCACCTTCCAGACCGAGCTGGGCGCGATGGGCTACAAATTCCAGTTCATCACGCTGGCCGGTTTCCACGCCCTGAACTACGGCATGTTCAACCTGGCCCACGGCTATGCGCGGCGCCAGATGTCGGCCTTCGTCGAGTTGCAGGAAGCCGAATTCGCGGCCGCCGAACAAGGCTTCACGGCCGTCAAGCATCAGCGCGAAGTGGGCACCGGTTATTTCGACGCCGTCACCCAGACCATCCAGAACGGCCAGAGCTCGACGACGGCGCTGCACGGCTCGACCGAGGACGAGCAATTCTTCGACAAGAAGGTGGCATAACAGTCGAATGAGGGCAGGGGGTGGCGGGCGCACGTCCCCGCCCAATAAAAAGCCGCAGCGAACGCGAGTCCGCTGCGGCTTTGTTGCTCCCTGAGCCGGGCGCTTGGATGATTAATTTACGGCTTGGTCAGATGTTGCTTCAGGCGCTGCTGGAAGACGTCGGGATCGGTGATGGTGTCCATGTCGTCGTCGACCTCGACCTGGTGCACCTGGTGGCCGGGCTCGAAGGCGACGGACGCTTCGACGCCGCCTTTATGCTCCGACATCGAATGCCCCTGCACGGCGCCCAGCAGCTTGCCGTGCGCGTCGGTAATGATGCTCATCTTCATGACATTCCCCCGCCTTGCAGATTGTGGAAGCAGCCGCCGGCGCCCAGGTTGTGGATGTGAACGGAGTAAGTGGCTACGCCGTTGTTGTCCTTGCGCTTGGTTTGCTGGTCGGCCAAGTGGACCGCGCCCTGGTTCGGCGTTTTGACGTCGGCCGACGCGAATTGCGTGCCGTGGTCGTCGCCATAGGTGTAACTCCATGAAACGGTTTGCCCCGGCGCCAGGAACGTCAGGGGACCGATATTGTTGAAAGCCATGTTCTCCTCCATAGACCATGCCGGCAGGCGAAATTGCCGCCGGACCGTTTCATCATAGGCAGACTGCGGCCGCCGGCTTTGATGCAATCGGCATCATCGACGCAGAGGGCGCGCGGGCGGCGCCGCGCGCCCGTCGGCGCGGCATTTTTTGGTCCTGGCGGCTTTCTGGTGGATAATGTCGGCAATATGCGCAGCCGTTTCCGGCTGACGCCGCCTTTTCGGCGCGCACCGTGCCGCGCCCACGACCATCCACAGGAATCTTTATGCTGAGTTATCGCCACGCCTTCCACGCGGGCAATCATGCCGACGTGCTGAAGCACTTCGTGACCATCCAATTGCTGCAATACATGAATCAAAAAGATACGGCCTACAGCTATATCGATACCCACTCCGGCGCCGGCGTCTATGCGCTCGACGGCGGCTACGCGTCGAAAAACGCCGAATTCGAGACCGGCATCGGCCCGCTGTGGAACCGGACCGACTTGCCGGCGTCGCTGAAGGAATACGTCGACCTCGTCAAGGAAATGAACCCCAGCGGCAAGATGCGCTACTACCCCGGCTCGCCCTACTGCGCCGACAAGGTGGCGCGCGAGCAAGACCGTTTGCGCCTGTTCGAGCTGCACCCGGCCGACGCCAAGATCCTGGCCGATAATTTCCGCAAGGTGGAAGCGCACGCGGCCGAGCAAGGCATCCGTCCCAGCACGCGCGGCAAGCGCGTCATCATCACCAAGGGCGACGGTTTCCTGGCGCTGAAGGCCCAGCTGCCGCCGGCGTCGCGCCGCGGCCTGGTGCTGATCGACCCGCCGTACGAAGATAAAATGGATTACCGCAAGGTCAAGGATACGCTGGCCGACGCGCTGGTGCGCTTCCCCACCGGCACTTACGCGGTCTGGTATCCGCTGCTGCAAAGAATGGAATCGCGCCAGTTCGCCGACAAGCTCAAGCAGCTGCCGGCGGCCAACTGGCTCAACGTCACGCTGACCACCAACACGCCGATGCCGGACGGCTTCGGCCTGCACAGCAGCGGCATGTTCATCCTGAACCCGCCGTTCACGCTGGAGCCGCTGCTCAAAGAAGTCATGCCCTACCTGGTCAAGGTGCTGGGCAAGGACAGCGGCGCCAAATTCGTGCTCGAAAGCGGTGGTCCGACTACCAAACGCAACACTCCGCCGCGCCGTGCTGCTATTGGTAAATAAAATGGTGTAAAGACGGGCCCGATAGGTATAGTCTTAGAACAACCGGAACGCGGATAGGAGGCGTACCGGTTGGGCTCGCCGCGCACCCAGCCGTGGCCACCGAAGACTGGGTTGCCCATGATTAGCGGTTTATCACAACCACCCTTCATCCCCGCGCCTCACGCCGGCAATTTCTTTCTGGCGCGTCAGCCCATCTTGAACCGCCACCAGCGCCTCGTGGCCTACGAGCTGCTGTTCCGCAACGCGTCCGGCCACAACGCCGCCCACATCACCGACGACGCGGCCGCCACCGCCGCCGTCATCGCCCACACCTCCGACCTCGGCATGGCGCATGTGGTCGGCGATCAGCTGGCCTTCGTCAACGTTGACACGGTCGGACTGATGAGCGACTTCATCCGTTTCCTGCCCAACGACAAGGTGATCCTGGAAATCCTGGAGTCGGTGAGGGCGACGCCGGACGTGCTCGAGCGCGTGCGCGAACTCAAGGACGCCGGCTTCAAATTCGCGCTCGACGACGTCATCGCCGATTCGGACGACGTGAAAAAGCTGCGCCCGCTCGTCGACGTCATCAAGATCGACATCAAGAACACGGCCGCCGGCGACCTGGCCGCGCTGACGCGGACGCTGAAGCGCCCCGGGCAAAAGCTGCTGGCCGAAAAGGTCGAGACGCTGGCGGAATTTCACCAGTGCATGTCGCTGGGCTTCGAATATTTCCAGGGCTATTATTTCGCCCGCCCCGTGATCTTAACGGGCAAGAAGATTTCGCCGTCGCAGCGCACCATCCTGCACTTGCTCGAATTGCTGGACGCCGACGCCGACAGCCTCGCCATCGAACGCAGCGTCAAGCACGACGCCCTCATCACGCTCAACCTGCTGCGCCTGGTCAACACGCCCACCGTGGGCGCGCGCTACCGCATCAATTCGGTCGGCCACGCGCTCATCGTGCTGGGGCGGCGCCAATTGCAGCGCTGGCTGCAGATCTTGCTGTACGTGAAATCGGGCCAGACCCAGGAGTTCACCTCGCCGCTGTTGCAACTGGCGACGACGCGCGGCAAGACCATCGAGCTGATGGTGGAAAAGCTGCGGCCCGGACAGCGCACCAGCGCCGACATCGGCTTCACCGTCGGCGTCATGTCGCTGATGGATACGCTGTTTTCGATCCGCATGCGCGATGTGCTCGACAGCGTCCACGTGCTCGACGAGGTGCGCGGCGCCTTGCTCGAGCGCAGCGGCGACTATGGCAGCATGCTGAGCCTGATCGAGCACATCGAAATGGACGGCGAGGGGCCGGCGCTGAGCGACATCCTGCACCAGTTGCACATGTCGCCGGCCGAGCTGTACGCGATCCAGCTGGCCGCCTACGACTGGGTCGACCAGTACGCCCACGACGTGCAATAAAGGCCGGGCGCAACGGTGGGCGAGGGTCGCCGCCGGTCTTATTGCGCCAGCAGCAGGAACACCGTGGGTTTCTTGTGGAAGTCCGGCGCCTTGCCGGCGCTGAGCAGGCTTTTCCATTGGGCGGCGCTCATCGTGCGTATCGTTTCCGACGGCAGGCTCAGGTCGGTCGCCACGCAGATCAGCGTGGCCGCCACGCAGCCGGCCACCAGCGCTTCGAGCATGGCGGCGTTGCGGTAGGGCGTTTCGATGAACAGCTGGGTTTGCTTTTCGCCGCGCGACCGCGCTTCCAGTTCCTTGATGCGCTTGCCGCGCGCCGCCGCGTCCGTCGGCAGATAGCCGTTGAAGGCGAAGCTCTGGCCGTTCAGTCCGCTTGCCATCACGGCCAGCAGCAGCGACGAGGGCCCGACCAGCGGCTTGACGGGGACGCCGTGCTGATGCGCCAGGCGCACCAGGTCGGCGCCCGGATCGGCCACCGCCGGCACGCCCGCTTCCGACACCAGGCCGGCATCGCGGCCGGCCAGCAGCGGCGCCAGCAGGCCCGCCAGCGCTTGCGCCGGGGTGTTCACGTTCAGTTCGGCGATGGTGATTTCCTGTAGCGGCCTGGCCAGCGGGTGGCGGGCGCCGACCAGCTTCAGGAAGGCGCGCGCCGTCTTGGCGTTTTCGGCGACGAAATAATCGAGGCGGGCGGTAATCGCTTGCACGTGCTCGGGAATGACGTGGGACAGGGCTTCGGTCTCGCCGAGGGTGTTGGGGATCAGGTACAGGGTGCCGGTCATGGGGTTTTCTTGGTTGATATAAGTAAGGGCTGGTGCGCGATCGCGCGATTATTTGGGCGCCTGGGCAAAAAAGCCGACGCCGAGCTTGCGCAACATGCCGGTGAGCGCGATCAGCGGCAAGCCGGTCAGCGCGGTCGGGTCGCTGCTGGCGATGCGTTCCAGGATGGCGATGCCGAGGCCCTCGTTCTTGGCGCTGCCGGCGCAATCATAGGGCTGTTCGATGCGCAGGTAGGCATCGAGTTCGGCATCGGGCAAGTCGCGGAAGCTGACCAGGGTCTCGATATCGTCCAGTTGCGCCGTGGCGGCCGCATCGCTGGCGCGGCCGTCCCACACGCACAGGGCCGTATGGAACACCACTTGCCGGCCGCGCATCAGTTGCAGCTGAGCGAGGGCGTTGGCATGGTTGCCCGGTTTGCCGATTTGCAGCTCGTCCAGCGTCGCCACCTGATCCGAAGCGATGACGATGCGCCCCGGCAACCGCGCGGCCACGGCGGCGGCTTTTTCGCGCGCCAGGCGCAGCGCGGTCGCGCTCGGCGTCTCGCCGGGGCGCGGGCTTTCATCGATATCGGGCACGGCCACGTCGAACGGCAGTTGCAGCCGCGATAATAATTCCTTGCGATAGGCGGAACTGGAGGCGAGTATCAAACGGGGCGGGGCGGAGCAAGGTGTCATCGTGTGTGGGGCGGCGGCGATACGGTCGGTTGGGATGGGCATCCGTGGAGCGATCGGCGATTGAATCGCTAGAATGCTGGCTCTCGCGGAAGAAATGTTATATGCTTTGTCGCCGGGCCGTTTAGGGCCTGCAAGCTTGTCGTGGCAGCAAAAAACCACGAAAGAAGCGCTAAGTCTTTGACGCGGCGCGGAAAACCCTGTTATTATCGCAGGTTTTCCGGGGAAATTTTCTACCAATGAATGCTTTTGTGATCGACGCTTTTGAATTCTGTCGCATCAACGGGAGCCGCGAGGGTGTCACGCCTGTCGCTGAAATGACCCGGTTGACGAAGGATTGCGTGGATAATTCCGGCACGCTCGCCTGGGCCTTGGTCGGCGGCGCCAGCAAGCTGGGCTTTCCTCAGCTGACCCTGTCGGTCTCCGGCACGGTACGGCTGATCTGCCAGCGTTGCCTGACCTCGTTTGCGCACCATATTGATGCTTCGACCTTGTTGATGCTCGGCAAAGACGACGAGCAGGCCGACGAAATCGAGGCGATGCTCGACGATGAGACGATCGATGTCATCGTCGGTACCCGCGCCATGAATATCATGGATCTGGTCGAAGACGAGGCCTTGCTGGCCCTGCCGCATACGCCCAAGCATGGTGTGTGCCCGGATTCGGCGCTGCTCGACGCGGCCAAGAGCGAAAAGAAGTCGCCATTCGACGCCCTCAAGGGCTTGAAACCAGAATAAGTAGTAGTAAAGAACGTGTCAAACGCGTGTGGTAATCGAGTATGGCAGTGTGTAGTGAAGGTAGTGCAGGCAGTTTATGTGCGGCAAAGTTTTGCCGCTGGGATACTCGATTCGCATGTATTTGCCGGTCGAATGTGTTAAAATTTTAGAACTTACGTATTTGGAGTCATCATGGCCGTTCAACAGAACAAGAAGTCCCCGTCGAAGCGCGGTATGCACCGTTCGCACGATTTCCTGGTAGCACCACAACTGGGTATCGAGCCTACGACCGGTGAAACCCACCTGCGTCACCATATCAGCCCTAACGGCTTCTATCGTGGTCGTAAAGTCCTGAAAACCAAAAACGACGAGTAATCGACGTTTTTGTGGACAAAGATAAAGCGGTGCGACGTGGTATATACCGGGTGGCGCCGCTTTTTTTCTTATTCATCGGCTGCAATCCTCATTTGCACACCGTCATTTTGAATCGCGTCGATCAAGATCGTTAATGATCCGCATCTTGCCGCAGCTTGCCCGATCCGGGCCGGAACGTGGTACTGAATCAAAACAATGACAATCAAAATTTCTATCGACTGCATGGGTGGCGATCACGGCCCCTCGGTCACCATTCCCGCAGCTATTTCCTTCGTAAAAAGTGAACCCGGCGCCGCCCTGATTTTGGTCGGCCTGGAAGACGTCATCCGTGCCGAGCTGAAAAAGCACCACGCCGACGCCCATCCCCAGCTGAGCGTGCTGCACGCCAGCGAGCAGGTGACGATGGACGATCCGCTCGAAGTGGCCCTGCGCCGCAAGAAGGATTCGTCGATGCGCGTGGCCATCGAACTCGTCAAGGATGGCAAGGCGCAGGCCTGCGTTTCGGCCGGCAACACCGGCGCGCTGATGGCCGTGTCGCGCTACGTGCTCAAGACCATGGCCGGCGTCGACCGCCCCGCCATCTGCAGCATCATGCCGAACCAGAAGAACGGCCCGACCTATATGCTGGACCTGGGCGCCAACGTCGACTGCGAGCCGCATCACCTGCACCAGTTCGCCATCATGGGGTCGGTGCTGGTGTCGGCCATGGAAAAGATCGCGCGTCCGACCATCGGACTGCTCAACGTCGGCACCGAAGACATCAAGGGCAACGAAGTGGTCAAGGCCACCGGCAAGCTGTTACAGCAAGACCATGAACGCGGCGCGCTCAACTTCCACGGCAACGTCGAGGGCAATGACATCTTCAAGGGCACGACCGACCTGGTCGTGTGCGACGGCTTCGTCGGCAACGTCACGCTCAAGGCCATCGAAGGCGTGGCGCGCTTTTTCGGCGACACCGTGCGCAGCGAATTCAAGCGCAACTGGTTGACGATGTTGAGCGCGCTGATCGGCCAGGGCGCCCTGAAAGCGATCCGGAATCGCTTCCAGCCCTCGCGCTACAACGGCGCCAGCCTGCTGGGCCTGCGCGGCCTGGTGTTCAAGAGTCATGGCGGCGCCGACGCCTATTCCTTTGAGTGGGCCATCAAGCGGGCGTATGATGCAGCACAAAACGATGTGCTGGCACAGATCTCGACCATGATTGCAGACCTGATGCCGCGCGGCACAGTAACAGCGGAAGTACCAAGCTCAACTATTTAGTGGATGACGCATGACTTTGTACAGCAAAATTATCGGCACCGGTAGCTACCTGCCAGAACAGCGCGTGACCAACCAGCAGCTGACCGATCAGCTCGCCGCCAAGGGTATCGAGACCTCGGATGAGTGGATCGTCACCCGCAGCGGCATTTCGGCGCGTCACTACGCGGCGCCGGAACAGAAATCGTCCGACCTGGCCGTGCATGCCGCCAGACAGGCGCTGGACATGGCGGGCATGCAGCCCGACGATATCGACCTCATCATCGTGGCCAGTTCGACGCCCGATTTCTTCGGCAGTTTCCCCAGCACGGCCTGCATCGTCCAGCAAAAGCTGGGCATGAGCAACAATTGCGCGGCCGTCGACGTGCAAGCCGTGTGCAGCGGCTTCGTCTACGCCGTTTCGACCGCCAACAGCTTCATCAAGGCCGGCGAGCACAAGAACGTGCTGGTGATCGGCGCCGAAGTCTTCTCCAATATCCTGAACTTTGAAGACCGCGGCACTTGCGTGCTGTTCGGCGATGGCGCCGGCGCCGTCGTCATGACCGCGTCGGACCAGCCCGGCGTGCTGGCGACGGCGCTGCACGCGGACGGCCGCCACTCGCACATCCTCAGCATTCCAGGCAATGTCGACGGCGGCGCCGTCGCCGGCAGCGCCTTCCTGCACATGGACGGGCCGGCCGTGTTCAAGCTGGCCGTGTCGGTGCTGGAAAAGGTCGCGCACGAAACGCTGGAAAAAGCCGGCATGACATCGGACCAGATAGACTGGCTGGTGCCGCACCAGGCCAATATCCGCATCATGAACAGCACCGCCAAGAAGCTCGGCCTGCCGCTGGAAAAGATGGTGGTGACGGTCGATCAGCACGGCAACACCTCGGCCGCGTCGATCCCGCTGGCGCTCGACCAGGCGGTGCGGGACGGCCGCATCAAGAAGGGCCATAACGTCATGATGGAAGGCGTCGGCGGCGGCTTCACGTGGGGTGCCGTCCTGGTGACGATGTAATCTTTTCCAGTCTGGTCGCCAGGACTTGGTGACGATGTAGTCTGTTTCAGTCTGGTCACCAGGACTTGGTGACGATGTAATTTTGTGGTCTTAATTTGGACTTAGTATTCCGGGGTTGCCGTAGCCGCAACGACCTCAGTGCAAGGTCGGCGGCGGCGACTCTTCTGATGCTTCTGATAATAGCGAGATGGATAGAGCATGACTAAATTTGCATTTGTATTTCCGGGCCAAGGTTCGCAAGCGATTGCGATGATGGATGGCTTCGCCGGCAATCCGGTGGTGGCGCAAACCATCGCCGAAGCGTCCGACGCGCTGCAATTCGACCTGGGCAAGCTGATGGCCGAAGGTCCGAAGGAAGAACTGGACCTGACCACCAACACCCAGCCGGTGATGCTGACGGCCGCCGTCGCCACCTACCGCGCCTGGATCGCCGCCGGCGGTCCGCTGCCGTCCGTGGTCGCGGGCCACAGCCTGGGCGAATATTCGGCCCTGGTCGCGGCCGGCGTGATCTCGTTCAAGGACGCGGTGCCGCTGGTGCGCTTCCGCGCGCAGGCGATGCAGGAAGCCGTGCCGGTCGGGCAGGGCACGATGGCTGTCGTGCTGGGTCTGTCGGATGAGGACGTGCGCGCCGCCTGCCTCGAAGCGGTGGCCGAGCATCCGGCGCTGACGGTCGAGCCGGTCAACTTCAACGCGCCGGCGCAAGTGGTCATCGCCGGCCACACGGCCGCCGTCGAGCGCGCCTGCGAGCTGGCCAAGGCCAAGGGCGCCAAGCGCGCCATGAAGCTGCCGGTGTCGGCGCCTTTCCATTCGACGCTGCTGAAGCCGGCGTCCGACCGTTTGCGCGACTATATGGCCGAGCTGCATTTCTCGGCGCCGCAAATCGCACTGATTAACAACGTCGACGTCGCCGTGCTCAACGATCCGGCCAGCATCAAGGATGCGCTGGTGCGCCAGGCCGCCAGCCCCGTGCGTTGGGTGGAGACGATGCAAAAGGTCGCCGCCGACGGCATTACGCAAGTCATCGAATGCGGTCCCGGCAAGGTGCTGATGGGTCTGGCCAAGCGCATCGATGCCAATCTGGTCGGCGACGCCATCGTCGATCAGGCATCTTTAGAGCGCGTATTGAGCTTGCTCAAGTAACTTTGCGCTGCGTAGTGCAGTATTCATCTTTAGCTTAGGAATTTCCATGAATTTAGACAATCAAATCGCCCTGGTCACGGGCGCCACGCGCGGCATCGGCAAGGCCATCGCGCAAGAGTTGGCGCGCCAGGGTGCGCGCGTGATCGGCACCGCCACCACCGAGGCGGGCGCCGAGGCGATCAGCGCCTACCTGGCGGAGATCGGCGCTGAGGCCGGCAAGGGCGTGGTGCTGAACGTCACCGACGCCGCCGCCTGCGCCGCCGTTGTCGACGCCATCGGCAAGAGCGTGGGCGCGGTCGGCATCCTGGTCAACAACGCGGGCATCACGCAAGACCAGTTGGCCATGCGCATGAAGGACGAAGAGTGGGACAATGTGATCGCCACCAATCTGTCGGCCGTGGGCCGTTTGTCGCGCGCCGTGCTGCGCGGCATGATGAAGGCCAAGACCGGCCGCATCATCAACATCACGTCCGTGGTGGCCTCGTCCGGCAACCCGGGCCAGATGAATTACGCGGCGGCCAAGGCCGGCGTGGAAGGCATGGGCCGCGCGCTGGCGCGGGAAATCGGCAGCCGCAACATCACCGTCAACAGCGTCTCGCCCGGCTTCATCGACACCGACATGACGAAAGGTCTGGGCGAGGAGCAGCACGCCGCCCTGCTGACGCAAATCCCGCTGGCGCGCCTGGGCAAGCCCGAGGATATCGCCGCCGCCGTCGCCTTCCTGGCCTCGCCGCAAGCGGCCTATATTACCGGTACCACGCTGCACGTGAACGGTGGTATGTATATGAATTGATGGGAATATGTGGCTGTAAGCCGCATGTTCACATCTTTTAGCAGTGATTTCGGTGGTTTTTGCAGTGGACGCCGAAATTAGTCCCTCGGTGCGCAAACCTGATAAAATGCGCGCTTTCCGTAACAAACATAATGGAGCCATAACATGTCGGATATCGAACAACGCGTTAAGAAAATCGTCGCTGAACAACTGGGCGTCGCCGAAGCAGACATCAAGATCGAATCGTCGTTCGTCGATGATCTGGGCGCCGACTCCCTCGACACCGTTGAGCTGGTCATGGCTCTGGAAGATGAGTTTGAAATGGAAATCCCTGACGAACAGGCTGAAAAGATCACGACCGTGCAGCAAGCGATTGATTACGCTACTGCCCACGTCAAGGCCTAAGCGGTATTTGGTCGTCTCCAGGAGAATCGCTTGAGCCGTTCTAAAAACCGTCGTGTAGTGATTACGGGCCTGGGTTGCGTTTCGCCCGTCGGCAATACCGTTGCCGAAGCGTGGAGCGCAATCACCGAGGGAAAATCGGGTATCGCCAACATCACCAGATTCGACGCGAGCCCGTTCAGTACCCACTTTGCCGGCGAGGTCAAAGGCTTCAATATCGAGGAATATCTCCCCGCTAAGGAAGCCCGCCACATGGATACTTTCATCCACTTTGGCATGGCCGCCGGCATACAGGCGATCGAGGACGCAGGTCTGGTCGTCACCGAGGAAAACGCCGATCGCATCGGCGTGATTATCGGTTCGGGCATCGGCGGCTTGCCGATGATCGAAGAAACCAAGGAAGAATACAGCAAGCGCGGCCCGCGCCGCATTTCGCCGTTCTTCGTGCCGGCCTCGATCATCAACATGATCTCAGGGAACCTGTCGATCAAGTACGGCATGCGTGGACCCAACCTGTCCATCGTGACCGCTTGCACCACCGGTTTGCACAGCATCGGCGCGGCCGGCCGCATGATCGAGTACGGCGACGCCGACGTCATGATCGCCGGCGGTGCCGAGGCGACCATTTCGCCGCTGGGCCTGGGCGGTTTCGCCTCTGCGCGCGCTTTGTCGAGCCGCAATGACGATCCGGCGACCGCTTCGCGGCCGTGGGACCGCGACCGCGACGGCTTCGTGCTGGGCGAGGGCGCGGGCGTCATGGTGCTGGAAGAGTATGAGCACGCGAAAGCGCGCGGCGCCAAGATCTACGCCGAGCTGGTCGGTTTCGGCATGAGCGCCGACGCCTACCACATGACGTCGCCGTTGGAAGACGGCAGCGGCGGCAGCAAGTCGGTCGTGGCCGCGCTGGCCAACGCCGGCCTGAACCCGGACCAGATCCAATACTTGAACGCCCACGGCACTTCGACGCCGCTGGGCGACAAGGCTGAGGTGATGGGCGTCAAGCGCACCTTTGGCGACTATGCCAAGCAGCTCGTCATCAGCTCGACCAAGTCGATGACCGGTCACTTGCTGGGCGGTGCCGGTGGTCTGGAAGCGGTGTTTACGGTGTTGGCCATCCACCACCAGATCGCACCGCCGACGATCAACCTGTTCAATCAGGACCCGGAGTGCGACCTGGACTTCTGCGCCAACGTCGCGCGGCCGATGAAGATCGAGTATGCAGTGAAGAACTCGTTCGGCTTCGGCGGCACCAACGGCAGTCTCGTGTTCGGAAAACATTGAACTTTTTAGCGCTCACCCTGGTCCAATCGGGGTGAGCGCTGATTCAGTGCCGGCCTGCGCCGGTACTGGTATTGCCCGGTAATCGGCCGGCGCGTCGCAGTATCTTACTTCCCTGATTTTAATTTTTGTCTGCCATGTCGATTGCGCTGTCCGCTGTCGTTCGGCCCTCGCTTTGCCTGCGGCTGCTGCATGCGGGATTCTGCGTAAGCGTCCAGCCCGCCCATCTTCAAAACCTTAATCGGTTTGCCCAGACTCCGACTTTTGGAGATGGAGATGGTGATGGGGAACAAGGAGCGAGAGGAGCAATGGCGGGTGCGTGTGGCGCGGTGGCGCGAGAGCGGTT
>NZ_JANXMI010000061.1 GCF_025354735.1 Rugamonas sp.
GCAGTATCCTTGCGGGCAGGAGTGCTGTCAAGCGCATGTAGGCGCGCTTCCACAAGGGGCGCCGCGCCGTCTCAATCTAACGCAAATATGATCCAAATAAGCAAACTCAGTAAATGGTACGGCCCATTCCAGGTGCTCACCGATTGCAGCATCTCGGTGGACAAGGGCGATGTGATGGTGATCTGCGGGCCGTCCGGTTCTGGCAAGTCGACGCTGATTAAAACCGTCAACGGCCTGGAGCCGTTCCAGCAGGGCGTGGTCACGGTCGACGGCGTGTCCGTCGGCGCGGCCGGCACCGACCTGCCGGCGCTGCGGGCGCGCATCGGCATGATGTTCCAGAATTTCGAGCTGTTCCCGCATTTGTCGGTGCGCCAGAACCTGAACCTGGGTCAGATGAAGGTGCTGGGCCGCAGCGAGGAGGAGGCCAGCGCGCGCGGCCAGAAGTATCTGGACCGCGTCGGCCTGCTCGGCCATCAGGACAAATTCCCCAGCCAGCTGTCGGGCGGCCAGCAGCAGCGCGTGGCCATCGCCCGCGCGCTGGCGATGGACCCGATCGCGATGCTGTTCGACGAGCCGACATCGGCGCTCGATCCCGAGATGATCAACGAGGTGCTCGACGTGATGGTCGGCCTGGCGCAGGAAGGCATGACGATGATGGTGGTGACGCACGAAATGGGCTTCGCCAAAAAAGTCGCCAACCGCGTCGTCTTCATGGACCAGGGCCGCATCCTGGAAGACTGCGGCAAGGACGACTTCTTCGGCGCCCCGCGCTCGGACCGCGCGCGCGATTTCCTGGCCCGGATTATCCACTGACGGTTTTACAGCAAGTCGCTGATAAGAATAACGTCGAGCTGACTGCTGGATCGGATGGCGCGGTCATTGGTGACGAAAAAATTTCAAGCTGACCGCATCGCGGTGGCCACATGCAGCGCATCGATAAATTTGAGATGTTGGCGGGCACGCAGCTGCGCCGCCGTGTCGAAAATCGGCGCATCGTGCGGCAGCACGGACAGGAAGTCTTTGGCCCCGAAAAATCGCTTAACATCGGCGACAAGCTTGTTGTCGTTGGCGCGGTAGGGGCCGACCAACGTCTCCGCGACCGCGAGCTCCCCGGTGCAGCCTTGCAGTGTTTTGGCCTGGATGGCATTCATGAAGGCTGCCGCGACCGGAAAGAAAACTGGATGCGGCTCCAGGAAATAAATAAAAACGTTCGTATCCAGATAGATTCTCTGGTGCAGCATCGCCGCAATTGCCGACGTTACCTGTCCCATGACGCACGGTCGCGTGCCAGGTTCGCCTCGATTTCGTCGGCCGTTTTGCCCCATGCCCCCTTGCCGATACCCGCGTAATCCATGATCGATATCGCGCTGTCGACACGCCTTGATGGCATTAATGTCACGACGCCATCGATAAAAGTCACATCAAGCACATCGTTGGGCTGGATGCCCGCCTGCTGGACAATTTCGCTCGGCAGGCTAATCTGATTGTTTTGCTCTACGCGGATCTGATACATGACGGCCTCCTTTTTCACCCTGCCGATAAAGCTTACTCTCTTTGGCTGCCGGTTTCTTGCGCCAGTCCATATACGTTCCAGGTAGGCACAGGTCTGCGCGCAACGGGTAAAATGACGCCATCCGCTATCTGAGAGCCGCCATGTCCATCGACCACACTCCCCACAGCCTGACCATCACCCGTCCCGACGACTGGCATTTGCACCTGCGCGACGGCGCTACCATGGCCAGCGTGCTGCCGCACAGCGCGCGCCAGTTCGGCCGCGCCATCGTGATGCCGAATCTGAAGCCGCCGGTGACGACGACCGCCGCCGCCATCGCCTACCGCGAGCGCATCCTGGCCGCGCTGCCGGCCGGCCTGGACTTCCAGCCTTTGATGACGCTCTACCTGACCAACAACACGCCGCCCGACGAAATCCGCCGCGCGCAGGACAGCGGCATCGTCCACGCGGTCAAGCTGTACCCGGCCGGCGCCACCACCAATTCCGACGCCGGCGTCACCGACCTGGCGCACTGCCACAAGACGCTGGAAGTTATGCAGGAAGTCGGCATGCCCTTCCTGGTCCACGGCGAAGTGACCGATCCCGATATCGACCTGTTCGACCGCGAAGCCGTCTTCATCGAGCGCGTGATGCGCCCGCTGCGCCGCGACTTCCCGGCGCTGAACATCGTCTTCGAGCACATCACCACCAAGGACGCGGCCCAATACGTGGCCGAAGCCGAAGGCCCGATCGCCGCCACCATCACCGCGCACCACCTGCTCTACAACCGCAACGAGATTTTCAAGGGCGGCATCCGTCCGCACTACTACTGCCTGCCGGTCCTCAAGCGCGAAGAGCACCGCCTGGCGCTGATGACGGCGGCCACCAGCGGCGACGAGCGCTTCTTCCTCGGCACCGACTCGGCGCCGCACGCGCAGGGCGCGAAAGAAGCGGCCTGCGGCTGCGCCGGCTGCTACACCGCGCTGCACGCCATGGAGCTGTACGCCGAAGCGTTCGAACGCGCCGGCGCGCTCGACAAGTTGGAAGGCTTCGCCAGCTTCCACGGTCCCGCCTTCTACGGCCTGCCGCGCAACACCGGCACCATCACGCTGACGCGCGAACCATGGACGCTGCCGGAACTGCTGCCGCTGGCCGACCTGCAGGTGGTGCCGCTCAACGCCGGCGAAATCATCAACTGGAAGATGGTCTAAAGCGTGTCCGGCGTGGCCAGCGCGACCTCCGTCCCCGGCGCGGCCGATGCCTCCGGCGGCGGCCTGTTCTCGACGATAGACTGGCCGCGGCCGTGGTATGACTCGGTGCGCGCCGCGGCGGCCCTGCTGGCGCTGGACGGCGACAGCGTGATCGCCGGCTTCAACGCGCAAGCCACCGCGCGCGGCCTGCGCAACCACGCCGGCCTGCCGCTGTCATTCGTGCCGCAAAGCGCGCTGCCCGACGGCACCGCGTACGAGGAGCACATCGGCGCCACCGGCTGCGTGCCCACGCGCGACAATCTGCACGACTTCTTCAACGGCCTGGTATGGCTTAGCTTCCCGCTCATCAAACGCCAGCTCAACGCCTTGCAGGCGGCGCAGATCGCGCTGGCCGGCGTCGGCAAATCACGCGGCCCGGCGCGCGACGGCGCCACCATCTTCGACGAAAACGCCGCGCTGCTGGTGGTGCGCGACTGCGCCGCCGGCGCCGCGCTGGTGCAGGCGCTACGCGGCCATCGATGGTCGTACGCCTTCGTCGAGCAGCGCGCCTGCTTCGACGCCGACGCGCAAGTGTGGCTGTTCGGCCACGCGCTGATGGAAAAGCTGGTCGCGCCGCGCAAGGCCATCACCGCGCACACCCGCGTGGTGGTCGCCGGCGAGGACTTCTTCGGCCTCGATCACGACGGCCGCCGCGCGTGGCTGGACGCGCGCGTGGCCCGGGACCTGGCCGCGCATGGATTGAGCACCGCCGACTTCACGCCGCTGCCGGTGCTCGGCATCCCCGGCTGGTGGCCGGACCAAGACCAACAATTTTATGACGACGCCACCGTGTTCCGCCCCAAGCGGCAAGCGGTGGCGCCATAACGCCGCATCGCCGGCAGAAAGCGCAGACATGAACAAGGTAATCCGCTGGGGTATTCTGGGAACGGGCAAGATCGCCAAGGCTTTCGCGGCCGGGCTGAGCGACACGCCGGACGCCGAACTGGTGGCCGTCGCCTCGCGCTCGGCCGACGGCGCGCAGAGCTTCGGCGCGCAGTTCGGCGTGGCGCGCTGCCACGCCAGCTACCAGGCGCTGGCCGACGACGAGCAGGTCGACGTCATCTACATCGCCACGCCGCATCCCATGCATCACGAGAACGCGATGATGTGCCTGCGCGGCGGCAAGGCGATCCTGGTCGAGAAATCGTTCGCCATGAATCGCCGCCAGGCCGACGAGATCATCGCGCTGGCGCGCGAGAAAAACCTGTTCGTGATGGAGGCCATGTGGAGCCGCTTCATGCCGGCGATCGCCGAGGCCAAGCGCATCGTCGACAGCGGCGAGATCGGCGTCGCCTCGCACGTCAGCGCGGACTTCGGCTTCGCCGCCGATGCGGGACCGGAACATCGGCTGTTCAATCCGGAGCTGGGCGGCGGCGCGCTGCTCGATCTGGGTATCTACCCCTTGTCGTTGTCGTCGTTCTTCCTCGGCGCGGTGACGGCGGTGCGGGCGCAGGCGACGCTGGGCGCGACCGGCGTCGATGTGCAGACCGCGTTCACCTTGCAGCACGAGGGCGGCGGGATGTCGGTGTGCAGTTGCAGCCTGCGCGCGCGCACGCAGTCGGAGCTGACCATTTCGGGCAGCAAGGGCTTCGTGCGGCTGCATGACCGCTTCCACAACACCGAGGAGATTTCGGTCACGCTGGTCAGCGGCGCCACGCGCAGTTCGCGCACCATCAAGCTGCCGCATGTCGGCAACGGCTATCCGCATGAGGCGATGGAAGTGGGGCGCTGCCTGCGCGCGGGGCTGGTCGAAAGTCCGCTGATGTCGCACGAGGAGACGCTGCGCCTGATGGGGGTGATGGATACGATACGCGAGCAAATCGGTTTGCGTTACAGCGCCGATTAATTCGCGCGCCGCTGGGGACGGGCACGGCCGCGTAAACCGAGTCCACACCTGGGGTCAGACCCTGCCGCCGCGGCGCCGACTTCCGGACGCTGTACTCGAGCAGGGTCTGACCCCGATGTCAGCGGCGGCGGATACGCACACCGGCCTAGCCACGGGCCGCTCAGACTTTCAGGAACTCCTCCTTGCCGCCCAGCCAGCGGGCCAGGTGGGCTTCCACCGTCGCCGCTTTATCGGGCGTCGTCTCATGCAGCAGCTCTTGGGCGACGTCGCGGGCCTGGTCGACCAGCCATCCATCCGTCTCCAGATCGGCAAACCGCAGCATCGCCTGCCCCGATTGGCGCGCGCCGAGGAATTCGCCGGGGCCGCGTATCTCCAGGTCGCGCCGCGCGATTTCAAAGCCGTCGGTGGTCTCGCGCATCGTCATCAAGCGCTGGCGCGCCACACCGCCCAGCGGACCCTGATACAGCAGCAGGCATACGCTGGCGGCCGATCCGCGTCCCACCCGTCCGCGCAGCTGGTGCAGCTGCGACAGGCCGAAACGCTCCGCGTGCTCGATCACCATCAGCGAGGCGTTCGGCACATCGACGCCGACCTCGATCACCGTCGTCGCCACCAGCACGTGCACCTCGCCGGCGCTGAAGGCATCCATCACCTCCTGCTTTTCGGCGGCCTTCAAACGGCCGTGCACCAGGCCCACCGCCAGATCCGGCAGCGCCTCGGCCAGCATCGCGTGGGTGTCGGTGGCCGTTTGCAGCTGCAGCACCTCCGATTCCTCGATCAGCGGACAGACCCAATAAACCTGCCGCCCCTCGCCGGCCGCCGCGTGCACGCGCGCGATCACTTCATCGCGCCGGTTCTGGTCGATGGCGCGCGTGACGATGGGGCTGCGGCCCGGCGGCAGTTCGTCGATCACCGACACTTCCAGGTCGGCGTAGTAGGTCATCGCCAGCGTGCGCGGGATCGGCGTGGCCGACATCATCAGCTGGTGCGGCACCGCGCCCACGTTGCCCTTGTTGCGCAGGGTGAGGCGCTGGCCGACGCCGAAGCGGTGCTGCTCGTCGACGATCACCAGTCCCAGATTGGCGAAGTTGACCGCCTCCTGGATCAGCGCGTGGGTGCCGATCACCAGTTGCGCCTCGCCCGATTCGATCAGCGCGTAGGCGGCCAGCTTGTCTTTTTTCTTCAGGCTGCCGGTCAGCCACGCCACCTTCACGCCCAGGGGCTCCATCCACGCGGCGATTTTACGGAAGTGCTGGTCGGCCAGGATTTCGGTCGGCGCCATCAACGCCGCCTGGAAGCCGCTGTCGATGGCTTGCGCGGCGGCCAGCGCCGACACCACCGTCTTGCCGCTGCCCACATCGCCCTGCAACAGCCGCTGCATCGGATACGGGTGGCGCAGGTCGGCGCGGATTTCGTCGAGCACGCGCTGCTGGGCGCCGGTCAGCTTGAACGGCAGCGCGGCCTGGAACGCGTGTGACAGCGCGCCGACCTTCTTCAGCGCCGCCGCGCCCTTCGAGCGGCGCGCCCGCTGCGCGCGTTTCAGCGACAGCTGCTGCGCCAGCAGCTCGTCGAACTTCATGCGCACCCACGCGGGATGCGAGCGGTCGGCCAGCGCGTGCTCGTCGATTTCCTGCGGCGGATAGTGCAGCAGCTTGACGGCCGGCTCGAAATCGGACAGCTGCATGTGGTCGCGCAGCGCCGCCGGCAGGGTGTCGGTCCAGTCGATGCGCTTCATGGCGTCGCCGATGGCGCGCCGTAAAATCGGCTGCGACAATCCCTCGCCCGACGGATACACCGGCGTCAATGAGGTCGGCAGCGGCGCGCCCTCGTTGACCACTTTATAAGCCGGGTGCACCATCTCGGCGCCGAAGAAGCCGTGCTTCAATTCGCCGCGCGCGCGCACCCGCGTGCCCTCGGCCAGCTGCTTGACCTGGCTGCCGTAGAAATTCATGAAGCGCAGCTGCAAATCGCCCGTTTCATCGGCGATGTGGACCAGCAGCTGCTTGCGCGGCTTGTAGCTGATCTCGTTTTTGACGACGATGCCCTCGACCTGCGAGGCCTCGCCGCCGCGCATCGACGCCTCGCGTATCGTCACCACCTGGGTCTCGTCCTCGTAGCGCATCGGCAGGTGCAGCACCAGGTCCATGTCGGTGTGGAGGCCGAGTTTGGCCAGCCGGGCTTCGGGCGTGACGGCTTTTTTGACGGTTTTGGGCTTCACAGCGGGTATATCGGCGGGCATATTGAGGCGTTTTTCAGGCGCTAGCGTAAAATAGAGGGTTGGCCGTCGCGCAGCAACGCCGATATTGTACGGCGTGCGCCGTGGCGCAGCCAGCACTGGATCGCGCCTTGATGGCGCGGACCTTCCGCCGTTTTTATTCCCTCAGCTTGAGAAGTTCGCAAATGTACTCGCTTTCCGATTTCGATTTTAACTTGCCGCCCGAGCGTATCGCGCAATTCCCGCTGCCCGACCGCAGCGCCTCCCGCCTCCTGCATCTGGACGGCGCGCAGCTGGCCGACCGCCAGTTCGCCGACATCGTCGGCCTGTTGCGGGCCGGCGACCTGCTGGTGATGAACGACACCCGCGTGCTCAAGGCGCGCTTCTTCGGCCTCAAGGAAAGCGGCGGCAAGATCGAGGCGCTGGTCGAGCGCGTGCTCGACGACCGCACCGTGCTGGCCCACGTGCGCGCCTCGAAGTCGCCGCCGCCGGGCTGCAAGATGCGCCTGGCCGACGCCTTCGACGTCACCGTCGGCGAGCGCGCCGGCGAATTCTTCACCCTGCATTTCGAGGCCGACGTGTTCGAGCTGATCGAAGCCCACGGCCGCCTGCCGCTGCCGCCGTATATCGAGCACACGGCCGATGCCTTCGACGAAACCCGCTATCAGACCGTGTTCAACAAGGTGCCGGGCGCCGTCGCCGCGCCGACGGCCGGCCTGCACTTCGATGAAAAACTGCTGGCCGAGTTGAAGGCGAAAGGCGTCAACTTCGCCTACGTGACGCTGCACGTGGGCGCCGGCACCTTCCAGCCGGTGCGCAACGAGGTGCTGTCCGAGCACCAGATGCACACCGAGTGGTACACCATGCCGCAGGAGACGGTCGACGCGGTGCGCGCCACCCGCGCCGCCGGGGGCGATGTCGTCGCCGTCGGCACCACCAGCCTGCGCGCGCTGGAATCGGCGTCGCAGAGCGGCGTGCTGGTCGCCGGCAGCGCCGACACCGCGCTGTTCATCACGCCCGGCTACCGCTTCAAGACGGTGACGCGCCTGATTACCAATTTCCACCTGCCGAAATCGACGCTGCTGATGCTGGTGTCGGCCTTCGCCGGCTACGACGAGATCCGCGCCGCCTACGCCCACGCGATCGCGCAGCAGTACCGCTTCTTCAGCTATGGCGATGCGATGCTGTTGACCACGCAGTCGCGCGCCGCCTCGCAGTAACAAGACGAACTTAGAAAGAACATCATGTTGGAATTCACGCTACACAAAACCGATAGCAGCGGCCTGACCAAGGCCCGCCGCGGCACCGTCAAACTCAATCACGGCGAAGTGCAGACGCCGATCTTCATGCCGGTCGGGACCTACGGCTCGGTCAAGGCGATGTCGCCCATCGAACTGAAAGAGATCGGCGCCCAGATCATCCTCGGCAATACCTTCCACCTGTGGCTGCGGCCCGGTAACGACGTCATGTCCAAGTTCGGCGGCCTGCACGACTTCATGGCCTGGGACAAGCCCATCCTGACCGACTCCGGCGGCTTCCAGGTGTTTTCGCTGGGCGCCATGCGCAAGATCACCGAGGAGGGCGTGCATTTCAATTCGCCCATCAACGGCGATAAATTGTTCCTGTCGCCGGAAGTGTCGATGCAGATCCAGCGCGTGCTCAATTCCGACATCGTCATGCAGTTCGACGAATGCACGCCGTATGAAATCGAGGGCCGTCCGGCCACGGTCGACGAGGCGGCCAAGTCGATGCGCATGTCGCTGCGCTGGGCCCAGCGCTCGCACGACGAATTCCACCGCGGCGAAAATCCGAACGCGCTGTTCGGCATCGTCCAGGGCGGCATGTTCGAGAACCTGCGCGACGAGTCGCTGGCCGGCCTGGAGGAAATCGACTTCCCCGGCATCGCCATCGGCGGCCTGTCGGTCGGCGAGCCGAAGGAAGACATGATGCGCATGCTGGCCCACGTCGGCCCGCGCCTGCCGGCCAACAAGCCGCACTACCTGATGGGCGTGGGCACGCCGGAAGACCTGGTGGCCGGCGTCTCCAACGGCATCGACATGTTCGACTGCGTGATGCCGACCCGGAACGCGCGCAACGGCTGGATCTTCACCCGCTACGGCGACATCAAGATCAAGAACGCCCGCTACAAGGATGAAAAAGCGCCGCTCGACGAGACCTGCTCCTGCTACGCCTGCCGCAATTTCTCGCGCGCCTATCTGCACCACCTGAACCGCACCCAGGAAATCCTCGGCGCGCGCCTGAACACCATCCACAATCTGCACTACTACCTCGACATCATGCAGCAGATGCGCGACGCCCTCGACGCCGACCGCTTCCACGCCTGGACGCTGCAATTCCACGCCGACCGGGCCCGCGGCGTGTAGTCGTGAATTAAACTGTTGTTAGTCTTGTAAAAAAATTTATGCCACCCACATGGGCGGGAATGCTGACGCGTCCCCGCCAGTGCTAGAATACAGCGCTGTTTTTTTCTTTCGTTTTTTAAAATATTACTGGAGTCACCGTGTTCATTTCCAACGCTTACGCGCAATCGCCCCTGGACTCGCTGGGCGCTGCCGGCGGTTTTATCAGCCAATACGGCATCCTGATCCTGATGTTCGTGGTCATGTACTTCCTCATGATCCGTCCGCAGCAAAAACGCGCCAAAGAGCAAAAAGCGATGATGGATGCGCTGGCCAAGGGCGACGAAGTGGTCACCTCCGGCGGCATGCTGGGCAAAGTGGCCAAGGTCAACGAGTCCTACGTGACGGTCGAAGTGGCCAACGGCACCGAAGTGGTGATGCAGAAAAGCGCGATCACCATGCTGCTGCCCAAGGGCACGCTGAAGGCGCTGTAAGTATCACGCCCGCGCCGGGTCCGTCCCGGCGCGCGGCCCGCATGCGGCCACCGTTTGCATCCGACGCCTAACATTGAACGTTGAAGAATATGAATCGCTATCCTGTCTGGAAATACATCATCATCGTCGTGGCACTCCTGCTGGGTGCCCTGTACACGGCGCCCAACTATTTTGGCGAGTCGCCGGCGCTGCAGGTCACCAGCGGCAAGTCGACCGTCAAGATGAGCAGCGACATGGTGGCCCAGGTCACCGAGGCGCTGAAAAAAGAGCATGTGCCGACCGAAGGCATCAGCTACGACGGCAGCGGCAACTACGCCTCCGTGCGCGCGCGCTTCGCCACGCCGGACATCCAGTTCAAAGCCAAATCGGTGCTGGAAAAAGACCTCAACACCGACCCCGCCGACCCCACCTACCTGGTCGCGCTGAACCTGCAGGCGAACACGCCGCAGTGGATGCAAAGCCTGCACGCGCTGCCGATGTACCTCGGCCTCGACTTGCGCGGCGGCGTGCACTTCCTGATGCAGGTCGACACCAAGGCGGCGCTGACCAAGACGGTGCAGGGCGCCCAGACCTCGGCCCGCAGCCTGCTGCGCGATAAAAATATCCGCCACGCAGGCATCGACCGCGCCGGCGACACGCTGGAAATCAAGTTCCGCGACGACGCCACCCGCCAGGAAGCGAAGAATGTGCTGGGCGCCGCGCTGCCCAACTTCGCCTTCGCCGACAGCGGCGCCGGCGACGACCTGAAAATGGTCGCCACCCTGAAGCCGACGGCCGTGCACGACATCGTCGACCTGGCTGTCAAGCAGAATATCTCGACGCTGTCGAAGCGCGTCAATGAACTGGGTGTGTCCGAGCCGGTCATCCAGCAGCAGGGCCCCGACCGCATCGTGGTCCAGCTGCCGGGCGTGCAGGACGTGGCGCGCGCCAAGGCCGTCATCGGCCGCACCGCCACGCTGGAAGTGCGCATGGTCGACGACACCATCACGCCGGGCACCGAGCTGTCGGCCACCGTGCCGTTCAACTCCGAGCTGTTCACGGTCGGTAAAAACGTGCCCGTCATCCTGAGCAAGGACGTGCTGCTGTCGGGCGACTACATCTCCAGCGCCACCGCCAGCTTCGACCAGAACCAGCAGCCGTCGGTCAGCATCGACCTCAATGGCGACGGCGGCCGCCGCATGCGCGACGCCACCCGCGAACGCGTGGGCAAGCGCATGGCCATCGTGCTGTACGAGAAAAAGGACAAGCCGGAAGTGCTGTCGGTGGCCACCATCCAGAGCGAACTGGGTAGCCACTTCCAGATCACCGGCATGGGCAACGCCGAGAACTCGGCCGAACTGGCGCTGCTGCTGCGCTCCGGCGCGCTGTCGGCGCCGATGGACATCGTCGAGGAACGCACCATCGGCCCGCAACTGGGCGCCGAGAACATCAGCAAGGGCCTGCATTCGACCATGTACGGCTTCGCCGCCATCGCCGTCTTCATGATCGTCTACTACATGATGTTCGGTTTCTTCAGCGTGCTGGCGCTGGCCTGCAACCTGCTGCTGCTGGTGGCGCTGCTGTCGATGATGCAGGCCACGCTGACGCTGCCGGGCATCGCCGCGATCGCGCTGGCGCTGGGCATGGCGATCGACGCCAACGTGCTGATTAACGAACGTATCCGCGAAGAGCTGCGCTCCGGCGCCACGCCGCAAGCGTCGATCGCGGTCGGCTTCGACCGCGCTTGGGCCACGATTCTCGATTCGAACGTGACCACGCTGATCGTCGGCCTGGCGCTGCTGATCTTCGGCTCCGGCCCGATCCGCGGCTTCGCCATCGTTCACTGCCTCGGCATCCTGACGTCGATGTTCTCGGCCGTCTTCATGTCGCGCGGCGTGGTGAACCTGTGGTACGGCCGCCAGAAGAAGCTGCAATCGATCGCCATCGGCACCGTCTGGGTGCCGCCGACCGCGACGAAATAAGTGAAATAACTCAGAGGCTGACATGGAATTATTCCGCATTAAAAAAGACATCCCGTTCATGCGCCACGCGCTGGTCTTCAACGCCATTTCGGCGCTGACCTTCGTCGCCGCCGTGTTCTTCCTGATCCACAACAGCCTGCACTTCTCCATCGAGTTCACCGGCGGTTCCCAGTTGCAGCTGCAATACACCAAGGCCGCCAACCTGGAAAACATCCGCGGCTCGCTGGAAAAACTGGGCTACGAACAGCCGGAAGTGACGGGCTTCGGCACCGCGCACGACGTGCTGATACGGCTGCCGGTCATCAAGACCATCGACGGCAAACAAACCGCGCCGGTGGTGTTCGAGGCGCTGTGCAAGGCCGAGCAGGGCGTGGTCAAGAACGTCAGCAGCGTCACCGCCAAGGGCGAACAGGTCACGCGCGACAGCTGCGTCGACGGCGCCGGCGCGGTCCAGCTGGAGCTGAGCAAATTCGATTTCGTCGGTCCGCAGATCGGCGACGAACTGGCCGCCAACGGCTTGAACGCGCTGGTGATGGTGGTCATCGGCGTGATGATTTACCTGGCCGTGCGCTTCGAGTGGAAATTCGCCGTCGCCGCCATCATCGCCAACTTGCACGACGTCGTCATCATCCTCGGCTTCTTCGCCTTCTTCCAGTGGGAGTTCTCGCTGACGGTGCTGGCGGCGGTGCTGGCGGTGCTGGGCTACTCGGTCAACGAATCGGTCGTGATCTTCGACCGTATCCGCGAAAACTTCCGCAAGCAGCGCAAGGCCGGCGTGCAGGAAGTGATCGACAACGCGATCACGTCGACCATCTCGCGCACCATCATCACCCACGGCTGCACGCAGATGATGGTGCTGTCGATGCTGTTCCTGGGCGGCCCGACGCTGCACTTCTTCGCCGTCGCGCTGACCATCGGTATCTGCTTCGGCGTCTACTCGTCGGTGTTCGTGGCCGCCGCCGTGGCCATGTGGCTGGGCGTGAAGCGCGAAGACCTGATTAAGCCGGTCAAGGAAAAAGACGAAACCGACGGCGCCGTCGTTTAAGCGTTAGCGCCTCGTTCAACAGCCCCCATCGACCGAATGCGTTCGGCCGATGGGGGCTTTTTCATGGCCGCGCGGGATCGGCAGGTGATCGCGGCGCGTCATCGGCACCTGGTCCTGTCCCGTGGGCCGCTTGTGTGAGGCAGCGCACAGAGGCCGCCGACGCGCGGGTATATAGTGGAACTGTCTCTTTCAGGACATCCCTAGTTTTGGACTTTGCCCGCTCCCCAGCGGGCTTTTTTTTTGCGCTATCGAAAACCGCCGGCCGTCCCATTTTGGCGACGCCCGCCGCCTATTTCACCACCGGCGCGCTGCTCCCGCGCCACCGCCGTTATACTAGGACCTCCGTGTGCAACGCCCTGATCGCGAATGATGAATGAAGTGATACAAGCAGACGTCCGGCTGGTGCAGTCCATCAGCGCCGTGCCGACCATCATGCGCGTCATCGCCGACACCACCGGTCTGCGTTTCGTCTGCGTGGCGCGCGTCACCGAAGAGTCGTGGACCACCTGCGCGGTGTACGACCAACTCAATTTCGGCCTGGCGCCCGGCGACGACCTGGCCGTCAAGACCACCATCTGCGACGAAGTGCGCGTCAACGAGGCCACCGTCGTCATCGACCAGGTCAGCACCGACGAGCATTATCACGACCATCCGACGCCGAAAATGTACGGCTTCGAGAGCTATTTCTCGATTCCGATCTACCGCGTCAACGGTGAATTTTTCGGCACCTTGTGCGGCCTCGATCCCTTGCCGCTGCCGCTGTCGGCGCCCAAGGTGCTCGACGCGCTCAAGCTGTACGCGGAACTGATTTCGCGCCAGCTCGAATCGGAGGCGCGCGTGATGGCGAGCGAGGCCGCGCTGTCGCTCGAGCGGCAGGACGCCGAGCTGCGCGAACAGTTCATCGCCGTGCTGGGGCACGATCTGCGCACGCCGCTGTCGTCCATCGTCAGCGGCGCCACGGTGCTGAAAAAGATCGCGGCCGATGCGCAGGTGGCGGCCGTGGCCGAGCGCATCCACCGCAGCGGCCAGCGCATCGCCGGCCTGGTCGACGACGTCATGGACTTCGCGCGCGGCCGTCTCGGCGGCGGCATACCGCTGGCGATGCAGCCCTGCGACGACCTGGCCGCGCAGCTGCGGCACGCGGTGGCCGAACTGGAAAGCGCCTATCCGCAGCGCCGCATCGACACCGATATCGTTTTCGATTGCGCCGTCCATTGCGATCCGAAGCGCGTGGTGCAGCTGGTGTCGAATTTGATGGTCAACGCGCTGGCGCATGGCGATCCGGCGCAGGCGGTCGGCGTGCGCGCGCGCTGCGACGACGGCGTGCTGGAAATCGCCGTCGGCAATGGCGGCCCGCCGATTCCGGCGCCGGTGCTGGCGCGTTTGTTCCAGCCGTTCTGGCGCGGCAGCGTCGCTGCCGGCGGTGGCGGCGCGGGCGGCAAAGCCGAGGGACTGGGACTGGGTTTGTACATCGCGGCGCAAATCGCGCGCTCGCACAACGGTGGCTTGAGCGTCGAGTCGACGCCGGCGCGCACCGTGTTCACCTTCACCGCCCGGCCGCCGCGATAGCGCGGGAGCGGCGCGGGCAGCGCGGACTTACATCATCAGCACCGCGATCAGCGACTGCACTTCCTGCGCCGATTCGGCCATGATCGCATTGAGCGTGCCGTCGCCGACTTCGAAGTCGATGGTGTGGGCCGCCTGCAGCGTGGTCGCGCCGGGGCGCTCGTACAGCGGGGAAGGGACGGGCGACAGGTCGTTCGCCAGCAGCAGCGTGTCGCCCAGCGTTTCGGGCGGCAGCGCGCGCATGCCGACCCACATCGCCTCGACCGCGTGCAGCACCGCCGCCGGCACGCCCAGCTTGGTCAGCACGCCGCGGCCGATGGCGATCTCGCCGTGTTCGACCCAGTCTTCCGGATCGCCGTCCATGATGCCGGGATAGCGCTCGGCGCGCGACAGCATGTAGAAGCCGCCGACTTCGTGGACGATGCCGGCGAAGAGCGCGGTGTCGGGGTCGACGTGGGTGACGCGGCGCGCGATCACCTGCGCCAGCGCGGCCACGTGGGCCGTGTGTTCCCACAGCTGGGCGGCCTGGCGGCGCACGGCCGGATCGGCGATCTGGCTGCCGATCTGGCGCACGATCAGCGAGGCCACCAGCGATTGCAGGGTGCGCACGCCGAGCCGCTGCACGGCGGCGCGGACGCTGGAGATTTCGGTGCCGGAGCGGTTGTAGGCGACCGAGTTGGCGATGGCGACCGAGCGGGCCGCCAGCAGCGGGTCGGCCTGGATCAGTTTCGCGGCCGCGTCGATGTGGCAATCGGGATCGTTCAACACCGCTTGCAGCTTGACCGAGGCTTGCACATTGGTCGGAAACGACAGCTCGCCACGGCTGGCGTGGGCGGCGATGTCGGCGAAGGCGGTCAGTCTGTCCATGGAAAAATTATACCTTAAATGTTTCCTTGTGGAACTTTTCCAGAAAATACTTCTGGCGCTGCGCCGATCATACGCCGGCTGGCCACAAATGGGTATTTCAGGCTTCGCTGAAGATGGCGTCGTAGCCATCCATGCTGCCTTCGTAGTCCTTCAATTCGTCGACCAGGCCCAGGTCTTCCAGCTCCTCGGTGGCGTTCATGAAGCTGTTCGGTTTCGTCGCGCCGATCAGGCGATAGATTTCGCCGTCCTCGTTGCGCACGCCGATCAGCAGCTTTTCCAGGCGCACTTCGTCCTCGCTGGCGACGTTCAGCAACAGGTTGCCGATAATGTGTTTGTCGAATTGGGCCGGCTTCATGCCGTCGATCAGTGTCGTTTTCATTCAGTTCCTTCTAGGAGTCGGTGGTGGGGTGTCGGCGCCGGCCTGCGGGTTTTGCATCGCTTGCGGCGCGCAGGCGGTGATGACTTTTTTCAGCTCGGACAGGGTCTGTTCCAGGGCGGTGAAATCGGCGTCGCCGTAGTGGGCGAACACTTCGCTGCCGCGCGCGATCACTTTCGGGAACACGTCGCGGAACATCTGCTCGCCCTGCGCGGTCAGGCGGATGAAATAGGAGCGCTTGTCGCTGCTGTTGCGCTCCCGCTGCACCAGGCCTTTCTGTTCCAGCCGTTCGATCACGCCGGTCAGCGTGCCCTTGGTGATGAGCGTCTTGTCGCCCAGATCTTTATACGCCATGCCGGCCGTGTTGCCCAGCGTGGCGATGATGTCGAACTGGGCGTGCGTCAAGCCGCTCTGGCGCACGTGGTCGCTCGACAGCCGCTCGAAGCTCTGCATGCACTCGGCCAGCAGCCGGATACTTTTCAAATAGCGTTCACCCATGGCCGCCATTATAGCCGCCCGGCTCCGGCCCCGCCGCCCCCGGTTCGCAATTTGCGGCGCGGGCGGGTACTATATGGCCGCCCTCTTATCGACGCCGCCGCCACTTCCGAGATTGTTCATGCCCAAACACCTGCGCGGCATCGCCGCCCTTTTGATCGTCACGCTCGTGTGGGGCACCACCTTCCCGGCCATGAAGGACATGACCGGCACGCTGTCGGCCAACTGGATCGTGCTGGCGCGTTTCGCGCTGGCCAGCGCGCTGCTGTCGCCCTTCCTGTGGCGCGCGCGCGGCGGCGACGTGGCCGCCGGCGTGGTGGCCGGGCTGGTGCTGTTCTTTTGCTATATCTTCCAGATCGAGGGACTGGCGCTGACGACGTCGAACCGCAACGCCTTCGTCTGCGGCCTCAATGTGCTGGTGGTGCCGATGCTGGGACTTTTCGCCGGCAAGGCGCCGGAGCGCCGCATCCTGGCGGCGCTGGTGCTGGCGCTGGCCGGCCTGTTCGCGCTGTGCTGGGACGGCGGCATCGCGTGGGGCCGCGGCGACACGCTGGCGCTGATGGCGGCGCTGTGCTTCGGCGCCTACGTCAAGATGATGGAGGCGGCCACCCGCAAGGTCGAACGCCTGATGACGCTGACCGCGTCGCAGATCCTGACGGTGGCGCTGTGCGCGGCCCTGTGGCTGCTGCTGCGCGAAGCGCCGCACGGCGCCGGCCCGCAGGCGCAGGCTTACTGGAGCGCCACCGGCGCCGCGCTGCGCCGCTACGCGCCCAACCTGGTCTATCTGGGCGTGGTCGCCACCGCCGCCATCATCTCGCTGCAAACCTGGGGCCAGAGCCACAGCAGCGCCAACGAGGCGGCCGTGATCTACGCCTTCGAGCCGGGATGCGCCGCCATCTTCGGCTACTTCTGGCTCGGCGAGACGATGGCGTGGACCGGCCTGGCCGGCGCCGCGCTGCTGATCTCCGGTATGATGGTGAGCCAGTGGAGCACCGAGCGGCCGTCGGCCGCGCTGGCGCCCGAATGAAGCTGAGTGCAGCCCGAGTTACGCCCGAATGACGCCTTGATGAATCCGAATTTGCCACCGCCGCGCGATGCCCTTCGCTAAACTGTCCCGCCTCGCGCAGGAGCGCCCGCTGCGCATCCTGCTGGTCAACGCGGGCGAGGCCGACGCCATCACCTGGGCCGGACTGGCGCAGCCGCTGCGGCTGGCCGCGACCCTGACCGGCACCCTGCAACTCGATATCCGCACGCCCGAACAGGTGGCCGACGCCGCGCCCGGACACTGGCACGTGGCGCTGCTGGTGGCCGACGAAACGCAGGCGCCGCTGCGGCCCGAATTGTGCCGCGCCGTGATAGAGCGCTGCCGCGCGGCGCCGTTCTGGGGCGGCGTCGGCGCCGGCGTGCTGTGGCTGGCCGACGCCGGCGTGATGGCCGGCGTGCGCATCGCGCTGCCGTGGGCCCTGTACGCGGACACCGAGGAAATCACCGACCGCGCCATCCTCACGCCGCACCTGTTCGAAATCGACGGCCGCCATTTGAGCTGCTGCGGCGGCGCCGCCAGCATCGACTTCGCGCTGACGCTGATCGAAAGCCTGTGCGGCGCCGGCGTGCAGGCGTCGATCAAGGAGGCGCTGTGCATCGACCGCGTGCGCAGCCACGAGGAGCGCCAGCGCGTCGCCCTGCAGGCCCGCTTCGGCGCGCTGCAACCGAAGCTGTCGGAGGCCGTCACGCTGATGGAGGCCAACATCGAGGAGCCGCTGTCGACCGACGATATCGCCAACCTGGTGCAGCTGTCGCGGCGCCAGCTCGAGCGCCTGTTCAAACAATATCTGGGCAGCCTGCCGTCGCGCTACTACCTGGAGCTGCGCTTGCAGCGCGCGCGCCAGCTGCTGCTGGAGACGAACTACTCGATCGTGCAGGTGGGGCTGATGTGCGGCTTCTCCTCCGGCTCGCACTTTTCGACGGCCTTCGGCGCGCTGTTCGGGAACACGCCGCGCGAGGAGCGCCAGCGCAAGCTGATGCCCGCCGGCGTTTGATTCATGGTTGTTTTGACCATCTTGGGTCGCGGCTGATGTTCGGTCAAAAATGAAAATCCTTGTCGCCATTTGAAAAGAGTTTTAGCATCCCGCTTTTTATAATGGGTAGTCGACGCGGCGGTCTGCCGCACGTACCCAACATTGATAGGGAATGCCATGAACGCCAAGCTCGAAACCACCGCCGCCAGCCACGCCAGCCCACTGACCCTGCCGGTGACGCGCCAGACTTTCGATGAAGTGCTGGTGCCGACCTACGCGCCGGCGGCGATGGTGCCGGTGCGCGCTTCGGGCCTGGACCTGTGGGACCAAAGCGGCAAGCACTATCTGGACTTCACCTCCGGCATCGCCGTCGCCTCGCTCGGCCACTGCCACCCGGCGCTGGTCGAAGCGCTCACGCGCCAGGCCAACACGCTGTGGCACCTCGGTAACGGCTACACCAACGAGCCGGTGCTGCGCCTGGCCACGGCGCTGACCGAGGCGACCTTCGCCAACCGCGCCTTCTTCTGCAACTCCGGCGCCGAAGCCAACGAGGCGGCCCTGAAGCTGGCGCGCAAATACGCGCACGCCAAGGCCGGCGAGAAAAAATCGCGCATCGTCTCGTGCTTCCACTCCTTCCACGGCCGCACGCTGTTCACGGTGTCCGTCGGCGGCCAGTCCAAGTACACCGAAGGCTTCGAGCCGCTGCCGCCGGCGATCGACCACATCGCCTACAACGACATCGAAGCGGCCCGCGCCGCCATCGGCGATGACGTCTGCGCCGTGGTGGTCGAGCCGGTGCAGGGTGAGGGCGGCGTGGTGCCGGCCGATGCCGCCTTCCTCAAAGAGCTGCGCGCGCTGTGCGACCAGACCGGCGCGCTGCTGATCTTCGACGAAGTCCAATGCGGCATGGGCCGCACCGGCGAGCTGTTCGCCTACATGGGCTACGGCGTCACGCCGGACATCCTGACGGCGGCCAAGGCGCTCGGCAACGGCTACCCGATCGGCGCCATGCTGACCACGCACGAACTGGCCGCCACGCTGAGCGTCGGCTCGCACGGCACCACCTACGGCGGCAATCCGCTGGCCGCCACGGTGGCGCTGACGGTGCTCGACACGATCAACCAGCCGGCCTTCCTGGCGCGCGTGAAGGAGGCCAGCAAGACGCTGGTGGCCACGCTGGAAAAACTGATCGCCGACTACCCGCAGGTATTCAGCCTGGTGCGCGGCTCCGGCCTGCTGCTGGGCCTGGTCGTCGCCGACGCCTTCAAGGGCCGCTCGAAAGACATCCAGCGCGCCGCCGAAGCGCAGGGCCTGATGGTGCTGATCGCCGGCACCGAGGTGCTGCGCCTGGCGCCGGCGCTGATCGTCAGCGACGCGCAGATCGCCGAAGCCGACCGCCTGTTGCGCGTGGCCGTGGACGGTTTGCTCAAAGCCGCCTAAGGTCGGGCGCCAGCGGCTCCGGTACGACCGCCGCCGCCGCGCTTTTGCGCGCCGGCGGCGGCAGAATTTTTCGAACAGATCGTATTGAAAGGAGCTCCCATGTATGTTGTCCGTCCGGTAGAACTGTCGGATATTGCTGCCCTCGAAGCGCTGGCCGCAGTGACCATGCCGGGTGTCCATACCTTGCCCAAGACGCGCGAGAAAATCGCCGCGTCGGTCGAGCGCTCCATCGCCTCGTTTGCCGCCCACGTCGACATCCCGAGCGAAGAATCGTATTTGTTCGTACTCGAATCATTGGGTGACCAAGCGGCTGACGAAGCCGGTGGCGAAGGGAGCGGCGGCGGCATCGTCGGCACCGCCGCCATCTTCGCCTCGGCCGGCTCGAACGGCACCTATTTCTCGTTCCGCAACGACGTCATACAACAAGTTTCGCGCGACCTCAATATCAGCCACAGCGTGCACGCGCTGACGCTGTGCTCCGAGCTGACCGCGTATTCGCAGCTGTCGGGTTTCTACGTCGGCGCCAAGGAGCAGAACGGCCCGGAAGCGGCCCTGCTGTCGCGCGCGCGCCTGCTGTACGCGGTGCTGGCGCCGCAGCGCTTCGGCGACCGCTTCTTCGTGCCGCTGGCCGGCATCACCGACGCCGACGGCGGCTCGCCGTTCTGGGATGCGCTGGGCCGCAAATTCTTCCAGATGGATTTCCTCGACGCCGAACGCGTCATCGGCGGCGCCCGCAACCGCACGCTGATCGTCGAGCTGATGCCGCACTATCCGGTCTACGTGCCGCTGCTGCCGGGCGATGCGCAGGCGGCCATGGGCCAGATCCATCCGTCGGGCGAGCCGGCCTTCAACCTGCTGACGGCCGAAGGCTTCGAGGCCGACGACTACATCGACATCTTCGACGGCGGGCCGATTTTGCAGGCGCATAAAAATTCGCTGCGCACCTTCAGCGGCGCGCTGACGCGCCGCGTCGAAACGTCGGCGCCGGAACGCACCGCCGTGCCGCGCGTGACCTACGCGGTGGCCGCCAGCTCGGAGCAGAACTTCCGCGCCGTGGTGGTCGACTGCACGCCGGTCGAAGCGTCGGCCACGATCGCGCTGTCGCAGGACGTGCAGGACGTGCTGAAGATCGCGCCGGGCGACAGCGTGCTGTGCGTCCGCCTCTAAAAAGAAGAACCAGGAAGACACCCCTATGCTAGTTGTACGCGCCATCCAAGCCAACGACCTCGACGCCCTCTACGTGATGGCCAGCCAGGTCGGCAGCGGCATGACCACCCTCAAGCCGGACATGAAGATGCTGGGCGACCGGGTCGCCGTGGCCGTCGCCTCGTTCGCCGAAACCATCGCGCCGGCCAAGCGCGACTACATGTTCGTGCTGGAGGACACCGACAGCGGCAAGCTGGCCGGCGTCTGCGCCATCAAGGGCGCGGTCGGGCTGGAGGAGCCGTTCTATAACTACCGTATCGGCACGCTGGTCCATTCGAGCCGCGAGCTCGATGTCTTCACGCGCATGGAAACGCTGTACCTGTCGAACGACCTGACCGGCAGCACCGAACTGTGTTCGCTGTTCCTGCATCCCGATTACCGCACCGGCAACAACGGCCGTTTGCTGTCGAAGAGCCGCTTCCTGTTCATCGCGCAGTTCCCGCAGCTGTTCACCGAAAAGCTGATCGCCGAGATGCGCGGCTTCCAGGAGGAGGATGGCCGCTCGCCGTTTTACGAAGGGCTGGGCCGCCACTTCTTCAAGATGGATTTCAACCACGTCGACGACCTGACGGCGCTCGGCAAAAAATCGTTCATCGCGGAGCTGATGCCGCGCCAGCCGCTGTACGTGGCCTACCTGCCGGACGAGGCGCAGCAGGTGATCGGCAAGGTCCACGTGTCGACCGCGCCGGCGCGCCGCCTGCTGGAGCAGGAGGGCATGTACTTCGAGGGCTATGTCGACATCTTCGACGCCGGCCCGGTGTTGCAGGCGCGCGTGTCCGAGCTGCGCGCGCTGCGCGACAGCGTGCTGTCGACCATCGGCCTGGCGACCGACTGGGACGCCGCCTGCGCGCCCGAAACCGCCGTCAACGAACCGGTGCTGGTGTCGAACACGGTGCTGAAAGATTTTCGCATGATCCTGTCGCACGCCGCGCCGGTCAACGGCGCCATCGAACTGCCGGACGCCGAACAGCAGCTGCTGCGCTGCCACACCGGCGACGCCGTGCGCACCCTGTCACTCAATCCGAGGAAAGCAAATGTCTGAACAAGTCTTTAGTAATTTCATTAACGGCGAGTGGCTGGCCGGTAGCGGCGCTGAACTGACCACCATCGATCCGGCCACCGGCAAGCAGACCTGGGCCAGCCGCGCAGCGAACGCGCAGGACGTGGCGCGCGCCTGCGAGGCGGCCCGCGCGGCGTTTGACGCCTGGGCCCTGACGCCGCTGGAAGAACGCATCGCCATCTGCGCGCGCTTCCGCGATCTGCTCAAGGAAAACGCCGAGGAGCTGGCGCTGCTGATCTCCGCCGAAGTCGGCAAGCCACTGTGGGAATCGCGCACCGAAGTGACGACGATGGCCAACAAGGTCGATATCTCGGTGCAGTCGCACGGCGCCCGCACCGGCGAGTCGCACAGCAAGGTGGCCGACGGCGAGGCGGTGCTGCGCCACCGGCCGCACGGCGTGTTCGGCGTCTTCGGTCCGTACAACTTCCCCGGCCACCTGCCGAACGGCCATATCGTGCCGGCGCTGATCGCGGGGAACACCGTCGTCTTCAAGCCCAGCGAGTACGCGCCGCGCACCGCCATCAAGACCGTGCAGCTGTGGCAGCGGGCCGGCGTGCCGGCCGGCGTGATTAACCTGGTCAACGGCGGCCGCGATACCGGCGTCGCGCTGGGACAAAATTCGCTGATCGACGGTGTGCTCTTCACCGGCAGTTCGCAGACCGGCGCCGCGCTGCACAAGCAGTTCGGCGGCCAGCCGGGCAAGATGCTGGCGCTGGAAATGGGCGGCAACAATCCGCTGGTGGTGTGGGACATCAAGGATGCCAGGGACATCGACGCCGCCGTCTTCATGGCCGTGTCGTCGGCCTTCATTTCGGCCGGCCAGCGCTGCACCTGCGCGCGCCGCTTGATTGTGCAGAACACGCCGGAGGGCGACGCCTTCGTCCGGCGCCTCGTCGACGTGGCGGGCAAGCTGACCATAGGCGCATCGCATGCGGAGCCGGCGCCGTTCATGGGCCCCGTGGTGTCGGCCGCCGTCGCCGGCCGCCTGCTGCAAGCGCAGGCCGACATGATCGCCAAGGGCGGCAAGAGCCTGTTGGCGATGCGCCACCTCGACCAGGACAGCGGCTTCGTCTCGGCCGGCATCGTCGACGTCACCGACGCCCAAGGCATCCCGGACGAGGAGTGGTTCGGCCCCCTGCTGCAAATTTTCCGCGCCGACGATTTCGACGGCGCGATGAAGATCGCCAACGCCACCGAATACGGCCTGGCCGCCGCGCTGATCTCGCACGACGCGGCGCTGTGGCAAACCTTCCAGGCGCGCGCGCGCGCCGGCATCGTCAACTGGAACCGTCCCACCACGGGCGCGGCCAGCAGCGCGCCGTTCGGCGGCGTCGGCAAATCGGGCAACCATCGCCCAAGCGCCTACTACGCGGCCGACTATTGCGCGTATCCTGTCGCATCGATAGAAAACAGCGCACTCGAAATGCCGGCGAAGCTTTCGCCGGGCATGAACTTCTAAGGACGGGCGATGACCGCACGCGAATTCAATTTTGACGGCTTGGTCGGTCCGTCGCACAACTACGCCGGCCTGTCGTTCGGTAACGTGGCCTCGTTCAGCAACGTCAAGAGCGCATCGAACCCGAAGCAGGCCGCCTTGCAGGGACTGGCCAAGATGCGCGCGCTGGCCGCGCGCGGTTTCGCGCAGGCGCTGCTGCCGCCGCAGGACCGGCCGAATTTCCGCCTGCTGCGCAGCATAGGCTACTCCGGCAGCGATGCCGACGTGCTGGCGCAGGCGTACAGGGAGTCGCCGGTGATTTTGGCGTGCGCCTATTCGGCCTCGCCGATGTGGACCGCCAACGCCGCCACCGTCAGCCCGTCGGCCGACAGCGGCGACGGCCGCACCCACTTCACCCCCGCGAACCTGAACAACAAGCTGCATCGCGCCTTCGAGCACGCGCAATCGGCGCGCAGCCTGCGCGCCATCTTCGCGGACGAGCGGCACTTCGCCGTGCACGACGCGCTGCCCGGCACGCCGGCCTTCGGCGACGAGGGCGCGGCCAACCACACGCGCTTGTGCGCGGAGCACGGCGCCGCGGCGGTCGAGATGTTCGTCTACGGCCGCGTCGAATTCGACGCCGCCGCGCCGGCGCCGAGACGCTATCCGGCGCGCCAGACGCTGGAGGCGTCGCAAGCCGTGGCGCGCTTGCACGGCCTGTCGGCCGAGCGCACCGTCTACCTCGCGCAGAATCCCGACGTGATCGACCAGGGCGTGTTCCACAACGACGTTATCGGCGTCGGCAACGCCAATGTGCTGTTCTATCACGAGCAGGCCTACGCCGACGAAGCGGGCGGGCTCGATCGGCTGCGCCGCGTGATGGCCGGCGTCGGCGCCGAACTCGATGCGATCCGCGTCGATAGCAAAATGGTATCGGTGGCCGACGCCGTCGCCAGCTACCTGTTCAATAGCCAGCTGCTTTCCAAGAACGGTGGCAAAATGGCGCTGGTCATTCCGCAGGAGTGCCAGGAAAATCAGGCCGTCGCGCGTTATCTGGAAAGCCTGGTCGCCAGCGGCGGCCCGGTCGACGAACTGCTGCACTTCGATCTGCGCCAGAGCATGCGCAACGGCGGCGGCCCGGCGTGCCTGCGTTTGCGCGTGGCGCTGACGGACGTCGAAGCGGCCGCCATGCATCAGGGCGTGGTGATGACGGAGGCGCTGTACCACACGCTGGTGGCGTGGGTGGAAACGCATTACCGCGACCGGCTGGAACCGCAAGACCTGGCCGATCCCGCGCTGGCGCTGGAAGTGCACGCGGCGCTCGACGAGTTGGCGACGATTTTGAATTTGCCCGGCCTGTACGATTTGTAATGGCGGCGGCCGTCCCCACATGGGGCGGTAGGACGGATTTAGAGATGTAGGGATTTGCTTATACGGCGAGACCCGCGCCGAGGGCCACAGGATTTAACGGGGCGGGGCCAACCCCCGTCTTTTTTAAAGTCGCGGCCGCGCAGCCAAAAGTCGCAGCGGCACCGACGCAACACCCGGAATACCCATAACGTATTGGAGAACTCAAGATGACAAAAATGCCTCACGATCTGCGTGCGCAAACGCTAGCCCTGGTCAACGCGAGCAAGCCGGCCGACAGCGGCCGGGTGGACGCGCTCATCAGCGCCTGGCTCGCCTCCCTGGACGAAGAAGACCTGGCCGGCATCGCGCCCGACAGCCTCGCTCCCGTCCTGTGGGACGGCTTCTCGCAGGCCGCCAAACGCGCCGCGGCGGGCTGCCAGATCGCCAGGCTGCGTTACGCCGATGGCCGTGGCGGCATGGCGACCGCGCTCTTGATACTCAATGACGACATGCCCTACCTGGTCGACTCCATCGTCATGGCCATGCGCAAGCAGCGCGTGGTCGCCAACGGCGTGCTCAATTCCGTGTTGTCCGTCAGCCGCGATGCGAACGGCGTCGTCACCGCCGTCGGCGCGGACGGCGTCAAGGCCGAATCGTATGTGATGGTGCTGCTGGCCGAAGACCTGCCGGCCGCCGACCTTGATGCGCTGGTGGCGCGCATCGAGATGGTGGCGCGCGACGCCGCCGTCGTCCACCGCGACCACGCCGCGATGATGGCGCGCTTCAGCGCCGTCGGCGCCGCCGCCGCCGCGTCCAGCGACGCCGAAGGCCAGGAAGTGGCCGCCTTCCTCGACTGGGCCCGCAGCGAAGGCTTCGAGCCGTTCGGCTACGCCTACTATCAAGTGAAACCGGGCGCGCGCGAACTGGAACGCGACATCCCGAGCCGCATCGGCGTGCTGCAGGATACGACGCATCCGGTCTACGGCAGCTGCCTGGCTAACATCCCCGGTAATATCGATACGCTGTCGAAGCGCGACCATACGCTGTCCATCGTCAAGGCCGACGTCGAGGGCACGCTGCACCGCGACCAGCAGCTCGACTTCATCGGCGTGCGCGACACCGACGCCGCCGGCGCCATCATCGGCGAGCATTGCTTCGTCGGCCTGTTCACGCGCGCCGCCACCGCCACGCCGCTGGCCCGCCTGCCGTTCGCGCGCGGCCGCATCGCCCGGGTGCTGAGCATCGCCGGCGTGCGCCAGGAAGGCTTCCGCGCCGAGAAATTCGTCGAGATCCTCGAATCGCTGCCGCGCACCGAGGCGCTGGAAGCCGAGCCGGAATGGCTGGCCGAAGTGTGCGGCGCCGTCGTCTCGCTGTACAAGCAGCCGCGCACCAAGGTGTTCGCGCGGCGCGACGTCTACGCCCGCCACCTGAACGTGCTGGTCTACCTGCCGCGCGAGCGTTACAGCGCCAGCGTCGCCTCGGCCCTGGCGCGCGCGCTGCAGGCCAGTTCCGGCGCCACCCATATCAGTTCGCAGACGCTGGTGGCCGACGGTCCGCTGGCCCGCGTGTACCTGATCGCGCACGCCGCGCGCTATCCGCTGGACCTGGAAACCGACATCCAGCAGCCGCTGTCGTCGGTGCTCGACGGCTGGCATAACAGCTTCGCCACGCTGGCCGACGCCGTGGCCGAAGTGCCGCTGCGCGCCAGCCTGCGCAAGCTGTGCTCCACGCTGCCGGCCGATTACGTCGCCTCGACCGCGCCGGCCGTGGCCTTCCGCGACCTCGGCGCCATCCTGCGCAACACCGATCCCTCGCGCGTCGACGTGCGCGTGGAAGTGGCGGCCGAATCGACCACCATCCGTTTGTATTCCGTCGACCGCGCGCCGTCGCTGTCGACCATCCTGCCGGCGCTGCACAACGCCGGCGTGGCCATCGACCGCGAACAGGCGCACTCGATCCGCGCCGCCGACGGCCAGCGCTACGTCGTCACCAGCCTGTCGGTCGACGCCGACAGCGCCGCCAAACTGGCGCAGCCGAACGTGGTGCCGGTGGCGCAGGAATTGTTCACCGCCCTGTTCAACAACGACGCCGAGGACGGCCGCCTCAATGGCCTCGTCATCGAGGGCGGCTTGAGCATGCGCCAGGTGCAGCTGGTGCGCGCCTACATGAGCTACTGGCGCCAGGCCGGCAGCCGCTTCTCGGTGCGCTACATCGCCGAGACGCTGCGCAAACAGCCGGTGCTGGTCAAGGAACTGGTCGACGCTTTCCTCCAGCGCTTCGACCCGTCCTTGAGCGACGCCGAGCACGCGGCCGCGCATGAAAAAATGTTGGACATCAAGGGCCGCCTGCCTGAGATGAACCACGCCGACAGTGAAGAAATCCTCGGCGCCGTCACCGACCTGATGGTCGCCACGCTGCGCACCAACTACTTCCAGAACGATCAGAAGGGCGACAAGATCATCTTCAAGTTCGACACCAGCAGTCTGGCGCTGGTGCCGGAACCGCGTCCGTTCCGCGAAATCTTCGTGTTCTCGCGCCGCTTCGAGGGCTTGCACCTGCGCGGCGGCCCGGTCGCCCGCGGCGGCTTGCGCTGGTCGGACCGGATGGAAGATTACCGCACCGAAGTGCTGGGCCTGGTCAAGGCGCAGATGGTGAAGAACGCCGTCATCGTGCCGGCCGGCGCCAAGGGCGGTTTCGTCTGCAAGATGATGCCGAAGGACGCCGTGCGCGAAACCATCG
>NZ_JANXMI010000064.1 GCF_025354735.1 Rugamonas sp.
ATGTCGTTTCAGTGAATTTGGTTTGACTGGTATTGGGTGCGCCGTGCAGGTTCTCGTGCTCGGCCAGGTCAAGCGTGCGCTGCGCGTCTTGCTGCTGCAGGTCGAGGCCGTTCTTGAGGATGGCCTGCACGCTCTTCCAGCTGACGGCGCTGTGCTTGAGCGCCCGGGAGCAGGCCGCCTCCAGCCGGCCGATGCCGTACTTCTGCCCCAGCGACAGCACGCCCAGGAAACTGCGGAAAGCCTGCTGCGGATGCTGCCGCTGGCCCAGCAGCCGCTCCACCAGCACCGCGCAGCGTGGGCCCACGGCTTCGGCCCGCGCCGTCGACGTCTGCGCGTTCCAGCCGGCCACTTCGCGGTGCGCCGGCGGCATGTGCGCGGACACCGCCGTGTGCCGCCCCTGAAACGCGCATTGGACGTGGCTGGCAATGCGCTGGCCACGATGGAACACCTCTACTGTCGTGCGCGTCATGCGAACGTCGACCTGGGCCCGGGATTGCTGGCACGGCACCGAGTAGTAATGGCCGTCGACATCGACGTGGTAGTCGACTCCGACCCGCACCACCTTCCATTCAGCGTATTCGTAACGCAGTTCCGGCAGCGCGCGCAGCGCTGGCTGGTCCATCTCGGCGAAGGCGCTGGCGCGGCTGCCGCGCCAGCACCCGCCCAACAAACTCGCCCCCACCATGGCTCGCCGCAATCAGCGCCCGCATGTCCGCGTTGACCGCAGTCTCATCCATTCCCGCAGCCCCGGCCGCCGCCATCACGGCCGCGTACGCATCCAGTACGTCGATGCCCGTAATGTCGTAGCCGCACCCGTTAGCGATGCCTCGCAGCGCGGTCATGCCGGCAGCCAGTGCAAACTCCGGCCGTTCCTCCGCGAAGTCCCGTGCCGCGCGTATGAGCGTACGCGGGTCTGACGGGCTCCTGTTGGCCAATTCGATGGCCAGCTCGAAGAAGCCCGCATCCTTGGCCGCGGCGAACCATTTGCCTTCATTCCCTGGCTGGCTCGCAACTAGGTCACGCAAGATGGTGTCCCTTGGCCTGCCCGGGTACTTCTTCGCGATGGCTTTGAATGTCGCCAAATTGGTCGTCGCGTATGTCCCTTCGACGGCATAGCGCGCATATGCGTCATCCGGGAAGCCGGCGTTAAGCAAAATACCCTCGCAGAACACCGCAATTGCCGTCAGGCGCGTTCAGCCCTTTTGAGTCCTCGGCATAGCGGGTGGCCTCCGAGTGCTTGCCGGTCATAGCCAGGGACTTGGCGCCTCACATTCGAAAATGCCACGACTTGTACCGGTACTTTGACTTCGCTACGCTTAAGTCCGGGTTTGTCCTGCAGACCCATCTGCAGGGCCAAACAGTACCGCCCAGTTGAATTATTTGTGCACGGAACGCAGGTATCTGCTAGCCGTAACCGCACTTCCTCCTGCGGGCGTACTAGGTACGTTTGACTCCAGCGAGGTAGTTTGCGGAGTGACTAGGTGCCAGTTAGGTAGACCCATTAACCTGCACCTTGCAACGTCATCTCTAACCTGCAGTATGAGGGTTTTTGGAAGATTCGCATTCACAATAGTTACGCCTGAAACTCGCCTAATTTGAGTCACGTCGGACGAGGGCTTGTCACCCGCCCCGGTATATTTCATGAAAAGAACGTCCATATCATCACCTCACAAAGGGTACGCCATGCCCGACGCTTTCCGCATGAAATCCGGCGCGTGTGCAGCTAGTATAGAGCATATCCCTTAGCCTATTTAGTCTCTCTGGTGTTCTTGCCCCGAGATTGCTCAAGTTCCGTGACAGTAGAGTTGCTGAAAGCGCGGAGACAATAGGCGCTGCCATGGAGGTACCGGACTCTGCCTGATATCCACTTTCATTCACCGTGCTCACAATGCCAACACCTGGCGCCGCGCATCCAACGTGCGCCTGTCCGAAATTTGCGAAGTACGGAGTAAAAAAATCGCCGCTTGTAGCGCGAGCAGTCTGCAGAGCGGCGCTGGACCCAAACGGGTACGCCTCTCCACGTCCAAGCGCAGTGACAGCCACCACATCAGAGACGCTTGCTGGAAAACTGCATTTTCCCTTCGCATCGTTTCCAACTGCCGCGACAACTAGGACACCAGATGAGTGAGCGTAGCTTATAGCCTCTACTATGGCGTCATCCGAAGCGTTGAACCCAAGGCTAAGGTTGATGATATCCACGTTCTGGGCAACAGCGTTCAAAATAGCGACGACAACATCGGCCGTAGACATTGACCGCTTTCCCGCCGGACACACCCTATAGCTAACGATATCTGCTGCAGGCGCGTGTCCCAATACCTCCTCGTGACTGCAACCAATGATGCCGGCAACGTGCGTTCCGTGCCAATCGGGCTCACGTAGGTTGTCATCCTCTACCACGCCCTTTGAGACGGCGTATCTCTTTTTCACCGCAGTAAGGTCAACATGACGTGCCACCCCAGTATCGATTACGGCAATCTTGACGCCCAAACCGTCGTCAGCCAAAGGAGTTCCTAAGAGTTGGACATATCGCTCGTGTTTCGACAGGTCGATTGCCGTCAGCCGAATCACAACTGGGTCGTTGGAGTGGCTCCGCCCACGCAACAAGAGAGGCCAATAATTTTCAGGAGGGCGAACATAAAGAATACGCATCACAGTAAGACCAAATTGAATACTCACCTCGCCCAAATGGTTCGAGTATACCGCTTTCGAAAACATGAGGCCATGCTCAACAATGAACGCCACCCCCAGAACTGGTTTGTCCAATTCATCCACCACGATGAACTTGAACTCATTACTACCATCGAAAGGTTCATCCGCCGTTTCACAAGCGAGCATATCGAGCGGATAGAGCTGCGGTAGCTCGTATTCACGATTCTCAAACAACTTCAGTCCGGTATTGCTTTCTAACTCTGCCTTCTGCGTAGCCGAGGCACGAAGCAAGACTACTCCATCGATACTGCTTTCGTTTAGAAAATCCGCACCAGATTCCATGACGAAAGCTTCATCAATTCGCCCCGCACATTGAGAGGTGAGGACGAATCCTTCGTTCGACATGGGCATGCTAAAACTTTTTGGAAACGTCATGTATTCTGTTTGAACCGACTCACTCATCCGGGTTTCCCATTTAGTATTGCCCAAAGGATACCAGACAACACGGGACAGACGATAGCTTTCGACATGATGTAGATGTTGAATATTGAGCAATCCGACGAAACCACAACAACGCATTGGATATCTTGGCCGTGCGAGCGTCACGGCGTTGTGGAGTACGTTTCTAGGTTTTGGAATACGAAAGTGACTTGCCCAGACGGAACCGTGCACCAGCGCGACGTTAACGCGGGAAATGTCATTCGCGCGCGAGCACATGCCTCGCAGCAGGAACCCCTCATTTCACGTAAGCGGCCGCCTCACCGCTGAGGCGGGGCGCCAAATCAAACGTTAATAGAATGTGTCCAGCTGGGAAGGCCAATTTTTGAAAGATGGTCCACCAGATGCTTGGAACCAAAAAAACGGATTCGCCCGTTTTCACTGTAGGCCAATGCGCTCTGGTCAACCTTGAGGCCTGACGCCTCCGCTCGAGCGGTTAGCTGCGCCAACAGCTGATTATTTGCAGCGTCACCGCCACTGCTGGACTTAGCGTCGAATACGACAAAATCGATATGCCCACCGTTAGTCGCGCGCGCCCGAATATGAGCAACATTAATTTTCATAGAATCCTTGGCCTCAGATTTGAGAAAAAGCCCGGCATTTGCCCCGGCCCTGCTTACTTTTTGCCTTTATTTTTTGCTTGGGTCAATACAGAGGCTGCCACACTCTTCTGTGCAGCCGCAGACTTCGGATTTGTAAGGATTTTACGTGCCTTTTAAGCCGTAGCTGAAGACGTATTCTTATCACATTTTTCGTAACCATAAGCCCCACATGTGACTTGATGGTAAGTTACTAAATGTAGTGTCGAAAGCTACTCATCGGCCGCATGTTGTGGTTATATTATACCAGTATCTTCGCTTATTAAACTAAATAGCTGTGTTTTTGTACAGCCCGCTCCGCCCTAAACTTTGCCTGCATTCTGAGTAAAGATACCTTACCCTAAGCGACTGGTTGAGCAGAAAGAGGACATATTCGGCCTGGCGTTGCAGCGCGTCGGGTTCACAACTTGGAAACTGACTGATATTCGGTTGCCAACGATGAACTAACTGAGAGAGGCGGAACGGCCTCTTGCCGATGTCTCGGGTGCTTTACTCCGATAACTGCCGCCCCAACACTCGTCCAAGAAATTCGCCCCCCGCTGCAGCTCGCCGGAATCATTGCCCGCACATCCACTTTGACCACAGTTTCATCCACCCCCGCAGCACCGGCAGCCGCCATCACGGCCGCATACGCATCCAGCACGTCGACGCCAGTGATGTCGTAACCCCAACCATTAGCGATGCCTCTCAGTGCCGTCATGCCTGCCGCCATCGCAAATTCTGGCCTCTCCACCGCGAAGTCTCTGGAGGCGCGTATCAGCGTCCTCGGGTCTGATGGGCTCCGATTCGCCAACTCGATAGCCAGTTCAAAGAAGCCCGCATACTTGGCCGCGGCGAACGATTTACCCGCCTGGCCCGGCTGGCTCGCAACCAAGTCACGCAAGATGGTTTCCTTTGGCATGTGCGGATACTTCTTCACGACGGCCTTGAATGTCGCCAAATTGGTGGTCGTATACGTGGCCTGGACCGCATAGCGCATGTAAGCCTCATCCGCGAAGCCCTCGTCCAGCAAAACGCCTTCGCAGAACGCCGCAATGGCCGTCAGAGGTGCGTTCAGCCCCTTCGAGTCCTCTGCATATCGAATGGCTTCCGCGCTCTTGCCGGCCGCAGCCAGGGCCTTGGGCACGAGCGCTTCGATGGCGCGGTTCACTGCGCTGCCGATGCTGCCCGAGGAACTGTCGACCTGCTCAATCGCCGGCGCCAGCTTCTCCAGGTACAGCACGGCCCCCTCGGCGGCGAGCACAGGTTCTTTCTTGGCCACCGCTTTGATTTCAGCGAGCGCTTGATGCGTTGGATTGGCGTGCTGGACTTCCATCCGGACGCGTTGCAACGGAAGCGAGGGGCGAACTGCCATTTGTAGGTGGTCATGAGCCTAATTCTGAGTTTTGAGACGACACAGCGGCTGTGCTGGATGCAATAATTGATGGCCAAAATGTACTCTATGGGGTTCTCGCGGTGGCTTCGACATCGAGCGTTTCTTCCCAATCCTCGGCAGTCGGCATGTCCACGGAAGGCTTGGCATATCCGTTCTCAAGGAACGAGGATGTTCGAAGGCGCGGCATCGCGTTCTCGAAGACGGCTTCGGGAGGGCCGCTTGGTTCTTCTCGTAGAAGGGCCGCATCCCGTCGCGCATATCAAACCTAGCCGTTTCGGTCGCTGGCCCTTGGCAGCAAAGGCATCCAGTATGTGTGAAGGCCCCCTGCGCATGGAAGCGCGCCTGCTCTGGGTCAGCAGCGAGAAAACGAAGGCGCATTGCTACGCCGGCATGCTCACCATCGACGAGACGCGGGACCCAGTCCCGGGTCGCATTCTGGCGCGCGCCAAGTTTCACGGGCGCTGCGGTTGGTCCGGATACCGACCGGCTGCGCGCGCATTCAGCGACCAGCACTTCAACGAGCTTCATGTGCGTGCACCGCACCGCGTGATATACTGTGTTTTCATACAGTATTCAGGAGTGTGCAATGTCACACATCACAGCGGGCGTGAAAGGTCGAGGGGCTTGCTCGAACGAAAAGGTGCGGTTCGAGCAATGGCAGCGGGAGGCCGTGCACGAAGATGTTGGCGATGAGGGCGAGGTGGTCGCGCCAGCTAAGACGTCGGTCGTTATCCAAACCGCAAAATCGATTATTTCTCGTAACCGGTCCCCTGACGTACCATTCGACGCGTCCATTAACCCTATACAAGGTTGCGAGCACGGTTGCGTTTATTGTTTTGCGCGCCCCACTCACGCGTACCTTGGATTATCTCCTGGGTTAGATTTCGAAACGAAGCTGTTCGCAAAACAGAACGCTGCTGAGCTGTTGAGAGCCGAGTTTGAGAAGCGTTCGTATGTTCCGGAGGTCATCACTGTCGGCGCTAATACTGACCCGTATCAGCCTGCTGAAAAGACGCTACAGATTACTCGGGCCTTGCTAGGCGTGTTTGAAGATTACAACCACCCCGTTTCAATAATCACGAAGTCTGGATTGGTCATGCGAGACATCGATATCCTGTCGCGGCTCGCGGAGAAGCAGCTCGTCAAAGTTCACGTTTCGGTGACAAGCCTGGACGCAAAACTGTCCAGGACACTTGAACCCAGGGCAAGCGCTCCCCGGCGGCGTTTGCTAGCTATAGAAAGGCTTACGGACGCCCAAATACCGGTTGGAGTTTTGGTGGCACCGGTCATCCCAGCCATTACCGACCATGAACTTGAATCCATCGTTAGGGCGGTAGCAACTGCGGGCGCGAAATCCGCCGGTTACGTTCTGCTGCGGTTGCCACACGAAGTAGCTGGACTTTTTACCGAATGGTTGGACGAGCACTACCCGCTCAAGTCCAAACACGTTCAAACGCTGCTGTCCCAGATGCGTGGCGGTGCGCTATACGACGCAAAGTTTGGCGAACGCATGTCCGGTACGGGGCCCTACGCAGATTTACTGAGGGATAGATTTAGGTTGGCGTGCAAAAAACATCAGCTAAATCTGCAAAGGGTGTCGCTACGGACGGACCTCTTCAAGGTGCCACACAGAGGTCCACAGCTTGCCCTATTCTGAAGTTAGATTCCTCGCTCACCCAGTCTGTGGTTTGCAACAAGTAGCGTTCGGTGCGAGGAGCGGGATGTGCTTGTGAACAAAGTGCGTGTCGTATAAGCATCGGCTGCGTCTACTGCTTCGCGCGGCCGACCCACAGCTACCTGGGCCTGTCGCCCGGCCTCGACTTCGAGAGCAAGATCTTCGCCAAGGTCAACGCGCCGGAACTGCTGCGGCGCGAGCTGGCCAAGGCGGCCTACGTGCCGGAGTCGATCGCGCTCGGCGTCAACACCGACGCCTACCAGCCCTGCGAACGCGAACGCCGGCTGACCCGGCGCGTGCTCGAGGTGCTGCAGGAGTGCGAACATCCGGTCGGCATCATCACCAAGTCCTCGCTGATCGAGCGCGACATCGACATCCTGGCGGCGATGGCGGCCAAGCGCCAGGCCACCGTTTCCATCACGGTGACGACGCTCAATACCGATATCTCGCGCACGCTGGAGCCGCGCGCGGCGGCGCCGGCGCGGCGGCTGCGCACGATACGCACGCTGACCGACGCCGGCATACCCGTCGGCGTCAGCATCGCGCCGGTGATCCCCTTCATCACCGAGCCCGACATCGAACGGGTGCTCGAAGCGGTGCGCGACGCCGGCGCCGTCCACGCCAACTACGTCGTGCTGCGGCTGCCGTGGGAAGTCAATCCGCTGTTCCAGCAGTGGTTGCAGGCCCACTTTCCGGACCGCGCCCAGCGCGTCATGAACCGCGTGCGGGAAATGCGGGGAGGGAAGGACTACGACGCCAACTTCGCCACGCGCATGAAGGGCGAGGGCGTGTGGGCCGAGCTGATACGGCAGCGCGTCAAGATCGCGTCCGAGCGGCTGGGGCTGGCCAAGCGGGGCAACCGCTACGGCCAGCTCGACACCTCGCAATTCCGGCGGCCGCTGGTGGTGCCACTGTCGGGCGCGCGCGGCAAGGCCGGATCGGAAGGGCAGCTCGACTTATTCTGACTTTATTCTGGCTGCTGCGGCGGCGGGAGGGGACGGGTGGGCGCACGGTCCGCACTGCCCGCCGGGTCCGCCGGGGCCTCGGCGAGCGCGGCCAGGTGCCGCTCGATGGCGAACACGTGGGCGTCGCTCTTGTCCATGGCGCGCAGGGCGCCGGCCAGATGGTTCAGATAGTCGCTGTTGGGGCCGCTGGGGCCGGACGAGCGCGCAATGTGGTGCGCAATCTCCAGTTCGGAGGCGGCGCCGAGGAAGGCGCTGTTGTCGGCCGTCGCGATGTAGACCAGGCCGACGGCGCTGCTGCCGTCGTCGAAATGGATGTCGGTGGCCAGGCGCAGATAGCCGTTTTTTTCGCGGTGGTCGAGGTGGCCAAACACGGCGGGCGTAATCAGATAGGCCATGCCGTGGCAGACCGCGCCCGCTTCTTCGACGATGGTGACGACGCGGCCCGGCGCCTGCGGCGTGCCGCGATGGTCGTGCGAACCTTGCCAGAAGCGGCGGGTCCAGTTGGCGATGCTGGCCGGGCGCCGTTCCAGATAGTCGAAGTCGGCTTTATAGATCAGCGAGCCGTAGCCGAACAGCCAGACGCTGTGATGACCATCGAACTGGTCCATCTTTTGGTTGGCGGCGATGGTGTCGGCGGTCATGGCGGTGGCAATTCAGGTGAAAACTCGGGCGTACCCACAGGGCAACGCAGGCGGCGGCTCAGGCCGCGTGCAGTTGCCGTTGCAGCGCCAGGTGGCGCAGCTGCGCCGTGTCGAAATCGGCCTCGGTGCGGATGATGCTGATGTCTTGCACGCCCATGAAGTTGAACAGTGTCGTCAGATAGTTTTCCTGGTGGTCCATCAGCAGGTCGGGCGCCGCGCTGACGAAAGGACAGCCGCGGGTCGTCACGATGACGATGCGTTTGCCCTTGACCAGGCCGCGCGGGCCGTCCGCGCCGATTTCATAGGTGCAGCCGGTTTGCAGCAAACGGTCCAGCCACACCTTGAGCGTGGACGGGATGGACAGATTATGCATCGGCGAGCTCATGACCAGCACGTCCGCCTCCTGGAACTCGCTGAGCAGCACGTCGCTGAGCAGCGCTTCGGCGCTCAGCTCGGCGTTCATCGGGATGGCCGTGTCCCATTCCTTGCGCATCACGCGCAGCAGCGGGCCGCTGACGTGCGACAGCGGCGCGGCGGCCAGGTCGCGATAGACCACCCGGGCGCGGGGACTCGTTTCCTGCAACGAGGCGACCACGGTGGCGCTGGCGCGGCGCGACGTGGAATGGTCGCCCAGGGCGCAGGAATCGATATGCAAAATATTCATATACTTATAAGTTTTTCAAACAAGGAAGCGGTTGCATCAGCATAACGCTGCAATAATCTTTGCGATAGTGCGCGAAATGCAAATAACCTTTGCAAATTTGCGATAATGGGCGGAGGCTGGAATAGCCGCGTTGAATTGCTTGTCTGGAAGGAAATGCCGGTATGAACGATATCCACGATCTGCACGATATGTATTTGTTCGCCAAAGTCGTCGAGCACGGCGGCTACAGCGCGGCGGCGACGGCGCTGGGCATGCAGGCGTCGAAGCTGAGCCGGCATATCCTGGCGCTCGAGCGTCAGCTCGGCGTGCGCCTGCTCAACCGCACCACGCGCCGCATTTCCGTCACCGAGGCCGGCCAGACATTTTACCGCCATTGCGCCGCCGTCGTCGCCGAGGCCCAGGCCGCCCGCGACGCCATCGACCGCACCCGCTCGACGCCGCAGGGACTGGTGCGCATGAGTTGTCCCTTGTCCTTGTTGCAGGGCGGCGTCAACCGGGTGGTGTCCGATTATCTGGCCGCCTATCCTTTGGTGCGCATCGCCATCGACGCCACCAACCGCCGCGTCGACGTCATCGACGAGGGCATCGACCTGGCGCTGCGGGTGCGCCCGCCGCCGCTGGAAGACAGCGACCTCGCGGTGCGCGTGCTGAGCAAGTCCGAGCCCATGCTGGTGGCCAGCCCGCGCCTGTTCGAGCATTTTCCGCGCCCGCGCTCGGTGGAAGAGTTGGCGCGCCTGCCGACCCTGGCGATGGTGCGCTCGGGCGACAAATATGTGTGGAACCTGGTGGCGGCGGACGGCACGCCGGTCCACGTCAGCCACACGCCGCGCATGGTCACCGACGACATGCCGACGTTGCGCCTGGCCGCGCTGGCCGGCCTGGGCGTGACGGAACTGCCGCGCGACCAGGTGCAGCCGGAGCTCGATTTCGGACTGCTGGAGCCGGTGATGCCGGAACTGGGCTCGATCAACAAGCTGGTCCACGTCGTCTTCCCGTCGCGGCGCGGGCTGGTGCCCGCCGTGCGCGGCCTGCTCGACGCGCTGGTCAAGGGCTACGAGGAAAAATGCTGCCTCGCTTGAAAACATGCGGCTGGCGCCGGCCGCGATTCATAGCATAATCTTATGAATCAGTGGAAAAATATCATTTGTATGATATTTAAAACTGGCTTCTAATGATAAATATAGCCATCAAGGCATCACGGAGACGACATGAAAATCAAGCAAATCCACCACGTGGCCTACCGCTGCATCGACGCCAAGCAGACCGTCGACTGGTACGTCCAACACCTGAACATGGACTTCGTGCTGGCCATCGCCGAAAACGAAGTGCCATCGACCAAGGCGCCGGACCCGTATATGCACGTGTTTCTGGACGCCGGCCACGGCAACGTGCTGGCCTTCTTCGAGCTGCCGACGCAGGCGCCGATGGACCGCGACCACAACACGCCGGCCTGGGTCCAGCACCTGGCGATGGAGGTCGACACGCTGGACGAATTGCTGGCCGCGAAAGAGCGCCTGAGCGGCGCCGGCATCGCCGTCATCGGCCCGGTCAACCACACCATCTTCCAGTCGATCTACTTCTTCGACCCCAACGGCCACCGGCTGGAACTGGCCGTCAACACGGCCACGCCGCAGATGATGGAAAAGCTCGACGCCGTCAAATGGGACATGCTGGAAGAATGGTCGCGCACCCGCAAGGCGCCCAAGCACGCGGCGTGGATGCACGCGCCGGCGGCGGTGGAGGGCGCGGCATGAAGCTGGCGACCCTGAAAAACGGCGGCCGCGATGGCGCGCTGGTGGTCGTCAGCCGCGACTTGAAATGGTATCGCGCCGTGCCGCACATCAGCGCCACGCTGCAATACGCGCTGGACCACTGGGGCGCCGTCGCGCCGCAGCTCGATGAAGTCTACGCCCTGCTCAACGCCGGCGGCGCCACCGGCACCGTCCACGGCGCCGACGCCGACGTCAAATCCTTCGAGCAGCGCCTGTGCCACTCGCCGCTGCCGCGCGCCTACCAGTGGGCCGACGGTTCGGCCTACATCAACCACGTCGAGCTGGTGCGGCGCGCCCGCAACGCCGAGGTGCCGGCCTCCTTCTACACCGACCCGCTGATGTACCAGGGCGGCTCGGACAGCTTCATCGGCCCGCGCGACGCCATCTACGCCCTGTCCGAAGAATGGGGCATCGACCTCGAAGCCGAGGTGGCAGTCATCACCGGCGACGTCGCCATGGGCGCGACCGACGCCGAGGCGGCGCACGCGATCCGGCTGGTCCTGCTGGTCAACGACGTCTCGCTGCGCAACCTGATCCCGAACGAACTGGCCAAGGGCTTCGGCTTCTTCCAGTCCAAGGCGGCCAGCGCGTTTTCGCCCGTCGCCGTCACGCCCGACGAACTGGGCGCCGAGTGGAACGGCAGCAAGCTGCACCTGCCCCTGCTGGTCGAGCTCAATGGCCAGCCGTTCGGCAAGCCCAACGCCGGCGAAGACATGACCTTCAACTTCGCCCAGCTGGTGGCGCACGCGGCGCGCACGCGCGAGCTGGGCGCCGGCACCATCATCGGCTCCGGCACCGTGTCGAACAAGCAGGGCAGCCTGCACGGATCGAGCATCGCCAACGGCGGCGTGGGCTACTGCTGCCTAGCCGAAGTGCGCATGTACGAAACCATCGAGAACGGCGCGCCGCAGACGCCGTACCTGCGCTTCGGCGACAGCGTCCGCATCGAGATGCGCGACGGCGCCGGCGCCAGCATCTTCGGCGCCATCGAGCAGACCGTCACCCATTACCAGGAGCGCGCGCGTTGAAACCGTATAAACTATATACCTACTTTCGCAGCTCGGCCGCCTACCGGGTGCGCATCGCGCTGAACCTGAAGGCGCTGGCCTACGACGCGCTGCCGGTGCACCTGTTGCGCGGCGGCGGCGAACAGCTGGCCGACGCTTACCGCGCCGTCAATCCCAGCGCGCTGGTGCCGGCGCTGGACGTGGGCGACGCCGCCGCCATCCACCAGTCGCTGGCCATCCTCGAATACCTGGAAGAGACGCAGCCGCTGGTGCCGCTGCTGCCGCGCGACGCGCTGGGCCGCGCCCGCGTGCGCGCGCTGGCGCTGACCATCGCCTGCGACATCCATCCCTTGACCAATCTGCGCGTGCTCAAGCACTTGCAGGGGACGCTGGGGATATCCGACGAGGCCAAGCTGGAATGGTATCGGCACTGGACGCGCGAGGGACTGGCGATGGTGGAAGCGCACCTGGCGCGCGATCCGCAGACCGGCCGCTTCTGCCACGGCGACACGCCGACGCTGGCCGACTGCTGCCTGGTGCCGCAGGTGTTCAACGCGCTGCGCTTCAATGTCGGCCTGGCGCCGTATCCGACGCTGGAACGCATCCACGCCGCCTGCGCCGAGCTGCCGGCCTTCCTGGCCGCCCATCCGTCGCAACAGCCGGACGCCGAATAGCGGCGGCGCGGCGCCGGACCGGCCGCCGCCTAATCATCCAGCCTCACCCCACCACCACGCGGTCGCGCCCTTCCTTCTTGGCGCGATACAGCGCCTTGTCGGCGCGCACCAGCAGCAGGGATGGCGTGTCCGGCGTGCCGCGCGGCCCGGAGGCGGCCACGCCGACGCTGATGGTCAGCGCAATCTGCACGCCATCGTCGCCGCTGATGCGCAGCGCGGCGACGTCGGCGCGCAGGCGTTCGGCGGCGACGGCGGCCACCCTCAAGTCCGTGTCCGGCATCAGCGCCACGAATTCCTCGCCGCCGAAGCGCGACACCAGATCCACGCTGCGCATGCCGTCGGTGACGGCGCGCGCGACGGCGACGATGGCGCGGTCGCCCACTTCATGGCCGTGCGTGTCGTTGATGCGCTTGAAGTGGTCGATGTCTATCATCAGCAGCGCCAGCGGACGGCGGCTGCGGCGGCCGCGTTCGAGCTCCTTGCCGATCTGCTCCGTCATCTTGCGGCGGTTGCCGATGCCGGTCAGCGGATCGGTGGTGGCCTGGTGTTCAAGCTGGGTGTTGGCCACCATCAGCTCCAGCGTGCGCTGCACCACGCGCGCCTCCAACTGGGTGCGCTCGTCGTGCAGCGCCGCCATGCTCTGGCGCCGGCCGCGCAGGGCCAGCACCAGCGCCGTAATCAACACGCCTTCGAGGCCGATCAGCGTCAGGCCGGCGATGATTTGCCAGCGATAGGTTTCCCAGGTGTCGGGCGGGCGGTTCAGCCACTGGGCGCCGGCCGGCGCATCGACCAGGTGAAAGCGCCGCGCGCTCGGGTAATCGAACACGAAGTCCTGCGCGCTGCCCATGTCGGCCGGCTGGCCCAGCACCAGGCGCGCGATGACGCGGCCGATCCGCTCGCCGCTAATCACGTAGCCGCCCACGATGCCCGGCAAGACCAGCGACTGCACGTGCGTGAACACGGGCGCCGGCGATGTCTGCGCCAGCTTGCGGGCGATCTCCGGCGGCACGCCCTTGGCGCCGCTCTTGTCGCGGTAGGTGGCCAGCATGAAGATGGCGTCGCCGGGGCCGAGCGCCGCCGCCTTGGCGTAGAGCTGGTCGAAGTTCTGGTCGTCCCAGAATTCGAAGGCGATGCGCTGGAATCGCGGCACCACGGCGCGCACGCCGGCGATCCATTCCTGCACGCGCGGCGTCTGGTCGCCGACCACCACGATGCGGCGCGTCCGTGGCGCCACTTGCGCGATCACGCCGATGGCGCGCTCGAAGTCCGACAGCACTTCGTAGCCGTCGCCGTCGGCGGGCCGCCAGTCGCGCCGGCCGTGGTTGACGTAGTGGCGCGGCACGCCGGGGAACAGCTCCGGGTGCGCGCTGAGAAAACGCGCGGCCAGATAATTTTCGGTGACGATGGCGTCGAGGTGGACGTCGGCGTATTTGGTGCGCAGATAGGGGGGCATGCTGTCGACGGCGGCTTGTTCGCCGACCCGGATCGCGTCGAAGCGCTCCTCGAAGATGCCGGGCGCGTCGCCCCAGCTCTGGTGCGCCAGCTCCTCGACCATGCCGCGATGGACCAGCGTTTGCCACACCGAGGCCGAATCGGCGCCCAGCGAATAGAGCACCAGCACCTGGCGCTGGCCGGCGGCCCAGGCCGGCGCCCACCACCACAGCGCCAGCCCGCACCACAGCGCCGCGAGCGCGCGCGCGCGCTGTCCGGCCCGGGGGCGGACGGCCGGTGCCGGGCCCGGTGCGGCGGTGCGGTGTGATGACGACATAGACGGGGGAACGAGCGCCGAAGCGGCGATGGACAAATTTGCGGAGGGCAAAGTCTAGCACGATTTACCAAAGCAAGTGTTGCCTTGAGGTCACATGTGGTGTCTTAATATTAATTATTTATGCCGCCCGCAAGGCGTCGACTATGGGCAGCCGGGCCGCCCGCAGGGCCGGCAGGAAGCCGCCGACCACGCCCATCGCCAGCGCGAACAGCAGCGTCTTGACGACGATGGCGCCATTGAGTTTGAAGCCGAAGGCCAGCTCGGAGAAGGACTGGAAATTGGTGGTCGAGAAGGACATGAACTGCATCAGCGACGCCAGCGCCAGGCCGACCGCGCCGCCGGCCACGGCCAGCAGCATGGCCTCGCTCAGGAAGGCGGCCAGGATGCTGCGGCGGCGGAAACCGAGCGCGCGCAGCGTGCCGATCTCGCCGACGCGGTTGGCCACCGAGGCGTACATGGTGATGGTCGCGCCTATCATGGCGCCGATCGAAAAGATCACCGACAGGATCAGGCCGACCCAGGTGATGAAGGTCGACAGCGCCTTCGACTGGTCCGAATAAAAGGTCTGTTCGCGCTTGGCGTCGAGCGTCAGGCGCGGGTCGGTTTCGATGTCGTGCCGGAAGCGCTCGAACAGGGCGCCGTCGGCCAGCCGCAGCACGATGGCCGAATAGGCGTTGCGGCGGAAGGCCGCCATCAGCTGGTCGGCGTCGCCCCAGATTTCGGAGTCGAAGCCGCTGTTGCCGGCGTCGAACAGGCCGACCACGGTCCACTCGCGCTGGCCGAAGCGCAGCGTCTCGCCGATGCCGGCGCCGGCGAAACGGCGCGCGATGCTGGCGCCGGCGATGATTTCGGAGGCGCCCGGCCGGAACATGCGCCCGCTGGTCAGCCTCACCTGCGGGCGCAGCGTCAACGCCCGCGTGCCGACGCCGCGGATGATGACGTTCGACGGCCGCGCCGAGCCGCGCTTGCTGAGCGAGATCAGCACCACGGTCTCCTTCGACAGCATGGGCTGGCCGTCGGCGCCGGTGGCGATGGCGGCGTGGCTGGCGACGACGTTGGCCTGGCCGCGCTCGACGCCGCTCTGCACCTCGGTGTCGGCGGCGCGCCGGATCAGCACCACGTTGTCGTATTCGCCGGTGCCCACCAGCGTCGTGCGCAAGCCCTCGTCGAGCATCAGCACCGTGGCGAACACGAACACCACCAGCGCCAGGCCGCCGGCGGTGAGCGCCGTGGTCAGGCGCCGCGCCCACAGATTGCGCGCCACGTAGGAGAAGGGGATGGTCATCGCGCTCTCTTTATGTCATCCGATGCTGCGCAAGCCGTCGACGATCTTGACGCGGGCCGCGCGCACGGTCGGCGCCAGCGCGGCCACGGCGCCGACGCCGACGCCGACGGCAGCCAGCACCTGTTGCAGCACCGTCAGCGCCGACACCGCGAACACCGGGAACAGGGTGCCGACCACGTGGCCGAACCAGCGCGCAAAGGGGAACAGCAGCGCGATGCCGATGGCCGCGCCCACCAGCGACAGCAGCAGCGATTCGCCGAAGATCATCAGCGCCAGGAAGCCGGGGCCGAAGCCGAGCGCCTTCAGCGTGGCGTATTCGCGCAGCCGTTCGCGCGCGCTCATGGCCATGGTGTTGGCCATCACGGCGGCGATAATGAGCACGATGACGAAGGAGGCGACCCGGATCGCCACCACGATGGCCTCGGACATCGACACGAAGCCGAGCTGGAAGGCTTTTTCGGTTTCGGTCAGCGTCTCGGCCAGCGAGTTGTTGAACTGCTTGTCGATGTCGGCCGAGATGGCGGCGGCGTTTTCCGGCTGGTCGATCTGCACCACGTAGACGCCGATCTGGTTGGCGCGCCGCGGCGACACCTTCAGCATCGTCTCGTTCAGATAATCCCAGTGGAAGAACAGGGTGGCGGTGTTGGTGCTTTCCTGTTTGCCGTCGTAGATGCCGCGCACCACCAGCTCCCACTGGCCCGGATAGATGGTGCCCTTGAGCGGGATGACGTCGCCGACCTTGAAGCCGTATTGGTCGGCCAGCTTGCGGCCGACGATGGCGCCCTTGCGGTCGTGCAGGAAGGCGGCGCGGTCGGCGTCGGGCAGCAGGTAGTCGGGATAGATATTGAGGTAGCTCTTGCCGGAGATGGCGAACTGCGCGAAGAAGTTGTTCGGATTTTTGTAGGTGGCCTGGAACCAGTTGGCGTAGCCGACGCCGGACACGCCGTCGATGGCGCGGATGCGGGCCTGGTAGGCCAGCGGCAGCGGGAACACCAGCGAGGTTTTATTGCGGGTGACGAGGGTGGTGTTGGACGCCCCCTCGGCGCCGGCGTACCAGGCGTCGATCACGGTCTGCACCAGGCCGAAGGCGAAGGTGGCGACCACCAGGCCGAGCACCGTCAGCGCCGTGCGCAGCTTGTGGCGCAAGGCGTTCTTGACGATCAGGCGCAGCGCGTACATGGCCGTGCGCCTAGGCCGCGGCGGCGGCCAGCAGCTCGCCTTTTTCGAGGTGGATCATGGTGCGCGCCTGCGCCGCCGCGTGGGCGTCGTGCGTGACCATGATGATGGTCTTGCCCAGCTGCTCGTTGAGCTGCCGCATCAGCGCCAGGATTTCGCCGGCCGACTGGCGATCGAGGTCGCCGGTCGGCTCGTCGGCCACGATCAGCGTCGGATCGGTGACGATGGCGCGCGCGATGGCCACGCGCTGCTGCTGGCCGCCGGACAGTTCGCTCGGCGTGTGGTCCATGCGGTCGGCCAGCTTGACCATGGCCAGCGTCAGCTCGACGCGCTCGCGCCGTTCGCGCCGCGACAATGGCGTCAGCAGCAGCGGCAGTTCGACGTTCTCGAACGCCGACAGCACCGGCATCAGGTTATAGAACTGGAAGATGAAGCCGACGTTGGCGGCGCGCCAGCGGGCCAGCGCGCCTTCGCCCATCTGCGCGATATCGAGGCCGTTCACGCGCAGCAGGCCGCGGTCCGGTTTGTCGATGCCGGCGATGAGGTTGAGCAGCGTGCTCTTGCCGGAGCCCGATGGCCCCATCAGCGCCGTGAAGTCGCCGGCCTGTATCGACAGGCTGATATCGGTCAGCACCGGCACCACCTGCCCGCCGCGCCGATAGGATTTGACCAAGTGCTCGATGTGAACCAGAGGCTCCATGCTGTCCTTAGATAATATGTGCGACTGTCGGCGGTGAGCGGGG
>NZ_JANXMI010000086.1 GCF_025354735.1 Rugamonas sp.
TGGCCGACGACAAGACCAGCGTGCTCGATAGCAACGGCAACTGGACCAGCGCCACCTCGACCTTCACCACCACCGACGGCCAGCAGCGCGCCGTGGCCGACGTCTGGTTCCTGACCGACCGCAACGATGCGGCGGCGGGCACGGCCGCGCCGGCGGCGGCCGCCGCATCGACAGCGGCGGACAGCCCGGCGCTGGGCGCGCGGGTCGGCGCGTTGACGCAGGCGCTGTCGGCCTACCGCACGACCGGCGGCGGCGGCGACGCCGGCAACGCGCTGCGCCTGACGGCGCAGGAAACGGCGGCGGCGACGTCCAGCCTGGCGAGCAATGTGACCGGTCTGGCGCGGCAGATGCAAGAGTTCGGCGGCAGCGCCAAACACGGCGCCGGCGACGGCCTGTCCGATCCCGGATCGCACGCCGACCTGGCGCGCAAGCTGGCGTTCATCGGCATCCTGGCGGCGAAATAAGGGACCGGTCCCGGCAACGGGACCGGGACCAGGTCAGGCTGGCGATGGCAAGAGCTGCGGGCGGAAGCTGAAACGGGCGGGAAAGACGTGCTGCGGCTACCGTGGCCGCGGTCTGGACACTGTGGCCCGAGCGGGCCCGGCTAAGAGTATGCAGTGAGGTGCGCGGCGCAGCGCGCAGGCTGGCCGGCGGCGGCGACCTTCCCGGCCGCCGACCTGGCGGCCGATCTGGCGCCGGCGTTCAGGTGATGTAGTTGAACAGCGACAGCCCGCTGAGCGTCTTGAACGATTTCTGCGCCGCGTCCAGCGTGGTCTGCTGCTGCGTGAAATCGGAAATCGCCTTCACCGGATCGACATCCTGCAAGCCCGACAGCGTCGTCTTGTACGCCACGTCGAGGTCGCCGCCCGAACTATCCAGATAATCGAGTTCATTCATCCGCGAGCCGACCGAGGCCCGCACCGTCAAGATATTGTCGTGCGCGTTGTTGAGCGCCAGGTTGGCCTGGTTCAGCGCATTGCTCAGGCTGGCCTGCCCGGCCGGGCCGCTGCCGGGTGCCTGCAAGGCCGTAATCAGGCTGGTCACGGTGGTGAAGATGGATTGCTTGGTGCTCGGCACCACGGTGAACTTGTCGCCGTCGGCCGGCGCGCCCTGGACGTTGAAGGTCAGGCCGTCGAAGCTGATCGGCGTGCCCGTGGTGTACGGTATGCCGACGGCCGGCACCGGCGCCGGCGGCACGTTCAGGCCGGTGGTCTTGTTCAGGATGGTGTAGGTGCTGGTGGCGACCGAACCCGGCCCGGCCGGCGGCACCACCGCGAAATCGATCTCGTAATCATTGCCCGTCAGCGCGGCCGGCGACGTCACCGAGCCGGCCGAAATGATGCCGGTGCCGCCGCGCCCGTAGTTGCCGGGATCGGCGCCGGTGAGAAAGGTGCCGTTGCCGGTCGCATTGTTTTCAAACACGGAAGAACCCGAATCGCTGACCGGTATGCTGCGGGTCGAGCCGATTTGCAGCGAGCGCTGGCCCTGGTCGCCGGCGTAGTCGGCGCCGGTGGCGTTGAGCGAAAACGGCACCGTGTTCGACGAATAGCCGCTGAACAAATAACCGCCCACGCCGTCGGCCGTGTTGGCCTGGCCGAGCAGGTCGTTGAGCTTGCCCTGCAAGGCCGTCGCCAGCGAACCGCGGTCGGCCTGCGACAGCGCGCCGTCGCCGGCGTTGGTGGCCAGCGTCATCACGTCCTGGATCAGCGTCATCGTCGACGACAACGCCACGTCTTCCTGCGACAGCGAACTGTTGGCGCTCTGGCGGTTGGTCATCAACTGGGTGTTGATACCGGCCGACTGCGTCACCTCCAGCGCGCGCGCGGCGGCGATCGGATCGTCCGACGCCGTCAGGTTCTTGTTGCCGGTCGACAGCTGCTGCTGGGTGTGGGCGATGGCGCTGTTGAGCGAGCCGATCTGCTTGACGCCGATGTCGAATATGGTTTGCGAACTGATGCGCATGCTCATGGAACCACCCCTTCAAAAACCGCAAAAAACGCCGCCATGGTCAGCCCGTGCTCAGGTTGAGCAGCACATCGAACAGCTGGCTGGCGATCTGCATCACTTTGCCCGATGCCTGGTAGGCTTGCTGATATTGCAGCAGGTTGGCGGCTTCCTCGTCGAGGTTGACGCCGGACACGCTCTGCTGCGCATTGGTGGCCGCCTGGACGGCGGCGTCGTCGGCCTTGCTGGCGATCTGCGCTTCGCTCGACTTGTTGCCGATCAGGTTGACCAGCTGCGCATACGTGGTCTGGAACGTCGCCTTGTTGCCGGCCATGATGTTCTTGCCCTGCAAGCCCGCCAGCAGCGCGCCGTTGCGGCTGTCGCCCACGCCGGCCGAGTTGGGCGCGATGCCGAAGGTATCTTTGTCGCCGGGCTGGCCGGTGATCTGGAAATTCACGCCGCCGAAGCTGAGCTTGTCGCCGTCCGTGTACGGTATCGGCGTGCCGGCCGGATACACGGTGCTGACGCCGTTCAAGCCCACCACCGTCACGTCCTGCGCGATCGGCGCCGGCGGCGTGCCGGCCGTGGCCGCGAAGGTGTTGCTGGTCTTGTCATAGGTCAGCGTGACGCCGGTGCCCGTCAGCGTGTTGCCGGGCGTTAGATAATTATTGTCGATGGTGCCGGCCGAAATCTTGCCCTTGCCCGTGTTCGTCAGCGGCGCCGTGGTGACGATGGGCGTGGCCAGCGCGATCTTGGTCGGATCGGTCAGCGTGACGGCGATGTCGGAGGCGGCGTTGAGCGTCGGCCGCACCAGGAAATTGTCGCCCGTGGCCGGCGTGCCGCTGAGGGTGTAGGCCACGCCGTCGACCACCTGCGGCCCCGTGGTCTGGGGGAACGTCAGGATCACCGGCGGCGCGCTGCCGTCGGTGCGCTTGACGGAAAAGTTGGTGCCGTCGAAGTCGACGCTGTAGTCGCTGGTCGTCAGGCCGCTGGCGTCGACCACGGTGGCCGAGACGGTGGCCGTGCTGCTGGCCAGGTTGTGGGTGTTGGTGCCGACGTAGGCGTTGATGGGGCCGAAGAAGGCGCCGCCGGGCTGGCCGTTCAAATCCTGGCCCAGCGCGTGCTGGGCGTTGAAGGCCGAGGCGACGCCGGCGGCGATCTGGCCCAGGCCGTTTTGCGCCTGTTGCAGCGCGCCGTCGCGAAATTGCAGCAGGCCGCCCAGCGCGCCGCCGGCCAGGATGTTGTCCGGCAGCGGATTGATGCCGCCGCTCTTGCTCTGGTAGCCGACCACGACCTGGCTGACGTCGGTCGGCGAATTGCCCGTCGCCAGCGGCAGCGGCACCGAGCCCACCACCAGCGGCTGGCCGGCGCCTATCGACACCGACAGCATGTGGTTGCTGGTCGGCTGCGTGGTCACCTTGATGAGCTTGTTGAGCTCGTTGATCGCCTGGTCGCGCTGGTCCAGCAAATCGTTGGGCGGATTGAGCGGATCGGTGAAGGCGTTGGCGATCTGGCTGTTGAGCTGGCCGATCTGCGCCGCGTAGGTGTTGATCTGGTTGACCGTCGACACGATCTGCGTGTTCACGCCCGTGGCCATGTCGTTCAGCTGCGCGGCCATGCCCTGGAAGCGCGAGGCCAGCGAATTGGCCGACGACAGCAGCGCCTGGCGCGACGCCACCGAGCTCGGATCGGCGTCGGCGCTCTGCACGCCGTTGAAGAACGATTGCAGCGCCGGCGACAGGCCGGCCGTGGTGTCCGACAGCAGATTGTCGACCGCCGCGATCTGGGTCGAATAGGTGTTGGTCTGGGCCTGGGACGATTGCGAGGTGAGCAGCTGGCTGTTGAGGAAATCGTCGTAATAGCGCTTGATCTGCGCCACGTTGGTGCCGTTGCCGATGAAGCCATAGCCCTGGTTCTGGCTGGGATTGTCGGCCTGGACCGCCTGCTGCCGGTTGTAGCCCGCCACACTGGCATTGGTAATGTTGTTGCCGGTCGTGGATAGGCCGACCTGCGCCGCCAGCAAACCGCTTTTACCGATACTGAGTAGATTGCCCATGATTTTTTATGTGATCCGTGGTTAGGCCAGCGAGTGTTTGATGATGCTGGTCAGTTTGCTGGCGTATTGCGGGTCGGTGGCATAGCCGGCGCGCTGCAAACCCTGGGCGAAGCTGGCCGCGTCGCCACCGCTGGCGAGCACTTTCTGGTAGCGCGGATTGCTGGCCAGCACGCTGGCGTAATCCTTGAAACTGTCGGAATAACTGTCGTAGGCGCGGAACTTTTCGACCTTGCTCTGGGCCTTGCCGTTGACGTATTCGGTGGTGGTGGCGCTGACGGTCTTGCCCTTCCAGTCCGGGCCGGCCTTGATGCCGAACAGGTTGTGGCTGGTCTTGCCGTCGCTGCCCTTGATCTCGCGCTTGCCCCAGCCGCTTTCCAGCGCCGCCTGGCCCAGCATGAACTTGGCCGGGATGCCGGTGGCCTGGCTGGCGGCGTCGGCGTCGGCCGCCAGCTTGTGCTGGAATTCACGCACATGGGCCGGCTGCTTGGCGTTGCCGGTGCTGGTGGTGCCGGTGGCGCCGCCGACGTTGGCGTTTCCGCCGGCGGCGTCGATCGAGCGCTGCAAGCGGGCCGCGTCGAGCGCGGCGGCGCCGCCGGACGGCGCCGCCACCGCGCCGTCGTCGCCCACGGCCAGCGCCTGCGCGCTGGTGGTCTTGGACAACTGGCGCATCAACATGTCGGCCAGGCCTATGCCCTTCTTGGCGATATTCTGGCTGGTCTGCTGGTCCAGCATCGAGGTGAACATCTTCGATTGCGAACTGTCCGTCAAGCCGTCCTGCGGCGTCGCGTCGCGCATGCTCTTCATCATCATGTTGACGAACATGGCCTCGAACTGCGTGGCCGCCGTCTTCATCGCGGCCGGCGAGTTGGCCTGCGCGGACTTGCGCAAGTCGCCCATGCCCTTGACGTCGAGCGCGAGTTGACTGGTGAGATCGGTTTGACTGGAGCTGGTGTTCATGGCGGCGGTCCTAGATGATTTCCAGCTCGGCGTGCAAGGCGCCAGCGACCTTCATGGCCTGCAAGATCGCCAGCAAATCCTGCGGCGAGGCGCCGATGGCGTTGAGCGCCTTGACCACGTCGGCCAGCGCGGCGCCGCCCTTGATGAGCATGACCTTGCCGCTGTCTTTCTTGATGTCGACCTGCGAATTTTGCGTGACCACGGTGCGCCCGCCCGACAGCGCGTTCGGCTGGCTCACCTGCGGCTCGTTAGTAATGGAGATGGACAGGTTGCCGTGCGAAATGGCGCAGGTGTCGAGCGTGACGGCCTGGTTCATCACGACCGAGCCGGTGCGGGCGTTCATGATGATCTTGGCGGCCTGGCGCGCCGGATTGACGTTGATGTCCTCCAGGGCGCCGATGAAGGCCACGCGCTGGTCGCTCGACGACGGCGACTGCACCCGGATCACGCGGCCGTCGAGCGCGTAGGCGATGCCGCTGCCGTACTTGTCGTTGATGGCTTCGACGATGCGGCCGGCGGTGGCGAAGTCGGTGTTGTTCAATTCCAGCCGTATCATATTGCCCTCGCCCAGCGCCGAGGCCACCGCCCGTTCGACCGTGGCGCCAGCCGAGATGCGGCCCACGCTCAGGTGGTTGACCACCAGCGAGGCGCCGCCGCCGGGCGCGGTCGCGCCGACGCCGCCGACCAGCACATTGCCCTGGGCCATGCCGTAGACCTGGCCGTCGGCGCCCTTCAAAGGCGTCATCAGCAGGGTGCCGCCGCTCAGGCTTTTGGCGTTGCCGATCGACGACACCGTCACGTCGAGCTGCTGGCCCGGCTGGGCGAAGGCCGGCAGCGACGTCGTCACCATCACGGCCGCCACGTTTTTCAGTTGCAGACCGGTGCCGCCGGCCGGCAGGTTCACGCCCAGCTGTTGCAGCATCGAGGTGATGCTCTGCACCGTGAACGGGGTTTGCGTGGTTTGGTCGCCCGTGCCGTCGAGGCCGACCACGAGACCGTAGCCGACCAGCTGATTCTGCCGCACGCCGGCGATGCTGACCAGGTCCTTGAGGCGCTCGGCGCGCGCCGGCGCCTGCACGGCCAGGCAAGCCAATAAGGCCGTCAGTATCATCAGCGCGGCGCCGAGGACGCGGCGGCTAAGGTGCAGTGTATGAGTCATAAATTGGCCATGGTCAGAACGGCAGCAGGCTTTGGAAGAAGCGCGACGCCATCGACGTCATTTCGGCGCGGTCGATCTGGCTGTTGGTGCGGTATTCGACGCGGGCGTCGGCCACGGCGGTCGAGGCCACGGTGTTGCCGGTGGCGATATTGTCCGGATTGACCATGCCGGAGAAGCGGATGAATTCGGTGCCCTTGTCGAGCGCGACCTGCTTCTCGCCGGCCACGATCAAATTGCCGTTGGCCAGCACCTCGACCACGGTGATGCCCATGGTGCCGGTGAAGGTGTTGCTGGCCGACTGGTTGTCGCCATCGGCGTATTTGCTGGTGTTGTTGGTCGACAGCGTGGCGCCGAACTTGCCTTGCAGCGGGCCGGGCAAGGTCGCGCTGACGCTGCCGGACTTGTTGCCCGAGCTGGCGCCGGCCTTGACGGCGGCCGTCTTTTCCGTGATGACCAGGGTCAGCACGTCGCCCACCTGGCGCGCGCGGTGGTCCTCGAAAATCGGCCGGTAGACGCTGGTCTGGTAGATGGCGCCGTTGTTGGCCGACTGCGGCGGCGGCGTCAGCGGGCGCGCCGTCATCGGCGTCTGCACGATGGTCGTCGGTATGGCCGTGCAGCCGCCCAGCGCCAGCATGGCGGCGGCCGCTGCGACATACATCGTCGTGATACTCGGATTGAAAACGGCTGTCATGGCGTGCTCCCGGCCGCCGGATCGACCGGCGGCTAGCGGTGTGAATGAACTTGCGAACTTACATCTGCGTCAGTTTTTGCAGCATCTGGTCGGAGGTGGTGATGGCCTTGCTGTTGATTTCGTAGGCGCGCTGGGTCTGTATCATATTGACCATTTCCTCGACCACGTTGACGTTCGACGTCTCGACATACCCCTGCAGGATGGTGCCGGTGCCGTTGGTGCCCGGCGTGTTGCTCTGCGGGCTGCCCGAGGCGCCCGTTTCCACGTACAGGTTTTCGCCCTTCGACTCCAGCCCGGTCGGGTTGATGAAGGTCGACAGCTGGATCTGGCCCAGCTGCTGCGACGCCACCTGCCCCGGCAGCGTCACCGAGACGGTGCCGTCGGTGCCGACGGAAATTTCCTTGGCCGTGATCGGGATGGTGATGGCGGGCTGGATCACATAGCCGGCCGAGGTCACCATCTGGCCGTTGTTGTCGCGCTGGAAGGAGCCGTCGCGGGTGTAGGCGGTGGTGCCGTCGGGCAGCAGCACATTGAAGAAGCCGTTGCCGTTGACCATCATGTCCTTGTCGTTGCCGGTCGACTGCGGCGCGCCCTGGGTGTGGATGCGTTCGACGGCCACTTCGCGCACGCCGGTGCCGACCTGGGCGCCGGAAGGCAGATTGGTTTGCTGGGACGACTGGCTGCCGGGCTGGCGCACGTTCTGGTACAGCAAATCCTCGAACACGGCGCGCGATTTCTTGAAGCCATTGGTGCTGACGTTGGCCAGATTGTTCGACGTGACGTCGAGCTGCGCCTGCTGCGCCTCCATGCCCGTCTTGGCGATCCACAATGAACGTATCATAATCCCTCTCCCGCGTGATGATGGTGCCGGAACGGCCGGTCGACGCGACCTGGCCTCTTCCCACAACATCATTATGCGGCAGCGGTCATCAACTCAAAGCGAGGATCTGGGTAGCTTTTGCGGCGTTATTCTCGGCGTTCTTGAGCATATTCATCTGCATGTCGAACTGGCGCGCCAGGCTGATCATGTTGACCATGGCGTCGACCGGATTGACGTTGCTGCCCTCGAGGGCGCCGTCGACGATGCGCACGGTGGCGTCGTTCTCGGCCGGCGTGCCGGCCTGCAAGCGGAACAGGCCGTCGTCGCCGCGCACCAGTTGCTTGGTGTCGGGATTGACCAGCTTGATGCGCCCTATGGTGTTGGCCGGCCCCGGCTTGGTGTCGGTCGACACGGTGCTGACGGTGCCGTCGGCGGCGATGGAGACGATGGTGTCGGGCGGGATCGAGATCGGGCCGCCGTCGCCCTGCACGGTCTGGCCGCCCGAGGTTTGCAGCAAGCCGTTTTCGCTCACTTTCAAGCTGCCGTTGCGGGTGTAGGCTTCCGAGCCGTCGGCCGACTGCACGGCGATGAAGCCGTCGCCGCGCAGCGCCACGTCGAGGTTGCGCGCCGTGGTGTCGATCGGGCCGGAGCGGAAGTCCGAACCGGTGGTGGCGTTGACGACGAAGGCGCGCGTGGCCAGCCCGTCCGACACCACCGGCACCGCGCGGAAGGAATCGAGCTGGGCCCGGAAGCCGGTGGTGGTGGCGTTGGCCAGGTTGTTCGACACGGTGGCCTGCTGGTCCAGCACATGGCGGGCGCCGGTCATCGCGGTGTAGATTAAACGGTCCATGGTGGGCTGGCGCTCCTGCTAGTCGATTAACGCGGTGATTACCGCAGATTGACGACGGTTTGCAAGATCGAATCCTCGGTCTTGATGGTCTGCGCATTGGCCTGGTAGACGCGCTGCGCCGTGATCATGTTGACCAGCTCGGTCGTCAAGTCCACGTTCGATTCTTCCACCGAATTCGAGCGCAGGCTGCCGAAACTGCCCGAGCCCGGCGCGCCGACCTGCGGCACGCCCGACTTGGCGCTCTCGGCCCAGGCGTTGTTGCCCAGCGGCGTCAAGCCGTTGACGTCGGAGAAGTTGGCCATGGCGATCTGGGCCAGCGGGCGCGACAGGCCGTTGCTGTAATTGCCCAGGATCACGCCATCGGCGCCGACCTGATACCCCTTCAGGCTACCCGACGAGGAACCGTCCTGGCTGGCGTCTTTTTCGCTGTACGTGCTGCCGTACTGGGTGGTGCCGGTGAAGTTGGTGGCGATGGTCAGCGGCTCCTGGGAACCGGCGTCCGGGAAGATCGGGATGGCGATCGAGATCGGCAGCGTCACCGGCGGCGTCAGCAGCGCCATGCCGGCGTTGCTCAACGCGCCATTCTTGTCGAACACCAGCGTGCCGACCTTGGCCGGCGGCACTTGCAGCGCGGCCGCCAGCGCCGCGTCGATCGTATCGGGCGTGGCGCCCGGAATCGAACCGGCATCGGTGCCGCCGGCCACGTCGTAGGCCTTGGCCAAGGCATCGAGCTGCGGCTGGCTGGCGCCGGCCGTGGTGGCGAGGGCGGTCAGCGACGCGCCGGCCGCCGCCGAGTAAGCTTGCGCGTCGCTGTCGAGCTGGGCCTGGCCGACCGGCGGATTGGCGGTCAGGTCGGCCTGGTAAGTGGCGCGCGGCCCGGACACGTTCGGATCCTGCTGCATCGATTGCAACGCGGTCTGGGCCGCGATTTCCGTGCCGTCGACCGAGGCGTACACATCCCAGGTGCTGGCGGCGGTCTTGACGTAGTAGACCGACATCGTGTGCTGGTTGCCCAGGCTGTCGTACACCGGTTGCACGTACGGGTGGTTGTAGGTCAGCGGGTTGTTGGCGTCGAACGGCGTGACGGTGGGATTGGGCTCGGTCGAATTCAAGTTGGCCGAATAATTGGCCTTGGTCGTTTGCACCGGCGTCAAGTCCGACTTATCGATGACGATGGGAATCGGCGAGCCTTGCAAAATCTGGCCGCTCTTGTTGGCCAGGTAGCCGGTGATCTGCGCGCCCTGCGCGTTGATGAGCTGATTGGTCGGGCTGACCGTGAACTGGCCGTTGCGGCTGAACTGGATCTGACCGTTGAGCGTGGTGCGGAAGAAGCCGCCGCCGTTGATCGAAATGTCGAGCGGGTTGGTGCTGGTCTGGATGCTGCCCTGCGTGAAATTCTGCGCGATGGCGGCGACGCTGACGCCGATGCCGGCCGTGTTGCCGCCCACGCTGTTGAGCGAGTTGGCGTACACGTCCGCGAACTCGGCGGTCGAACTCTTGAAGCCCACCGTGCTGGCGTTGGCGATGTTGTTGCCGATGACGTCCAGCGATTGCGAGGCGCCGTCCAGGCCGCTGAGTCCTTGTTGGAACATGGTATTCCCCTATCAGTGTGATGCGCGCGTACGCAAAAAAACGGGTGTCTGAAAAATGCGTGTGTGTTGCTGTGGCTTACAGCACTTGCTGGATGTCGCTCAGGTTCAGCGAGCCGAGCGGCGTCGATACATTGAGCTTGATGCCGCCCGAGCCCGACGACACGCTGGCGACGATGCCGTAGGTCAGCGTGCTGGCGTCCTTGAGCGCGGCGCCGCCGGCGCTGGCCGTGACGCTGATGCTGTAGGTGCCGTCCGGCTCGACGGTGGTGCCGTCGTCGGCCTTGCCGTCCCACGTCAGCGGCATCGGCCCGGCCGGCGCGTTGCTCATCTCGATGGTCTTCACCACCTTGCCGGTGCTGTCCTTGATCTGCACTTCGGCCTTGTCGGCGGCGCTGCCGAAGTTGACGCCGAAGACGGACTGGCTGATCTTGGTCGCGCCCGTGCTATCGGCCGGATCCTTGCCGCTGACCAGTTGCAGCGTCGTGCCCGCCGCCAGCACGCCGTGGCTGATCAGACTGGTGGCCTGGAGCGCCTCGGAACTCTGGTAACTCGTTTGCAGCGCGGTCAGCGTGCTGTTCAACTGGTTCACGCCGGTCACGGTCGACAGCTGGGCCAGCTGGCTGGTGATCTGCGAGTTGTCGGCCGGGTTCAGCGGATCCTGGTTTTGCAGCTGCGTCACCAGCAGCTTGAGGAAGTTGTTCTGGGTGGCGGCGACGTCGGTGCCCGAGCTGCCGCTGGCGGCGGCCGAAGCGGCGTCGGCGGCGGCCTGCGAAGCGGCCTGGCCGGCCGGCGTCTGCGCGTACGGGGTGGTGTTGTTGACGTTGATGGTGGACATGGCTGGGCCTCTGATGAATGGATGACGGCGGCGCGTTACGACTGGCCGATGGTCAGGGTTTTGAGCAACATGGTCTTGGCCGCGTTCATGGTCTCGACATTGTTCTGGTAGGAGCGCGAGGCCGACAACATGTTGACCATCTCGTCGACCACGTTCACGTTGGGCATGGACACATAACCCTTCTCGTCGGCCGCCGGATTTTTCGGGTCGTACATCTGCTTGAGCGGCGACGGGTCTTCGATCACCTGCTTGACGTGCACGCCGGTCGAAGTGCCGTCGCCGTTGCTGGGCGTGGCCTCGAACACCACCTGCTTGGCGCGGTAGGCCTCGCCGTTGGCGCTGGTGACGCTGTCGGCGTTGGCCAGATTGCTGGCGGTGACGTTGAGGCGCTGGGCCTGGGCGCTCATGGCCGAACCCGACACATTGAAGATATTAAATAGCGACATGATTAACTACCTCCCTGCAGCGCCGCCATCATCGCCTTGATGTCGGCATTAATCAGCGTCAGGCCGGCCTCGTAGCGCACGCCGTTGTCGGCGAAGGCGTTGCGCTCGGCGTCCATGTCGACCGTGTTGCCGTCGACGGCGCCCTGGGCCGGCGTGCGGTATTGCAGCGGCGTGCCGTCGGCCAGCGTGCCGGCGCTGGAACCGGCGATCGCGCTGGCGTTGGCGAAGTGGCGCGCCGCCGTCGTCGCCAGCGGCCCGCTCGCGCCCGTGCCGGCGGCGCTGTTGCCGCTGGCGGCCAGCGCGTTTTGCAGCGCGGCGCCGAAGTCGAAGTCCTTGGCCTTGTAATTGGGCGTGTCGGCGTTGGCGATATTGGAAGCGATCACCTGCTGGCGCTGCGAGCGCAAGTTCAGCGCCGCCTGGTTCAAGCCCAGGAAATCGTCAAGTTTGCTTACCATATCGGGCTCCGTAGACCTCGTCCCCTGCCCCATGGCGTGGACGAACTTGTTATGACAGGATCGATGATACGGCCGCCGCGCGCCCGGCAATCGGATGAGCAAGACCGGCTTTTCCATGCTGTTCGACGCTTGGCCGGCGCGCGGCGCGGCTATCATGGCATCATTCTAGGGACACTAAGCCATGAACCCACGCCATCTTTTAAGCTTGCCGAGCAGCGAACCGAACGCCATCCACGGCAGCGCCCGCGCCGCCCTGCCGCGGCGCCGTCTGCAGCTGCTGGCGGCCTGCTGCGCCGCGCTGCTGGCCGCCCTGCCCGCCCACGCGCAACAACCGCCGCAACAGCAACAGGCGGCCGGCGGACGTCAGGACCTGGCCGTGCTCAGGCAAAGCGTCGAACAACTGCTGCAAGTGCAGACGGCCGGCCTGCCGGGCGAGGTGACGGTCAAGGTCGGCGCCATCGATCCCCACATGACGCTGGCCGCCTGTCCGGCGCCGCAAGCGTTCCTGATGCCGGGCGCCCGCGCCTGGGGCAAGACCACGGTCGGCGTGCGCTGCGCGTCGCCGTCCAGCTGGACGGTCTATATACAAGCCCAGGTGTCGGTCACGGCCGACTACATCGCCAGCGCCGTGCCGCTGGCCCAGGGCCAGCCCATCGAGGCCGGCCAGCTGGTGGCCGTCAAGGGCGATCTGACAACATTACCGGCCGGCATAGCGACCGACATGCAGCAAGTGATAGGCCGTAGCGTCAACAACTCGCTGCCCTCGGGCACGCCGCTGCGGCTCGATACGCTGCGCAGCAAGCCGGTGGTGCTGCAAGGCCAGCTGGTGCGCGTCGTCTCCAGCGGCAACGGTTTCAGCGTCGCCTCCGAAGGGCGCGCCATCCTCAGCGCCGGCGAAGGCCAGGTGGTGCAGGTGAAAACGGCCAACGGCCAGCAGGTCAGCGGCATCGCGCGCGCGGGAGGCTTGGTGGAAGTGACATTCTGACGGGACGGCGGTCGCGGCGGCGCTAAAGTTTAAGCCGGTCGCGCCGTTAATGACTTAGATCCCGGAGTGTCGCACTCCAACCAGACGAGGATGATGCTGTGAAAATTAACGATACCCTACCGAGCACACCCACCCTGCCGACGCCCGCCGCCGGCACGGCGAACGCGCGCAGCGCCGACAAAGCGGCGCCCACGCCGACGGCCACCGACAGCGTCAAGCTGTCGCCGCAAGGCCAGGCGCTGGCCGCCTCCGCCACCGCCGGCAGCAGCGCCGTGTTCGACACGAAAAAAGTCGAACGCATCAAGCTGGCCATCGCCGATGGCCAGTTCAAAGTCAATTCCGACAAGGTGGCCGACGGCCTGCTCGACACCGTCAAGGATTTGCTGCACTCCAGAAAACGATAGGATCCGTCCACCATGTCAGCCGTCACCCCGATCTCCAGCCTGCGCGAAGAACAGCAATTGATTACGTCCCTGCTCGACGTGCTCAGGCAGGAACAAGCGCACCTGATCGTGGCCGACATCGCCGCGTTGAGCGCCATCACGCCGGCCAAGACGGCGCTGGTGCAGCGCATGACGCTGCTGGCCGGCCAGCGCCACCGCGCGCTCGGCACCGCCGGCTTGAGCGCCGGCGAAGCGGGCATGGAACCGTGGCTGGCGCGCGGCGGCGACACGCAGGCGCGCGCGCTGTGGCAGGAGCTGCTGGCGCAAACGCGCGCGGCGAAAGAACTGAACCGCATCAACGGCATGCTGATTAACCGCCACATGGGCCACACCCAGGGCGCGCTCGACGCGCTGCGGCCGAAGGCGAAAGCCAACAGCTTCTACGGCCCGAGCGGCCTGACCACCAACAGCACCCCCAGCCGCGGCTTCCTGGCCGCCTGATACTTCCCCGACGAAGACGATGCGGCGGCGATGCGCGGCAGCCGGCGCACGTCGCCACGGCGGCAGCCGGATCCGCCCCCGCCGCGACCATCGAGGTCAGACTCTCGCTCCCCGATTTCACACGCCGCCGCATCTTACGGCACTACTGCGGCGGCGCAATCTGCGGCGTCGGCAGCTCGGTGACGGTATCGGGCAGGCCCGACAAAATGGTGACGGCCACGCGCCGGTTGCGCGCCCGCCCCTGCGGGTCGTCGTTGGACGCGACCGGGATAATGGCCCCGTGGCCGACGGCGGTCAGCCGCTCCGGCGCCACGCCGGCGGCGATGAACAAACGCACCACGCTGCTGGCGCGCACCGCCGACAATTCCCAGTTCGACGGATACAGCGCGCTCTTGATCGGCTGATTATCGGTATGCCCCTCGACCTGCACGTCATGCGTGTCGTTGCGCAGCAGCTCGGCCACCGCGCGCAGCGCCTCGCTCGACTGCGCCGTCAGCGCCGCCGCGCCCGGATCGAACAGCACGCTGGCGTTGATCTCGACGCTGACGCCGCGGCTGTTCTGCGTCACCCGCACCTTGCCCTCCTTGACCAGCGGCGCCAGCGTCGACAACAAGTCCTGCGCCAGCTTGGTCATGTGCTCTTTTTCCTTGCGCAGCAACTCGGTGCGGCGCCGCAGGCCGGGATTGGGGATGGGCAGATTCTGCACCTGGGTGTTAATCGGCCGGGTCGCGCCGGCGCCGCCGAAGGCATCGCCGAGCGCGTCGGAAAACACTTTGTACTTTCCGATATTGACCGAGGAGATCGCGTACATCACGACGAAGAACGCGAACAGCAGCGTGATGAAGTCGGCGTAGGAAATCAGCCATCGCTCGTGGTTTTCCGGTTCGTCGTCGAACTTCCTGCGCGCGCGCCGGTTCTGCATCTCAGTGCTCGCGCAGCAGCGTGGCGATGCGCTCGTCGATGACGCGCGTATGGTCGCCGCTGGCGATGTCGTAGAACACGGCGGCGGCGATTTCCTGCTGGTGCACGCGCTGCGTGACGATGGCTTTGAGCTTGTTGGCGATCGGGTAGAAGAACAGATTGGCCAGGCCGACGCCGTAGATCGTCGACACGAAAGCGACGGCGATGCCGGCACCGAGCTTGTTCGGGTCCGTCAGATTCTCCATCACGTGGATCAGGCCCAGCACCGCGCCGAGGATGCCGATGGTGGGCGAGTAGCCGGCGGCCGATTCCCAGATCCGCACGGCGAGCCGCTCCTCGGTTTCGTAGGCGCTGATTTCGGTGTCGAGCAGCTGGCGCAGCTTGTCGGGGTTGATGCCGTCGACGATCAGGCGCAGGCCCTTGGCGATGAACTGGTCTTTCGACGACAGCATATAGCGCTCCAGCGACAGCAGGCCGTCGCGCCGCGCCGCCAGGTTCCAGCTGGCGATGTCGCGCGCCAGCGACTGGCGGCCGTCGCGCGGCGGCGCGAACACCCAGCGCAGCATGCGCAGGCCGCGCAAAAAAGTGCGCATGCGCGTTTGCAGCAGCACCGCGCCGAGCGTGCCGATGATGACGATGGCGAAGGCCGCCGGTTGCAGCAGCGAGGCGAATTTTCCGCCTTCGAGATTCTGGCCGATGATGATGCCGGCCAGCGCCAGCACCACCCCGGCTACGCTGGCCCAGTCCATGCCTGCTCCCGTAACGATGCGCGCAGCCGCGCGACGGCTTGCGTATGCAGCTGCGACACGCGCGACTCCGACACGCCCATCACGGCGCCGATTTCTTTCAAGTTCAATTCCTCCTCGTAGTACAGGCCCATGAGCATTTTCTCGCGCGGCGGCAGCGCGTCGATGGCGTCGATCACGGCCTGGCGGAAGTCGCCGTCGAGCAGCGAGCGCAGGGGATCGGCCTCCTCGTCGGAACAATAGCGGTCGAGGAAGCTGTCGTTGCCATCCTCGGCGTGGAAGTCCTCGTAGTAGACCAGCTGGTGGCCGCCGCCGTCGGTCAGCATGTCCTGGTAGTCGCCCAGCGACAGCTTGAGCATCTTGGCCACTTCCGATTCGGTCGGCGGATGGCCGAGGCGCTGCTGCAGGGTGCTCATCGCGGTCTCGATCTTGCGCATGTTCTGGCGCATCGAGCGTGGCAGCCAGTCGCTGTTGCGCAGTTCATCGAGCATGGCGCCGCGGATGCGCAAGACCGCGTAGGTCTCGAACTGGGCGCCGTGGGTTTCTTCGTAGCGGTTGATGGCATCGAGCAGTCCTATCATCCCGGCCTGCACCAGATCGTCGACTTCGACGCTGGGCGGCAGTTTGGCCTTCATGTGGTGGGCGAGACGCTTCACCAACGGCATGTGCTGCGTCAGTAAAGAATCCTTCTCCGTTTTCCCTTTGGCCGTGTACATAAATCTCTAGTGACTCGAATAATTAAGCGCTGAAATGGCTGGTGCTCCCGGTGCGGAAAGACGGCGATCCGGCCAGCGCGAAACGTCCGGCCAGCTGGCGGAACGCGACCGAGGCGCCGGCCAGCGGGAACGCATCGACCACCGCCCGGCCCAGACGCGCCGCGCGGTGCAGGTATTCGTCGGCCGGCACCGAGCCCATGGAAACCAGATTGACGGCCAGATAGCGGCTGGCCGCCTGTGCCATATTATCGTATACCACCTTTGCTTCGGTTTCGGAAGCCCCGGTGACGAGAATTCCAAACGGCCGCCGACCCAGTTCCTGATTGAGGCGCTTGATCATCGAGTAGGCGGCCTTGATCGAGGTGGCGCTGTTCGACACCTGCACCACGATCTCGGAGCTGGCCATGACCGGCACCGGGAAGGCGGCGCCGTCGAATTCGCCGTCGACGATGACGATGCCGGTCTGTTTAATCAGCACGTCGAAGGCCTTGGCCAGGCGGCGCGCCTCGTCGGGACCGGAGCGCGCCGCGCCACGTGTCATCGACGCCACAGCGAAGCCTTGCGGCACCTGGTAGATCACCTGATTGAGCGCGCATTCCTGGCGCGCCACGTCGAGCAGGCTGGCGCCGTCGTCGACGCCGAGGCGGGTGGCCACGCCGTGCGCGCTGGCGCAGGCGTCGACCAGCAGCACGTCGTTGCCGGCGCGCGCCAGCGAGGCGCCCAGGTTGACCAGCATGGCGCCCTTGTCGTCTTGCGGCGTGGCGGAAAGGAAGGTGACGATGCGCGGCTTGGGGCCGGCCAGCATGCGGCGCAGGCCTTCAGCCTGGTCGAAATCGAAATTAGCCAAGGTGCACCTCGCGCAGGGAAGCGTCGTTGCCGGCGACGGCGTTCGACATCAGCAGCGGCAGTTCGGCGTCCAGGTACTGGGACGCGGCGGCGTCGCGTTTCAACTTGAAAGCGCGGTCGACCAGGTAGGCCGGATCGGCCAGGTGCAGGTCTTCGGGCACGCGCTGGCCGTTCGAGACGTAGAACAAATTGAGCTTCTGGCGGATCACGACGTCGAGCACATTGCCGATCGACGCCGCTTCATCGAGCTTGGTCATGATGCAGCCGGCCAGGCCGCTGCCCTGATAGGCGCGCACCACTTCGTTGAGCGTCTCTTGCGTGGCCGTGGAATTGAGGCACAGCAGGCGCTTGACGTCGGCGCCGGCGCCCTGCAGCATCGCCACCTGTTCGGTGACCATCTGGTCGCGCTGGCTCACGCCGACGGTGTCGATCAACACCGTGTGCTTGTTCTTCAATTCCTTGAGCGCGATGCGCAGGTCGGCCTCGTCCTTCACCGAGTGCACCATCACGCCGAGGATTTTGCCGTAGATGCGCAGCTGTTCGTGGGCGCCGATACGATAGGCGTCGGTGGTGATGAGGGCCAGCTTGTCCGGGCCGTGGCGCATCACGCAGCGCGCCGCCAGCTTGGCGGTGCTGGTGGTCTTGCCGACGCCGGTCGGACCGACCAGCGCGAACACGCCGCCCTGGTCTATCATCGCGTCCTCATTGGCCATCGCGCTCAGGTTGCGGGTCAGGACGGTTTTAATCCAGCGCAGGCTGTCGGCGGCGTCGCGGTTGGCGGGCAGCTTGTCGATCAGGTAGCGCGCCAGGCTGGCCGAGAAACCGGCCGCCAGCATCTCGCGCAGCACGGCCGCTTTTTGCGGTTCGCGGTGCTGGGTCGAGCCCCAGGAAATTTCGGCCAGCTGGGTTTCCATCATGCCGCGCATGGCGCGGATTTCGCTCATCATGCCGCTCATTTCGGCGGCCGCGTTTTGCTTGGCGCTGGCGACGGCCGTCGCCACCAGTTCGGACACGCGCTCCATGTCGAGCGCGTTGGCGGCGGCCTGCACGGGCGCCGGCCGCGCCACGTGGGCGGGCGTCGGCATCGGCGTCATCGGCATGGTGGCGGCGGTGGCCGAGGCATACGAGGAGTGCGAGGCGACCACGCGGCGCTGCGGTTGTTGATGTTGATGCTGATGCGGCTGCGGCGGCAGGTCCAGCTGCGGCTCGGGATGGGCCATCGGCGAATACTCGGACGGCGAGGCCAGCGAGGCCGCGTCGTCGTTGGCCAGCGCCAGGATTTCAACCTGGCCGTCGGCCTGGCGGTTCGACAGGATCACGGCGTCGGGACCGAGGGCCTCGCGCACTTTGCGCAGCGCTTCGCGCGACGTCGGCGCGGTGAATTTTTTGACGTTCATGCCCGGCCTCCCACCGTGTGGATTGCTGGCGCGCCTGGCGTGCTTGCTGCGGTATCTGTGGCCATCATCATCGACTCCTGTTACGTGAGCGCCGCGTCCTCGGCATGGGGACGCAGTGCACTCTGATAGCTTCGATTATTGACGATGCACAGGGGAAACGATCAGTGGAACAGGGAGGGAAAGGGGGCGCATTTCAGTTTTGCGGTTTTTGCGGCGCGGGCCGCAGGCACCGGCCCGCGCGCGGCGACGGCGGCGACAGCGGCGACGCTCAATGGTCGCGGAAGACTTCGTCGAGCGACGCCGCCGTCAGCAGCCGGATGGCCCAGCGGTCCAGCTGTTCCCCGGTGGCGCCGGCCAGCCGCTTGCGCATGTAGCCGACGGTGTAATCGAAACGCACACTGAGCATGTGCGCGAGGAGCTTGGATTTACCATCGACCGCACCCTTCAACGCGCCTTTCCGTTCGCCTTTCCGTTCACCTTCCCGCAAGCCTTTTTCGTGCCCTTCCTTGATCCCCACCCTGACGCCCTCCTCGCGGCCGATCTTGCGGCCGCGTTCCATGCCGATGCGTTCGATAGAAGAGATATGTCTCATGGCGACCTTCCTTTCCCATGCCGCGACGTCGCGCCACAAACGCTGCTCCAGTTCGGCAGGCAGGCGCATCATCCAGTCGATGACCAAATATAGATCGATGATACTTTGTTTGTCCCAGTTACGCAGGAACAGCAAGCGTGCGAGACGCCACTTTTCGGCGTGCCGGCGCGCCGCGTCGCCGCGCGTTTTGCGGGTCAGCAAATGGGCTACCGTCACCAGCGCGAAGGGATTCGGATCGCCCAACAACTCGTCGATGCGCGCCGCATAGTCGCGCAGTTTGACGACGGCGAAATCGAGCCGCATTTCGCAGCCGAACAGGCGATAGGAAAACGCCTGCGGACGCCAGCGCGCGCCGTCGTCGGCCAGCACGACCAGGCTGGCCACGGGCCGCCGGTAACGGTCGTAGGCGCGGTAGTTATAGCTGAAGATGCGCTCGGCGAAATCGTGCTCGCGGCCGCCCTGCACTTCGATATGGATCAGCACCCACTGCGCGCCGCCGTCGAGCGCGTGCACCCGCACCAGCTTGTCGAGCAGGCGCTTGCCGAGCGCGGCGTCGCGCGTCAGCTGCGCCAGTTCCTCGTCGAGGAAAACATGGGGCCGCGACCAGTCGATGGCCGCGTGCGCCTGCGGAAAATAAAACGCCATGAAGGCTGGAAAATAGCGCGTCACCGCCAGCTTCCAGGGCGTGTCGACTTCGTCGTTGAGCGCGGCCATGCGCACAGTCTAGTGCAGCGGCGCGCGGCCGTGCGCGTATCCCGCAAGGCCGCGGCCCGGCCCGCGCCGGCCGATGCGACAGCCGACTTTACACGGCCGGCTGCGCGCCCACCAGCGACGTCACCCGTATCGTCTTCGCTTCCGGAATCTCGGCGTGCGACAAGACCTTCAACTGCGGCAAGGCGCGCTTGAGGAAGCGCGACAGCAGCGCGCGCAGCGGACCGGGCACCAGCAGCACCGGCGTCAGCCCCAGCGCCTCCTGCTGCGCGGCCGCCGCCTGGGCCTGCTGCGCGATGGTGTCGGCCAGGCCGGGCTCGATGCCGGCGCCGTCCGGCCCGCTGGCCGCCAGCGCCTGCATCAGCAAGCGTTCCAGGCGGTTATCGAGCGTCATCACCGACAGCTCGGCCGCGCCGGGGAAGAGCTGCTGGACGATGGCGCGGCCCAGCGCGATGCGCACCAGCGCCGTCAGCTCGTTCGGGTCCTGGTTGTGGACGGCGTGCTCGGCCAGCGTCTCGATCACGGAGCGCATGTCGCGGATGTGCACGCCTTCGACCAGCAGATTCTGCAGCACTTTTTGCAGCGTCGACAGCGACACCAGCTTGGGCACCAGGTCCTCGACCAGCTTGGGCGACTCCTTGCCCAGATGGTCGAGCAGCGACTGCACCTCGGCGCGGCCCAGCAGCTCGGCCGCGTGCGAGGTAATCAAATGGTTCAAGTGCGTGGCCACCACGGTGCCGGCGTCGACCACCGTGAAGCCCATGTTCTGGGCCTGGTCGCGCAGGCCGGCGTCGATCCACGTGGCCGGCAGGCCGAAGGCCGGATCGGTGGTCACCAGGCCGGGCAGCGTGCCGCTGGCCATGCCCGGATTGATCGCCAAAAACTGGCCGTTGAAGGCCTCGCCGGCGCCCACTTCCACGCCCTTGAGCGTGATGCGGTAAGCGGACGGCTTCAACTCCAGGTTGTCGCGGATGTGCACCGGCGGCGCCAGGAAGCCGACCTCCTGCGCGAACTTCTTGCGGATGCCCTTGATGCGCTTGAGCAGCTCGCCGCCCTGGGTCTTGTCGACCAGCGGGATCAAACGGTAACCCACTTCCAGCCCCAGGGCATCGACCGGCATGATGTCCTGCCAGCTGGCCTCCTCCTGTTCGGCGGCCGCGGCGGCGGCGGGCGCGGCCGCTTCGGCCTTGGCGTCGGCATCCTTGGCCGTCACCTTCATGCGCGACAGCAGATAGCCGGAGCCGCCCAGCACCGCCGCCAGCAGGATGAACACCAGGTTGGGCATGCCCGGAATGAGGCCCATGCCGCCGATGATGCCGGCCGTGATGTACAGCACCTGCGGCTTGGCGAACAGCTGGCCGATGACCTGGGTGCCGATGTCTTGTTCGCTGGCCACGCGCGAGACGACGATACCGGCCGCCGTCGAAATCACCAGCGAGGGAATCTGCGCGACCAGGCCGTCGCCGATGGCCAGCAGGGTGTAGTTCTTGAGCGCGTCGGCGAAGCTCATATCGTGTTGCAGCAGGCCGACCAGCAGGCCGCCGATGACGTTGATGACGGTGACCATGATGCCGGCCACGGCATCGCCGCGCACGTATTTGCTGGCGCCGTCCATGGCGCCGTAGAATTCCGCTTCCATCGCCACTTCGCTGCGGCGGCGGCGGGCGTCGGCCTCGCCGATCAGGCCGGCGTTCAGGTCGGCGTCGATCGCCATCTGCTTGCCCGGCATGGCGTCCAAGGCGAAGCGCGCGCCGACCTCGGCGATACGGCCCGCGCCCTTGGTGACGACGGTGAAGTTAATGATCGTCAAGATGATGAAGACGACGATACCGACCGTGTAATTACCGCCGATCAGGAAGTGGCCGAACGCTTCGATCACCTTGCCGGCCGCGTCGGAACCGTTGTGGCCCTCGGTGAGCACGACGCGGGTCGAGGCCACGTTCAGCGACAGGCGCAACATCGTCGAAATCAGCAGGATGGTCGGGAAGGCCATGAAGTCCAGCGGCTTGACCGTGTACAGGCTGGTCAGCAGCACGATGATGGCCAG
>NZ_JANXMI010000134.1 GCF_025354735.1 Rugamonas sp.
AAGTTCGTGATCATTGGCCACTGATTTATAGCCTTGTCGGCCATCCAGATATTGCCGAACCACTGTCAGCTTGAACTGCTCGTTGTACTTGGTCATGAAAAAAACCCAAAAGTTGGTGTCCAACTTTTGGGGTTCAGTTCAGGGAGGCTGGCCAGACTTCAACTACCGATGCCGCAACGGCGCGGCGATCAGCGCTCCGAGGTTTTATCGTTGCGGTCGCGTTCGTCCTTGTGGCGCGGTTCTTCCTTGCGCTTGTCGGCGGCCGGCTCGCGATGCTGCTCGACGGCTTCGCGACGCGGTTGCGCCTCGACATTCTGCCGCCCATCGCGATTGGCTTGCTGCGCTTGCGATTGCGGCTGCGATGACGGCGGCTGCGGCGCTTGCCCGTGCGCCGCCATCGACTGCTGCGCCTGAAGATGCTGTTGCAGTTGCTGCTGCTGTTGTTGCAATTGCTGCTGTTGTTGCAGTTGCTGCTGTTGCTGCGCCTGCTGCTGCTGTTGTTGTTGCTGTTGTTGTTGTTGCTGTTGTTGTTGTTGTTGTTGTTGCTGTTGTTGTTGCTGCTGTTGTTGTTGTTGTTGCTGTTGTTGCGCCGGCGCGGCACCGCGCACCGGAATCTCGGCGCCCGGCGCCGGACGCGTCCAACGGCCATCCTGCCCCGGCCGCTGCGCACGGTCGTCATGATACTGATCGCGCTGCGGCGCATTCATCGGCACATTCGCCGTCCCGTTCACCGATCCATTCACCCCGGCCGGCACGACGGGCGACCCGCCATGCGGTCCTTCGCGCCATTCCGGATGACGGCCGTCGCCGCTGCGCGCCACGCCGCCCGGCGACGGCAGCGCCGCCATCGACGGCAAATTGCGCGCCGCGCCCGGCGCCACCAGCACGCGCTGCGCGGGGCTGACCGGCACCATGCGGCGCGCCTCGAATTGCGCGCGCGGCAGCACGGTGACGCCGTCGCGATGATCGCGCCGCTCCTCGAAGCGCTCGACGGTGCGGCCGTCATGGCTCCACGCCAGACGCCGTCCGACCTCGATCGACACCCGGTACGTCGGCACATAAGCCTCGCGCGGCGACAGCGGATACCAGCCCATGCCCGGCGCGCGGCCGGCGCCGAACGCGACTTCGCCGCCGCCGACCCAGCCCACCAGCGCCGGCGACCACACCGGCCGGCCGACGCCGCGTCCCGGCGCCCAACGCCAGCGTTGTCCCACCATCACCCAGCGGCCGTAGTGCGACGGCGCATAGCCCCAGGGCGCGTTGTCGACCCAGGTCCAGCCCCAGGGATCGAGCCAGATCCAGCGGCCGTCGCGGTAGGGCGCCCAGTCGGCCGCGACCGTGTTCGGCGTCCACAGCGGACCGTAGTCGTTGCTGTCGACCCAGCTGCCGTTGCGGTCCAGCTCCTCGTAGCCGGTCACGTCCGGCGGCACGTAACGCGACGCGACGGCGGTGTCGTCGCCGCGGTCGCGCGCCTGGGCCCAGTCGTCGAAACCGTCGCGCCGCAGCAGGCCGGTGCGCACATCCTCCGGCGTGACCTCGACGCTCTTGCCGCTGCGCAGCGACACGATGGTGCCGGCGCCGTCCACCTGGGCCGCGCCGGCCAGCACGGCGACGGTGGTGGTGTCGGCCACGCGCTCGGTGTCGACCCGCAGCGCGGTCGGCTCGTTGAGGGTGACGCGCGCCTGCGGCGTCGTCAGCGCGAAGCCGCGCAGCAATTCATCGGTCTTGACGCGCACGTTGGCGCTGCCGTAGTTGAGGCGCAGCTGCAGGCGGTCGTCGTCGAGCTCCGTCACTTCCAGGTCGGAATCGCCGTCGAGGCGGATGGCGGCCGAGCCGACCCGCACTTCGGCGCGCGCGCCGCGCATGGTGGTGATGTGGTTGGCGCTGGTGACCGGCCAGTTCAGCAGCGCGACATTGGCCACGCCGTCATTGCCCAGCACCGTCACCTGCCCCTGCACGCTGGAAATGCGGCCCACCAGCTGCGGCGGCTCGGACTGCGCCAGCGCCGGTCCGGCGAACACGGCCGCCAGCAGCATCGATAAAACTCTATTGCGGCCCATGGCTCGCTCCCGTCATGATGGTTGATGCCTCGTCAGCTAGTAACGCGGCACTTTGATGCAGGACTACCGTCCTTACAAATACTTGCAGATTTTGTCAGCCGGCCGCCGGCGCGCCGCGCTTGACGAAGAACAGCGCCGCGCCGACCGCCATCAAGAGGCCGCCGAACACCCGGTTCTGTTTCTTGACGGCGCGCGGGTCGCGGAAGAAGCGCTGCATCGACGACGCCAGCCAGGCGTAGCTGTGCATGACGATCAAATCGATGCCGCACATCGTCGCCGCCAGGATCAGCAGTTGCGGCAGCAGCGGCGCCCCGTGGGTGATGAATTGCGGCAGCACGGCGACCATGAAGATGATGCCTTTCGGATTCGTCGCATTGGTCAGGAAGCCGGTCAGCCAGCGCTTGCGCGCCGACGGCAGCCGCTGCAAAGGCGCGGCCTCGGCCGGATCGTCCAGCCGGACCCTGGCGCGCCACTGGCTCAGGCCCAGGTAAATCAGGTACAGCGCGCCCACCGTTTTGACGATGGAAAACGCCAGTTCCGACGCCATCAGCAGCGAACCGACGCCCGCGCCGGCGATACAGAAAATTAGCAACAATCCCGCCTGCAAGCCGAAGATGGTGGCGCTGGCCTTCTTGACGCCGTACGACAGGCCGTGCGACATCGACAGCACGGCGCCCGAGCCCGGCGAGACGGCGATGATGCAGGCGGCGACGACAAACGTGATCCAGGTTGCGAAATTCATGCTGACCCCAAGAGAAAAAGTGGTGAGCCGGCGTCTCATGACGCCAGGCAAGAGCCATTGTAACGGGCGGCCGTGGCGCGGAGCGAAAGCGGCCGCCACGCGCCACCGCCGTTGCGGCTGAGGTAAGATGGCCGTTCCCACCATTTCCCCCGCACCCATGCCTTCCGTCCGCCACACCCGCCCCCCTTCGACCGTCCACGCGGAGCGCCGCTGACATGGCCGGCACCAGCCTGCTGGCGCTGCTCGACGACATCGCCAGCATCCTCGACGACGTCGCCCTGATGAGCAAGGTCGCGGCCCGCAAAACCGCCGGTGTGCTGGGCGACGACCTGGCCCTGAACGCGCAGCAGCTGATCGGCCTGCGCGCCGAACGCGAGCTGCCGGTGGTGTGGGCGGTGGGCGTCGGCTCGCTCAAGAACAAGGCCATCCTGGTGCCGGCCGCGCTGGCCATCAGCGCGTGGGCGCCGTGGGGCATCACGCCGCTGCTGATGGCGGGCGGCGCCTACCTGTGCTACGAGGGCGTCGAAAAGCTGGCCCAGCCGCTGCTGCACGGCGCCGCCCACGAGGAGGACGCGACGGCGGCCGCCGCGGACGAGGCCGATCCCGCCGCGCTGGAACGCGCAAAAATCCAGGGCGCGATCCGCACCGACTTCGTGCTGTCGTCGGAAATCATCGTCATCGCGCTGGGCACCGTGGCCCAGGCCTCGTTCGGCCAGCAGGTCGTGGTGCTGACCGGCATCGCCGTCGTCATGACCGTCGGCGTGTACGGCATCGTGGCGGCCATCGTCAAGCTCGACGATGCCGGCCTCTACCTGAGCCGGCGCGGCGGCGCCGTCGCGCGCGCCATCGGCGGCGTTCTGCTGACGGCCGCGCCCAAGCTGATGAAGCTGCTGTCCGTGGTCGGCACCGTCGCCATGTTCACGGTCGGCGGCGGCATCCTGACGCACGGCCTGCCCGCGCTCGCCGCGTGGATCGAGGCGGCCGCCCACGCCGGCGCCGCGACGCCGCTGGCCGGCCCGCTGCTGGCGCCGGCCATCCCCGTCGCGCTCGAAGCGCTGGCCGGCGTCGCCGCCGGCGCGCTGGTCCTCGCCGCCGGCCAGGTACTGCGTCGCTTCAAACGCCGCAGCTAAGCCCGCGCGCCGACGTCGGGAGTTGATCCACCGGATCATCCACCGTGTCCTGTGCCGATGCCATGGCGTCGCCGTTGTTGTGCGGGTGATGCGGGTGGCGCGTGTCGTGTGGCGCTTGCCGTGCTTGCCGTCGTTGTCGCATACTATCGCCATCGACAGCGCCATCTTCAATCGGCCGGCTCCGTCCCGGAACTTTTTTCGCGCCGCGCCGTCGAACCTGTGTGTACAACGGTGGACGACCCGGGGGCGTCATGAATCACGAACGAGAACAGCAGCGCCTGCACCTTGCGCTCGATGCGGCCAGCATGACGATCTGGGACTCGGAACTGCGCGACGGCAGGGTCGAGCTGAGCACCGTGAAATGGGCGGCGCCCGGCGCGGCGCTGCTGGGCCTGGCGCCGGACTTGCTGCTCCAGCCCTTCCCCGACTTCCTGCGCTGCGTGCACGCCGACGACCGCAGCGCCGTGCTCGGCACGATGCAGGACGGCGTCGACCACTACACGGGCTACGAAATCGAATACCGCGTGCTGTGGCCGGACGGCACGCTGCACTGGCTGGCGGCCAAGGCGCAAGTGTTTTGCGACGCGGCCGGCGCCGCCAGCGACACGCTGGGCATCGTGTGGGACATCACGGCCCGCAAGCGCGACGAGCTGCGCCGCGCGCGCGAGCGCGAACTGGCCGAGACGACGCTGCGCTCGATCGGCGAGGGCGTCATCACCACCGACCGCCACGGCAAGACGGAATTCCTGAACCGCGTCGCCGAGCACCTGACGGGCTGGCCCAGCGAACTGGCGCGCGGCCACGACATCGGCGCCACCTTGCAGCTGGTCGACGAGGCCGGCGGCCCCTCTCCCGAACACGTGGCGCTCAAGTGTCTGCGGCTGCGCCAGGCCATCAACTTGGCCACGCCCAGCCTGCTGGTCATGCGCGACGGCCGCCGCCTGGCCGTCGAGGAATCGGCCGCGCCGATCTGGTCCGACGACGGCGAACTGCTGGGCACGGTCGTCGTGTTCCGCGACGTCAGCCACGAGCGCAAGCTGAGCAAGCAGCTGTCGTGGCAGGCCACGCACGACACGCTCACCGGCCTGATCAACCGGCGCGAATTCGAAGCCTGCATCGCCGCCGCCCTGCACAGCGCCAAGCACGACGGCCACGTCCACGCGCTGCTGTACATGGACCTCGACCAGTTCAAGGTCGTCAACGACACCTGCGGCCACTCGGCCGGCGACCTGCTGCTGCAGCTGCTGGCCAAGATGCTGCAACAGCAGTTGCGCGACAGCGACATCCTGGCCCGCCTCGGCGGCGACGAGCTGGGCGTGCTGCTGCCGCACTGTCCGCCGGAGCAGGCGCTGCGCATCGCCGACGACCTGCGCCAGGCCATCAAGAATTTCCGCTTCGTGTGGGAACACAACAGCTTCGAACTGGGCGCCAGCATCGGCATGGTCGACATCAACGACAGCAGCAAGTCGACGACGGAACTGCTGATCGCGGCCGACCAGGCTTGCTACCAGGCCAAGGAGGGCGGGCGCAACCGCGTGCACCGCTACCAGGAATCGGATGTGCGGCGGGCCCAGCGCCACGGCGAGATGCTGTGGGTGGCGCGCCTGAACGACGCCTTCGCGCGCCAGGCCTTCCGCCTGTACGCACAGCCCATCGTCAGCCTCGGCCCGCGGCCGGAGCGGCACGACGAGGTGCTGATCCGCATCGACAACGAGCACGGCGGCCTGATCCTGCCCGGCGCCTTCATCCCGGCCGCCGAGCGCTACGACATGATGACGTCCATCGACCGCTGGGTGATCCGCGCCGTCTGCGCCCACGTGCGCAGCGTGCGCGACGGCCTGGCGCCCGAGCAGGCCTACATCGACGCCCACCAGAGGGCGCCGGCCCAGTATTCGATCAACCTGTCGGGCACCTCGCTGGGCGACGAGGGCCTGCACGACTACATCGTCGACCAGTTCGTCGCCCACGCCATCGCGCCGGAGCAGATCTGCTTCGAGATCACGGAGACGGCCGTGATCGCCAACCTGCCGAAAGCGCACACCTTCATGAGCCGCCTGAAGGCGCTGGGCTGCCGCTTCTCGCTCGACGACTTCGGCAGCGGCCTGTCGTCGTTCGCCTACCTGAAGGCGCTGCCGGTGGACTTCCTCAAAATCGACGGCATCTTTATCCGCGACATCGCCACCAACGCCATCAACCGCGCCATGGTCAAGGCGATCAATGAGGTCGGCCACGTGATGGGCATCCGCACCGTGGCCGAATACGTGGAGGACGCGCCCACCCTGGCCGTCGTGCGCGACATCGGCATCGACTACGCCCAGGGCTACGCGGTGGGCGCGCTGCGGCCGCTGACGGCGGGCCTGGAATGAAGGACAGGATGGCCGCAAGCACCAGCGTTGATTCCACTGTTTTTGATGTAGATCAATCAAAACGGCGGCGCGACACCCTACACTGGCCGCATATCTTGCAATGAAGCAAGTAATCGCAGTCTTCAGGAGGGCGCCATGCGCAACAACTCACCCGTCACCGACCGCGAGGTCGAGGTATTGCCCGACCAGGCCATCGTGTCCAAGACTGACTTGGACGGCAACATCAGCTACGTCAACCCGTATTTCATCGCGATCAGCGGCTACGACGAGGCCGAGCTGATCGGCGCGCCGCAAAACATCCTGCGCCATCCCGACATGCCGGCCGCCGCCTTCGCCGACCTGTGGGCCACGCTGCGCGCCGGCATGCCGTGGACCGGACTGATAAAGAACCGCTGCAAGAACGGCGACTTTTACTGGGTCAAGGCGAATATCACGCCGATCCGCGAGCAGGGCCGCGCGCTCGGCTATATGTCGGTGCGGGTGCGCGCCGACGCCGACCAGGTGGCCCAAGCCACGCTCGCCTACCGCGCGCTGGGACGGGCCGGCGGCGCCAGCGCCATCCGCAATGGCGCGCTGATCCGCGCCGGCGCGGCCGGATCGCTGGCGCGGCTGCGCCACACCACGCTGGCCACGCGGATCTGGCTGTGCACCAGCGTCGTCAACCTGCTGCAGGCGGCGGTGTGCGTCCTCAGCCTCGTGGGCCACGACGGCCCGGCCGGCGCGCAAAGCTACCTCATCTTCGGCGCCACCTTCATCGGCCTGCTCATCAACGTGTTCCTGTGGGCCACCTTGCGCGGCTCCGTGCTGCGGCCGCTGGGCCAGGCGCTGCGCGGCGCGCGGGCGATCGCCGCCGGCGACCTGTCGGGCAGCTTCGCCAGCGGCGCCACCGACGAAATGGGCCAGCTGCTGCGCGCGCTCGACCAGATGAACAGCAATTTGATCGCCACCATCCGCGACGTGCGCAACAACGTCGAAACGATGGCCGTGGCCACGCGCCAGATCGCCGCCGGCAACGCCGACCTGTCCGGCCGCACCGAGGCGCAGGCGGCCAGCCTGGAGCAGACCGCCGCCAGCGTCGACCAGTTTTCCGCCACCGTCAAGCAGAACGCCGCCAATTCCACCCAAGCGAGCGCGCTGGCGGCGGCGGCGTCGACGGTCGCGGTGCGGGGCGGCGCCATCGTCGCCGACGTCATCGCGACCATGGACGACATCAACGGTTCCTCGCGCCGCATCGTCGACATCATCGGCCTGATCGAGGGCATCGCCTTCCAGACCAACATCCTAGCCCTGAACGCGGCCGTCGAGGCGGCGCGCGCGGGCGAGCAGGGCCGCGGTTTCGCCGTCGTCGCCGGCGAGGTGCGCAACCTGGCGCAGCGCTCGGCCAGCGCGGCCAAGGACATCAAGCAACTCATCGAAGTATCGGTCGGCAAGGTCGGCGCCGGCATGGTCAAGGCCCGGCGGGCCGGCGCGACGATGGAGCAGGTGGTCGGTTCGGCGCGGCAGGTGACGGCCATCATGCAAGAGATTTCGACGGCGTCGCGCGAACAAAGCATGGGCGTCGACCAGGTCAACGCCGCCATCGCCCACATGGACCAGGTGACGCAGCAAAACGCGGCGCTGGTGGAGCAGGCGGCGGCCGCGACGGCCAGTCTGGCGGCCGAGGCGGGCGGACTGACGCGGGCGGTCAGCCTGTTCCAGTTCGGCCCGGCGCAGCGGACCGGGCGCGCGGCGCCGCCGGCGCAGCGGCCACGGCGAGCGCAGCCGGCCATGCCGCGTTTGGCGGCCTGACCGCGCCTTCAGCGATAAGGCTCGGTTCCGGCCGCGATGGCGCGCAACCGGTCCGGCGCCAGCAATTCCACCTCGCGCCGGCTCACCGTGAGCAAGCCGTCTTGCTTAAACCTCGACAGCAAACGGCTGATGCTTTCTATCGTCAGCCCCAGATAGTTGCCGATGTCTTCGCGCGACATGCGCAGCTGGAAGGCGTCGGCCGCATAACCGCGCGCCGCGTAACGCGACGACAGGTTGACGAGGAAGGCGGCGAAGCGCTGATAGGCCTGCATATTCCCGAGCAGCAGCATGACGCTTTGCTCGCGGCTGATTTCCTGTCCCATCATGCGGTGAAAGTGGCGCAGCAAGGTCGGCATCTCGCCCAGCAACTGCTGCAAGCGGTTGAATGGAATTTCGCACACATCGCTGTCTTCCAGCGCCCGCGCGTCGCACTGGTGGCGCTCAGTGCTGATGGCGTCCATGCCGAGCAGCTCGCCGCCCATCTGGAAACCGGTGATTTGCTCGTGGCCGTCGGCGCGCAACTGGTAAGTCTTGAAATGACCGAGCCGGATCGCGTACAGATTGACGAAGGGATCGCCGATACGGAACAGCGTGGCGCCACGCTCGACCTTGCGGCGGTGGCCGATGATGCGGTCCAGCTTGTCCATATCGGCCAGGTCCAGTCCCATCGGCAGACACAGCTGATGCATGCTGCACGTGGCGCAGCGCGCGCGCAGGATCTCGACGGTCACGCCGGGCGACAGCGGGGAAGGCAGGGCGGGTCTCATGGCGCCAGTGTAGTGCAGCCGGCGCGGCGGCTTGAAATGGGACCATGCGGCGATGCGGCGTACGGCCCGGAGGCATTGCGGCATGGCGGCGGGCGGCGGGCGGGACGGGGCGGCGCGATCGGCCGTCGCGGGACGGGCGCGCGGTCCGGCCGTAGCGATGCGGGCGCCGCGGTTCGGGCCGGCCGATTCAGGCCAGCAGATATTCGCGCGCCATCAGGCGGGCGCGGTGCAGCCGGCTTTTGGTGGCGGCGGTGGTGATGTCGAGTTGGCCGGCGATTTCAGCGATGCTCATTTCGGCGAAGTCGCGCAGCAAGATCACTTGCAGATAGTCGGGCGGCAGCGATTCGAGCGCGTTGACCAGCTCGATGCGCAGGCCGGCCGTGTCCTGGCTGGCCAGCCATTGCTCGGCGCGCTCCTCGTCCCAGGGATCGCTGCTGAGCGCCTTGCGCGCCAGCTTGTGGCACTCGTGCCGCACCACCTGGAACAGCCAGCCGGAAAACGCCGCCAGCAAGCGCACCGACGCGAGCCGGCGCGACAGCACCAGCAGCGCTTCCTGCACCGCGTCGTCGACGTCGCTAATCAGGCAGGAACGCTGAGCGTAGCGGCGCAGGTCGGGCTGGCACAGGCGCAACAGCTGGGCCAGCGCCGCCGGATCGCCGCGGTGGGCGGCGTCCAGCACGGGCAGATAACGGTCAGCGAGGGCCATGGGCCTGCTTGGCGGCCTTGTCGAGACGACGCCCGACCATGGCGCACATCGGGCAAAAGCCGAACAGGCCGGAGCCGACGATGCCCGCCGCCGCCAGTGCCAGCACGATGCCGGCCGTGCCGCCGATGACGCTCAAGCCGATGATAACGGCGGCCACGCCGACGATCACGCGCAACACGCGCTCCCAGTTGGGTACATTTTTCACATAGAACATATTGCTCTCCTTTAGCGTTAGAGGAAACCCCTCACCCACTAAGAGGCGGGCAGCGGCCGTTTCGATTCGCGGGCCGCAAATTATTTATTTTCCGGCCGCCGATTTGCATTGCCGCCCGATACTCGTTAGGCTAGCGCCATCGTTCACCCACGCATCGCATCCCATGGCCGTCGCCCATCCTCCCGTTCTGGACCAGCATCTGTGCTTCAAACTGTACTCGACGTCGCTCAAGATGACGCAGTTGTACAAACCCATGCTGGCCGCGCTGAACCTGACTTATCCGCAATATCTGGTGATGGTGGTGCTGTGGGAACGGGAAGGGCTGGGCATCAAGGACGTGGCGGCCCGGCTGCAACAGGACTCCGGCTCGATCACGCCGCTGGTCAAGCGGCTCGAAGCGGAAGGCTATCTGTTGCGCAGCCGCGATCCGCAGGACGAGCGCAACCGCGTGCTGACGCTGACGGCGGCCGGCAAGGCGCTGCGCAAGGATGGCGTGCGCATCAGCGAAGCCATCGCCCACGCCTGCGCGCTGACGCACGGCGAAGTGGCGGACATGATGGGCGGGCTGGAGCGGCTCAACGCGCGGCTATGATCGTTGACGCCTTTGCCCGAAGTAGGCTAAACTTCATTCAATACGGCCCCTTTCAGTTTCCCGGCTTCGGCTAGGTAGTTGCTTAGGGGTTTTTTATTGTCTGCTCATTCGAAAGCATCCCATCCATCTACAGCTCCCATGCCCCCAAGGCTCAAGCCAAGGTGGCGAAGGTCGGGGAAGCTCGCCAGATGGTTCTTTACTCGCAGCTTCCAGCGAGAATGGGGATTGATCGTTCCCAGCATGTGGCCTGCCATGACAAACAGCATGTAGCAACGGGCTTGCCGATGAGTGTGCCCATGAAAATGCTGAATCCACGGGATCTCTTCCTGCGGGGGCAGTTTCGGCTGCTCGACGATGTTGCGGTTCCATAGCCGGCAATGATGAGCGCAAACGTTACGAAAATAATTCAGACTACGCAGCCAACCTGCAAAGATACGTCCATTGCTGATCCCGTATTTTTTGGCAATGCTATCCTGATCTTTTTCTTGCATACCGCCAAACAACTTTGACATCGTCCCGAAGTCCCAAACTTCGCAAGCTATCCATATTGCCAGTGGGAGGCCATATTTGCTTTTGTTGTGGATGACGAACTCTTCCTTAGATCTGCTGACCAATCGCGCGTGATTACCTATCCATTGATGGTGCTGGGAAGTCCCCGTCTTCACGTCTATTTTTTCCGTGAATGTAGAGTGAAACAGGTCCGCATGTAGATAGGCGAATCTATCGTAATTTCCAAGCCTATGCGAAATGTCTACCCGCATTGCTATTTCGATTCGTTCGAGCGCATCCATCGCAAGAAGGCGCAACTGCTTGTCGAACACATACAAGTCGACAGCATTGTGAAAGCTGGCACCATCCTTAAATGTATCCAAAACGACGCGATTGACCTGCTCTCGTTTTTTCGCTTTCGGCGGATAGTCGCAGCACTCCCCGGTGCGTTCCCGGAACGCAAACCAATAACCGCTAAGTCGGTAGTAGCCGATACGCGCAAGGCAGGCGATAGCTTTATCCCTATCACCGATCAGTAGTCCGCGCGACTCCAACATGTCGATTTGCTGGTGTTCATCCTTCCATGGTTTGCAGTATGCCATACCAACTTTCTCGGGATTAGGCACTTATTTTATCTGCGGCTGAACGGATAGCTCGGTCAATTTTCAACTAAAGCCATATCTTTTTTTGCCCGGCTGGTGCGACTCGCCACCGCAAGCAAAACATCGCTCACGCATTCAAGGAGGACGAGTCCGAAGCACCTTGCATGCACACAAGCGACGCATCAAAAATAAATTGCACGCTAATGATTAGTGCGCTATATTACGTCCATGCCGCAGCCATCACGTTCCGCCGCGGCAGCAGAAACCGCATCAACATTGTTCAAACCAGCCATATAATTAGCGCGCTAATAAATAGCGCTTTATGCAAACCCGCCGCACGACGGCTACCCGCAAAGGATTCATCATGAACCGCACTTCGATCTCCACCGCCCTGTTCGCCTCCGCCGTCCTGTCCGCCGTTGCCGCCCTGCCGGCGCAAGCGGCCCCGGTCGCCGACAGCGGCACCACCGTCGTGCTGGTCCACGGCGCGTTCGACGACGGTTCCAGCTGGGACAAAGTGATTCCGCTGCTGCAGGCGAAGGGTCTGAAAGTGGTGGCCGTGCAAAATCCGCTGACGTCGCTGGAAGACGACGTCGCCGCGACCCAGCGCGTGGTCGATGCGCAAACCGGTAAAGTGGTGCTGGTCGGCCACTCCTGGGGCGGCGCCGTCATCACCCAGGCCGGCACCAGCGACAAGATCAAGGCGCTGGTCTACGTGGCCGCGTTCGCGCCGTCGGAAGGCGACGTCATCGGCAGCATCGGCAAGGATTATCCGACCCCGCCGGGCTCGATCACCCTCCAGGCCGACGCCGCCGGCTATTTGTCGCTGCCGGCCGCATCCGTCAAGCTCAACTTCGCGCAAGACTTGCCTGCCGCCGCCGCCAATCTGATCGCCGTGACCCAGGGTCCGATCAATTCCAAGGCCTTCGGCACGCCGATCACCGTGGCGGCCTGGAAAAACAAGCCCAACTATTTCATCGTCTCGGCCAAGGACCGCATGATTTCGCCGGACCTGGAACTGGCCATGGCCAAGAAAATCGGCGCCACCACCACCACGCTGCAAACGAGCCACGTGCCGATGTTGTCGCAGCCCAAGGCCGTCGCCGACGTCATCATCGCCGCCGCCCAGCGCTAAGCGGCGAGCGCCGGCGCGCCGTCCCGTTCCATGGACAGCCTCCGCAACGCCCGCGCGTTGTGGCGCTGTCCATTTTTCTTTCTTGCCAAGCCTGGTCTTTGATAGGAGAATCGCCCGGCACGCCGCCATTTCGTCGTCCCAGCAAAGGAAAGCATGAAGCCACTCGGCATCAAAGTGAAAGTCGCGCTGGCCACCAGCGTGACGTCGGTCGTGATCGTCGGCCTGCTGACGGTGTTGCAGATGCGGCGCATGCAGGACGATTTCACCAAAGTGCTGTTCACCCAGCAGACGGCGCTCATCAACCGCACCGCCGAGGAGCTCGACGACAAGCTCACCATGTTGCTCGGCATCGTCGCGCTGTCGGCCCAGCAGACGCCGGCGGCGCTGATGGACACGCCCGGCCGCCTGCGCGACTATTACCGCAACCGCGCCGTGCTGTCGCTGTTCGACGACATGCTGGTGCTCGACGCCCACGGCATCGTCGTCGCCGACTTGCCGGAACAGGACAAGCGCCTCGGCGTCGACGCTTCCGACCGCGCCTACTTCAAGCAGGTGATGGCGCAGAAAAAGCCGCTCATCACCGAACCGCTGATCGGCCGCGTCAACAAGCAACCCATCGTGCAGATGGTCGCGCCCATCCTCGACGACAAGGGCGAAGTGGTCGGCGTGCTGATGGGCGTGCTGCGCCTGTACAAGGACAATCTGCTGGGCCACCTGCGCACCGCCAAGGTCGGCCGCAGCGGCTATTACTTCGCCCTCACGCGCGGCGAGGCGCCCGTCTACGTGCTCTACCCGGACGCCCGCCGGTTGCTGCAGCCGCGCCCGAAAAACGGCAATCCGGCCACCACCCGCGCCCTGCAGGGCTTCGAGGGCACGACCATCAGCACCAACAGCTTCGGCCTGCGCGCGCTCAACAGCTTCAAGACGCTGCACTCGGTGAACTGGGTGCTGGCCGCCACGCTGCCGGCCGAGGAAGCGTTCGAACCCTTCGACGGCGTGCTCTACCGGCTGGCCCTGTGGTCGGTGCTGGCCTCGGCGCTGGCGGCGGCCGTGATCGGCTTGATGACGCTGCGGCTGATGGCGCCGCTGGTGCGGCTGCGCGACGCCATCCTCGCGCTGCGCCACGACGCCACCCGGTTCACGCCGATCGCCGTCGTCACGCACGATGAAATCGGCGAACTGACGATGGCCTTCAACGGCCTCATGCACGAGCGCCTGGCGGCCGACGCCCGCCTGCAAAGCCTGATCGAATTCGCCCCCAATGCGGTGCTGGTGATCGACGGCGACGGCCGCATCGAGCGCTTCAATCGGGAAGCCGAGCGCTGCTTCGGCTATGCCCGCGACGCCATCGTCGGCCAGCCGCTGGAACAGCTGGTGCCGCAACGGCTGCGCGCCGAGTACGTGGCCTACCGCGAACATTTCGTCCATACCCGTTTGAGCGCCGAGCCCCTGCGCATGGGCGCCGACGGCCGCGACCTGCTGGGCCTGCGCCGCGACGGCAGCGAATTCCCGGTCGAACTCAACCTGAGCGCCGTGCACACCGACCAGGGCACCAAGGTGCTGGCCGTGGTCACCGACATCACCGAGCGCCACCGCCTGCGCCTGGAGCTGGAAACGCGGGCCCAGGAACTCGAACGCGAGCGCGACCGCGCCGAGGCGGCCAACCGCGCCAAGAGCGACTTCGTGGCCAATATGAGCCACGAAATCCGCACCCCGATGAACGCCGTGCTGGGCATGGCCTATCTGCTGGGCACCACGCCGCTGACGCCGCAACAGCGCAAATACCTGGCCATGGTGCGGGTGTCGGGACAGTCGCTGATGGGCATCCTCAACGACGTGCTCGACTTTTCCAAGATCGAGGCGCGCAAGCTCGACATCGTCCCCATCGACTTCGACCTCGACGAGACCATGAACACGCTGGCCACGACGATGACCATGAACGCCGGCGAAAAAGAGCTGGAGCTGGCCATCAGCGTCGACCCCGACGTGCCGCGCCAGCTGCGCGGCGACGCGCTGCGGCTGCAACAAATCCTCGTCAACCTGGCCGGCAACGCCATCAAGTTCACCGAGCAGGGCGAGGTGGTGGTGACGGTCAGCGTCGACGCCCGCGACGCCAGCAGCGCGCTGCTGCGCTTCGAGGTGCGCGACACCGGCATCGGCATCTTGCCGCAACAGCAGGCGCAGCTGTTCAGCGCCTTCGCCCAGGGCGACGAAAGCATCACGCGGCGCTTCGGCGGCACCGGCCTGGGCCTGACCATCACCAAGCGGCTGATCGAGCTGATGGGCGGCCAGATCGCCCTGGACAGCGCACCGGGACGCGGCAGCAGCTTCTGGTTCAGCCTGTCGTTCGACTTGCTCGCCGTGCCGCGCGAAGAACGGCGCAAGCCGGCCATCGGCCCGCTGCGCCTGCTGATCGCCGACGACAACCAGACCAGCCGCGAGCTGATCGGCAAGCTGATCCACGCCTGGGGCTGGCAAGCGGACGAAGTCGATTCCGGCGCCGCCGCCATCCGTTTGTTCCGCCAGCGCCAGCAGACCGAGCACGCCTACGACGTGGTGCTGGCCGACTGGCACATGCCGGGCATGGACGGCCTGGCCACGGCCAAGGAAATCCGCCTCGCCGCCGCCGGCCGCAAGCAACCCATCGTCGTCATGGTCAACGCCTTCGCCCGCGGCCGGCTCGAAGAAATTTCCAGCGCGCCGGAAGCGGACGTGGTGCTCGTCAAGCCCATCACCAGCTCCAATCTGTTCGACGCGCTGCACCAGGCGCTGGCGTCGCAATCCGCCGCCGGCGACGACCGCCTCGCCGATGCCGGCATCGCCGGCAGCCTGACCGGCGTCCACTTCCTGCTGGTCGAAGACAATCTGTTGAACCAGACGGTGGCGCGCGGCATCCTCGAACACACCGGCGCCACGCTCGACGTGGTCGGCGACGGCCAGCAGGCGGTCGACCTGCTGCGCGGCGACGCCGGCCGCTACGACATCGTGCTGATGGACATGCAGATGCCGGTGCTCGACGGCTTCAGCGCCACCCGCATGCTGCGCCAGGAGCTGCGGCTGACGCTGCCGGTCATCGCGATGACGGCCGGCGTGCTGGCGTCCGAGCGCAAGCGCTGCGTCGACGCCGGCATCAGCGACTTCATCGCCAAGCCGGTCGAGGTCGCGGAAATGCTGGCCGTCATCCAGCGCCACCTGCCGGCGCGGCTGCGGCCGGCGGCGACGGAAACGGGCACCGGGGAAATGGTCGCCGGCGAGAAAACGCCAGCGGTGGGGACGCCCGCCGAACCACCGGCGGCGACGCCGGCTGCAACGGCCACACCGGCTGCCACGGCTGCAACGGCCGCAATGGCCACACCTGCTGCCACGGCCACGCCGGCCGCAACGCCCCCGCCGCCGGACGCCGGCAGCGAGGCCAGGGCGAGCAGCACGGCAGCCCCCGCCCAGCCTTCCGCCATCGATAGCGTGTTCGCCGCCAAGGTGGCGGCCGCGCTGGCCAAACGCAAGCGCCCCGGCGCCGTTGCGCCAGCCACGATGGCGGCCGCTGATGCCGGCGGCGAAACTCCGGCCCCCGCTGTTGGCGGCAATGTTGGCGGCGCTGGCGGCGACAATGTTGGCGGCACTCGCGGCGCTGACAGTAGCATTGATGGCGGCATTGATGGCGCCATTATTGGCTCCGTCGATGAGGCCATTGATGGCACCGCCGACGGCAACGCGCATGCCGGCGCGGCTGCCGGGGCCGCCACGACCGCCGCCCACGCCGCATCGCCACCGGCCACCGCAACCGGCGACACGCCGGGCAGCTTCAACATCGACAGCCTGCTGCGCGTCATGGGCCGCGATCCGAAAGGCCGCGCCGTGCTGCACAAGATGGTGCGCGGCGCGCTCGACACCGGCATGCAACCGATGACGGACATCGACCTGGCGCTACAGGAAGACCGGCTGCGCGATGCCGCGCGTCTGCTGCACAGCCTGCGCGGAGCGGTCGGCGCGTTCGGCGCCAAGCGCCTGATCGAAGCCACCATCGAGGCCGAAACCGCGATCACCGAGCAGCGCGAAGCATCGCTGCCGGCGCTGTGCGACGCCGTGCGGCGCGAGCTCGAGCAAACGCTGGCGGCCGCGCGCGCCTGGCTGGTGCGCGACGAGCGCTAGCGGCGCGCGCGGCCGGCGCCGGCGTGGGCCACTGCGACGCTCACGCCGCCGTGGGCCGATGCACGCTCACGGCACCAGTAGCGCGCCGTCGGTGGCGAACGTCACGGTCCCGCCGTAGCCCTGCGCGATCGAGCGGACCACCTCGTCGCGCGCCTGTTCGACCGCCGGCGACAAATGACCGAGCAGCAGCCGCCCGACGCCGGCATCGCGCGCCAGTTCGCCGATGGTCTTGGGCGGCGTGTGCAGGGTATACAGCACCGGCGGCGAACGCGGCGGATCGAGCACCACGCTGTTGAACACGAGCAGATCGGTGCCGCCGGCGATGGCGCGCAAATCGGCCAGCGCCTCGGCGTCGAGGTCGCCGCTGAAGGTGACGCTCTTGCCCGCATAATCGATGCGGTAAATCACCGACGGCGCATCGCGGTGATGGCCGGCGATGGCCGTGATCTTCAAGCCGCCTTCGCTCAGCGCCACCCTGGGCAGCAGGCCCGGCTTGACGGCGCTGGCGATGTCGGTGACCTGCCAGCTCAGCGGCGCCGAAAAATCGCGCAGGTAGCCGAACGCACCCTGCTGGTCGAACAGCAGATGCATCAGCCGGCTGGTCGACGGATAGGCCGCGGCGCCACCGCCGCCGCGCCGACCGTCCGGCCCGAACACGCGAAACTTGATCGGACCGCCGCCCGCCACCGCGCGCGCCTTGAACAGTCCCGGCAACTCGCCCACATGGTCGATGTGCAAATGCGTCAGCAGCACGATATCGGTGCGCGCCAGCGACAGCCCGGCCTCGCCGAGGCGGACGAAGGAGCCCGGCCCGGCATCGACGAGGATGCGCGGCACGCCGTCGAGCAGCACCAGATAGCTGGACGCCGCCCGCCCGGTGGCGCCCGGTCCGCCCGAGCCGAGCACGGCCACCGATAGCGGCGCCGGCGGCGCGGCCGCCACGCCAGGCGGCAGCGGCGCCGGCCCCAACGTCTGCGTCTGCGCCGCAACCGGCATCGCGACAGCCATCGCCAGGCAGGCCAGCGCCAGCGCCCGGCGGCGCGGATAGACCGGATTGTTTTTCATATCGACTTTCTGCGGGATCAATTGCCGACGATACCGCCGACGCCTGCCGGCGTCAATGCGCAATCAGGCCGGCGCGCAGCGGCAGCCGCGCTGACCATCACCATTACTGCCTGGTCGAATAAATCGCCTGCGCGATCAGCACATACAGTAAAAACACCAGCGACAGCGTGACGACATAACTGCCTTGGGACAGGGCGAACCAGGCCCACAGCAGGTTGACCAGCAAGGCCGCGATGAAGAAGACGAAGGAAACAATGCGCACGTTGACGCCGGTACGGCCGTCCGCATAGCTGATGCCGAGCGCGCCGGCCAGCGTGAGCGACAGCGAAAGAAAGGCGCCGACGGCGCTGCTGCCCTTGATGACATTGCTGTCGATCGCAGCGACCGCGTACGCCAGCAGCGCGCCGAGCAGGGCGGCGATCAGACAGTTCAGGGGATGGATTTTCATCCCTGCTCCCCGGGCGTGAACACGGGCGGCGCCAGCGCCACCAGGCGCAATACGTCCGGCAGGCTGGCGGCGGTCTGCCATTTGCTGATGCCGGGGCGCCAGATGTAGCTATCCTTGCCGACCTTGCGCTCGCTGATAAGGCGGCTCAATTCCTGTGCCGAAAACGGCCCGGCCGTGAGGCCGTCCAAAATCACATGATAGTGGTGCTGCGTATCGAGCGGCGGCGTTTGCAGGCCCGGCATGTGGCTGGCGCGCAAGGCCTGGTTCATCGCCTCCGTCATCTGCCGGGCGACCGCCATGCCCAGCCCGAATTCAACCAGGCGGTTGATCGAGAAAAAATTATCGTCGTTCATCATGCGTCTCCGGGGGACTCGGGCCGCTGCTGCTGTTGCTGCTGCGGTGGCGGCATCGGCGGGCGGGCGCTGGCGATCATGGCGGCCAGCTCGGGCAGATTGCCGGCCAGCTCCCAGTTGCCCATGCCCGGCTTCCATGCGTGGCTAGAATCGAGCAACTGCCCACCGCGCGCCATCTCCTGCAACTGGGCGTGGCCGAACGGGCCGGTGCTGACGCCGTTGACGCTGATGTGGTATTGCAGCTGCGGCGGTGGCGGCGGCTGCATCGCCGGCGCGTTCATATTCATCATATTGGCCATCTGGCCGCCCATCGCGCCGCCGACGGCGAGGCCGGTCATCATGCCGACCGGATTGAAACCGCCGCCACTGCCACCGCCGCTCATCGCGCCCATCTCGCCGAGGTTGTTGGCGGCCGCCTCCAGCACCCTGGTCTGCTGGTTGATCTGGTGAGCCGCCAGATGCTGGGTTTCGGTTTGCAGCGTCTGGAATTTCTCGGCCGCTTCGCGCTGGATGCGCAGCGTTTCGCGCATGTTGACGGCGTTGATGTCCTGGGTCTGGTCGAGGTTGCGGATGCTGATGTCGTTCTGCTTCTGGCGCATGGCCACTTCCAGGTCGGCGGTGATGCTGCGCAGCTGCTGGTATTCCTCGGTGCTCTTGTCGACTTCGATCGTCGCCAGGTCGAAACGGACCAGTTCGACGCCAAAGTCGGCCCGGAACGCCTGCGCGATGCGCGGCTCGATCAAGTCGTTAATGTCGAGCAGCTTGCGCTCGATTTGCAGCACCGGGATGCCGTGGTCAGCCGGCGCGTTGCTGATGATGCCCTTGACATACTTGAGCACCGCGTCGCGCACCAGCACGCGGAAATCCTGCAAGTCGAAATGAATCAGCCGGTGCAGCTTGATGAAGGCGCGGTAGTCGCTGAGCTTGAACTTGATGGAACCGCGCGCCGCCATCCGCACCGGGAAGTCGAGGAAGCGGTTGTCGAACACGTCGAAATACGGCACGCCGAAGGGCAGGTCTTGCTGGCCCTGCAAGTTGATGAAATATACCTCGGCCTGGAACGGCGACTGCCCGGCGTAGGCCAGGCCGAGGATGCTCGTGATGACGGGGAAGTTGGACGTCTTGATGGTCTCGTCGAACGGACCTTCGATAAAGTCCTGGTTGGCGCCATCCTTCTGCTGGTAGACGAACACGGCCACTTCGCCATCCTTGACCCGCAGGCTGCTGCCCCAGCGGATCGCGTTTTCCTTGTGCGTGCTGTTGGCGGCGCCGCTGGGACGCCACTTCCAGATCAGGTAGTTTTCTTCGTCGCAGCGGATGACATCCATCATCCCGCCTTCGCTCTTTTTGCCAAATATGCCCATCTGTCACCTTCCCCGTATCCGTGATCGCGCGCGTGGCGGCCTTACCATTTCTTCTCGACTTCTTTGGCTTTTTCCTTCTGCGCCACCACGCGGGCGGCGTCCTCGGCCTGGCGCTCGACGGCTTGTTTCGCCGCCGCGACGCGCTGCTCCGCCGCCACCTGTTCGGCCGCCGCATGGTCCGCCGCCGCCGATTGCTGCGCCGTCTCGGCCGCCACCGCCGCCTCGATTTGCGTCTGCGCCTTGGCGCGCTTGCCATCCCACACGAAGCGGCTATGCTGGTTTTCCACAGACTTGCAGGCGGCGTCGGCCAAGTCCCAATACAGCTTGCCGGCGCTGGCGGCCGCGTCCGCGTAATGCCGGCCCTGATAACCCTGATCGGCGCTGGCGGCGATTTTTTCCAGCCGCGCCGCTTCGATGCGGGCGCTGGCCGTGTACTGGTCTTCGCACTCCTGCACCTTGTTCTGCGCCAGGCGCGAGCTGACCATGCCGGCCAGCGCCAGCAGCACCGCGCCGACGGCCAGCGCGGCGAACACCGGATTGCGCCTGGCCTTGATCCGCATGCTGGCGGCGACGCTGCCCTCCAGGCTTTTTGCGATGCCGTCGAATTCGGCCAGCGCGCTGTCGTCGTTTTTATAAGCGTGCCGGGCGCGGTTCAGCACCTCCATGAATTTGCTGCGCCAGTCTTCGATATTCGGGTCGGGCTGCACGCTCTGGACGATCTTGGGCTGGATGAAGAACATCAGCTGCCGCAAGTCGTCGCGCGAATTAGGGACCGGAAAGTCGCGGATCACGCGGGCCCGCTTGTCGGTGACCGCTTGCACGCGGTGGCGGCCCTTGATGCCCTTGTCGTCGACTTCGCGCTCGATCTCGTCGAAGCGCGCGACCAGGGCGGTGATCGAGCGGTTGGCGTCGACGTCGGTGAATTCATGGCCGCAAGACTGGCAGGCGGAAACAAACGCGCCCAGTTGCGCGCCGCAGCTCGGGCATTTGTTGACGCTGCCCTTTTTTTGAAAGACAGGCGTTTCTGGAGACTGGTTCATAGCGTATTTTCTGAGAGGGAAACAAGGGCCCCGGCCGCCGCAGGGAAGCCGGGGCGGCCGGGGCGAGCCGAGCCTTAGCCGTTGAGCGCCTTGGTGGCGTCATCCGGCAACACGATCTTGTTGGCCTTGGCAAAATCTATCGACCGCTTCAGCGTATTTTTCAAGTTGGTGAGCGAGGTCGGCAGCGACTTCGCCACATACAGGGCCGCATCGCCCGCCGCGCCGATCGAGCTCACGCCCGGCTTGAAGTTCTGCACGTCGCCCGTCATGCCGGCGTAGGTTTTGACGCCCTTGACGAGGTCGATCACGCCGGCCACATACATCTTCTTGCTCTCCGCGCTCATGGCGACCTTCTCCGTGCCGAGCGCGTCCTCCAGCGTCTTGCTGCCTTCGGTCTGGACCAGGGCGGCGTCGCGCAGGCCATCCGTGGTGGCGCCGCTGGTCAGGTTTTTCGCCGCCAGCGCTTCGCGCTCGGCCGCGCTTTTCTTGCCCAGGGCGCTGAGCAGATGCACGTCCGCGCTCATCACTTGCTGGGTGCCGCCGACATAACTCTGCACCAGCGCTTCGGCCGAGACGCTGCTGCCGCCGCCGCCCATGGCCTTGCCCAGGCCACCGAGCTGGGCGAAGGAGGGCGCGGCCAGCGTCGCGATGGACAGGCACAGAACCGTGCCGACAAGTTGTTTGCTCATAATTGCTACTCCCGCCGACTGAAAAAAGATGGAGCCCGCCCGTCAGCATAAAAAACGGCCCCAACGACCTGCCTATCTGTTTGCTTACCGGTGCAAGCCCTATTGGATGCCGGCCGCGTTGAGCCGGCTGATGACTTCGCGCGCGGCGGCCTCGGCGGCCTTTTTCAAGCCCTGGTCGCGGGCCGTCGCATTGTCCGGCGCCACGCCATACCACTGCGTCAGCGGCACCGACGCCACTTCGCGCGGCAAGCCATTGCTCAGGTCCAGCACGCGGCCGGTCACGCCCACGCTCACGCGGACCATGCCGGTGGCCGGATCGGGCGAGGGCGGCCCCGCGTCCAGCGTGGCGATCACCAGCAGCGGCACTTGCGCTTTCTTGAGCGTGGCGACGATGGCGCGCTGGGTGGCCGGCTGCAGGTCGTTGCCGGTCGAGAAATCCTTGTTGATCGATTTGAAATCGCGGTCGCTGATGACGTAGGCCGGATCGACCATCACAAAGCCGCCCTGGGAAAACAGGCTGCTGATGGCGGTGCCGACGTTGGCGATCGGCAGCAGCCGGTAGACGGTGTCGTCGGCCTTTTGCGTCGAGCTGCCGCCGGTTTCGACTTGCGCCGTGGCGCGCTGCGCGCCCCTGGCCGTGCCGCTAGCGTCGGCCTCGGCCTCGACGCGCTTGAGCACGCGCGCATCGAAGGAACGCACGCTGGCCGCCTCGCGCCCGACAAACAGATACACCAGCTGGGACTTGGCCGCGCTGCCGGCCTTGCCGGTATTGCTGGCGCCGCGCAGGGCGGTGCGCAGCCGGGCGACGTTCAAATCGATGCGCACGGCGATCGAGTATTTGTGGACGCTGGCCTGGTCCTGTTCATTGAGGATGGCGGTGTTGAAGATGAACTTGTCCAGGTTCTCCGCGACCTTGCCCTCGATGCTGTCGAAGTTTTGCGACTCGGACTCGCCGCTTTCAGCGAAATAGCGCTCCACCGCGGCCAGCTGGGCTTTGACATAGGCCTGGTCCTTGACGTCCTGGGTCAAGCCGCCGGCGTAAGAGAGCGTGCCGACGCCCTTGGCCTGGATGACCTGGGCGTGCGCGTGGAGGGCGGACAGGCACAGCGCCGCCAGCAGCAGGATTTTTTTCATTTGCACGTTTCCAGGGTGGTACGGGCCGCCGCCATCTGCGGCTCGATCGGTTGCACGGAGGCGGCTGAGTCCAGCCATTTGGAGCCGGGCCGGCTCAAGGCGTCGGCAAACTTGGTGTACAGGCCGCGTATGGCGTCCTGATAGGCGGCGAAGTCGTCGCTGTTGACCTGGCCGGCGGGCAGCACGGCCGTTTCGCCGTTTTTCAAATTGGTGGCGATGAAGGAGGTATTGAGCTGGGGTTCGAGAAAATTCAGCGTCATGAACGCGCCATACACATAGGTGGCGCTGACATCGGTTTCGGCGGTTTTAATCTTGGCGAATTTGTTCAGCTTGAGGTCGAACACATAATCGCCTTCGCCGAGTTTCAGTTTGATGTCGTCGCCGCTTTCCAGGCGCATGGACATGATGCCGCCGACGGCGTGGCCGATATTATTGGGCAGCATGGAAATGCCGAGGCGGGCGGCCAGCACCGAACCGAGCGAGTCGGCCAGCATCGCTTGCACGGCGGCCGGATGGGCGCGCATGGCGGCGGGAAACTGCGCCAGCGCTTCGGGGCTGATGTCGCTCTGGCGCACCTGCACCGTGTGCTTGCCCTCGCGCGGCGGCGTGGCCTGTTCCAGACAGCGGGCGAACTGGCTGATCAAGCCCCTGGCGTCGGGCCGGCGCAGCAAATTGTCGACAAAGCCGGCGATCCGCTCGCGGCTCGGCGGCTGCGGCGTGGCGTCGAACAGCGCCACGCTGACCGGACAACTGCGCACGATGGTTTGGCTCTTGTAGTCGAAAATAAGGGTATCGCCCCGTAAATTGACGAAGGTCTTGTAATAGCCGCCATAGTTCTCGGTGTCGACCGTCTCGCCGGTCAGCACCAGCACCGACATCAGGGCGCGATCGTTGCCCAGGCCCACCGCCGCACCGGGCGAAAACTGATAGGCGGCGTTCTTGATCGCGCCGGCCTGGCCGACCACCAGGCGCGAATAGCTGTTCGCGCCGCCGCCCCGGGCTTCCTGGTCGCGAAACAGCTTGAACGTGTAGGGAAAGCGCTCGGCGGCGCTTTGGAAGTCGCCGGAAAAAGCGAAGCCGGCGATCGATACGTCGGTGGCCGAGGCGCTCAGCGCCAGGCCGGACAAGACGGTAGCGGCGGCGACACGGCGCAGCAATGTCGCTGGAAACCAGCCCGGAAATGCACTTGCCTGTGTTGTGAAGGAGGAGGTCACGCTGGTCTCTATGGTTGCGATAACGTTCTTAATTTTAGTGCAGTCTAATCACAAAAATGCGATTGTGCAATAAAATAAAATACCGCTTCGCAACAAACCCATCTATTTCCCCATTGCGGGCCGCCAATAATTCCGCCTTCTCCGCCTTGTTTTGCTTGGTTTTGCCTTGCTGGGCCGCAGCGTCATTTCACCTATCCCCATGCAGGGCTGGAATCCGCGCGATCTCTTAAAGATTTTTTATTTATCTATACAAAATGCATAACGATTTATACTATATAAATAATATATACTATATAAATAGTATAAACCGTTTATTTTCATCCAGAAAAATTCTTCAACTCGATCGATTTTTTTGTCATCAGTATGCGAATTAGCGCACAGTGTGTCGCCGAAAAAGCGCGAAAAATGGCAGTTCACACTGAGAAAGGACGAATGATGGATAACCCTAATTCCTCGCGTCGCGCCTTGATCGGCGCGGCGGCTTCCGGCCTGCTGGGGGCGGCGATGGCCCCTGCCGGCGCGCAACAAGCTGCCAGCGCCGACGCCGCTCCCCGGCCGCCCGCCGATCCGGTCAGCGCCTATCCGGCGCCGCCATTTCCTTTTCAACAGCAACCGTGGCCCGGCCTGGTCGGTAAAATGTCGCCGCGCCCGGACCATGGCGAAACCAGCTACAAGGGCTCGGGCCGGCTCAAGGGGCGCAAAGCGCTGTTGACGGGCGGCGACTCCGGCATCGGCCGCGCCGCCGCCATCGCCTACGCGCGCGAAGGCGCCGACGTGGCCATCAGCTATCTGCCGGCCGAGGAAGCGGATGCGCGCGAAGTGGTGGCGCTGATCCGCGCCGAGGGCCGCAAGGCGGTCGCCATTCCCGGCGACATCAAGGATGAAGCGTTCTGCAAGAAGCTGGTGGCCGATGCCGCGCGCGAGCTCGGCGGGCTGGACATCCTGGTCAACAACGCCGCCCGCCAATTCTCGCGCGACTCCATCCTCGACATCACCACCGCCCAGTTCGACGAAACCTTCAAGACCAATGTATATGCGATGTTCTGGATCACCAAGGCCGCCGTGCCCCTGCTCAAACCGGGCGCCACCATCATCAACACGGCCTCCGTCAACGCCTACAATCCGGGCGAGAACATCATCGACTACGCCGCCACCAAGGGCGCGATCATGATTTTCACCAAGGGACTGGCCAAGCAGCTGGCGACAAAAGGCATCCGGGTCAACGCGGTGGCGCCGGGACCGTTCTGGACGCCTTTGCAGGTGACGGGCGGCCAGCCGCCGGAAAAGCTGCCGGAATTCGGCGCCGATACGCCGATGAAGCGGCCGGGCCAGCCGGCCGAGCTGGCGGCCGTTTACGTACTGCTGGCGTCCAATGAATCGAGCTATGCCACCGGCCAGGTGTATGGCGCCGTCGGCGGCGAGGGCGGTCCGTGACGACTTCCTCGCCGGCCGCAAGCTGGCCGGCCATCGCTGATCCCTGGCGCCGGCGTGCCTGGACGGTCGATTGCCGGGGTCCATTTTTGGCGGTAAGGAATATGCAAAAGCTTATTGTGATCGGTGCGTCGGCGGGGGGCGTGAACGCACTGACGAGCGTTACGTCGGCCCTGCCCGCCAACTTGCGCGCCACCGTGCTGATCGTCATGCACATAGGCGCGCGCCGCAGCCTGCTGCCCGAGATCTTGCAAAAGCTGTGTCCCTTGCCGGTCAAGCACGCCGAAGACTGCCTTCCCCTGCTGCCGGGCCAGGTGCTGATCGCGCCGCCGGACCGCCATCTGACCGTGGAAATTCACGACGGCCAGCCCAGGGCGCGACTGTGGCGCGGCCCCAAGGAACACTACACCCGCCCGGCCATCGATCCCCTGTTTCGCTCGGCCGCCGCGGCGTTCGACGGCCTCGTGATCGCCGCCATCCTGACCGGTTATCTCGACGACGGCACGGCCGGCTTGCACGCGGTAAAAACTTGCGGCGGCTATGCCATCGTTCAAGATCCGAAAGACGCGCAGGTGCCCGACATGCCGGCCAGCGCGCTCAGCTATGTCACGGTCGACAATGTGCTGCCGCTGTGCGAGATCGGGCCGATGTTGACGGCCCTGGCCGCACACGCGCCGCAATGGCCCGCCGGCGCCGGCGTCGGCGCGGCGGACCGGAAACCCCAACCGCCCGAATGGATGAGGGTGGAAAACCGCTATGTGCGAGGCGTGGGCGACATCGAGGATTTACAGCGCATCGGCATCCCGTCCGGCTATACCTGTCCCGAGTGCAATGGCGCCCTGTGGAAACTGAATGACGTCATCCCGCCGCGCTTCCGCTGCCATACGGGCCATAGTTTTTCCGCCCGCGTGCTGGCCGAACTGCAAGATGACACAGTCGAAGCGGCGCTGTGGTCGTCGCTCAGGGCCTTGCAGGAAAAAGCCCGCATGGTGCAGGAACTGTTTGAAGACGCGGCGGTGCTACAAGACCCGGAATCGAAGGAGCGCCATCGCCAGCATGCGCTGAAGCTGCAAGCGGATATCGCTACGCTGCACGCCCTGTTGTCCAAATAAACTTAGGGCGTAGCTGTCGCCTTGGGCTGCCAAAGCTCGATCTTGTTGCCCTCCGGGTCTAGCAGCCAGGCGAATCGCCCGGTCGCGTCATCGCTGCGCTTGAGGACCGAGACGCCTTTCGCCTCCAGGCGTGCGATAAACGCGTCCATGTCGTCGACGGCGTAATTAATCATGAACGCGCTGGCCGATGGCGCAAAGTAGCTCGTCGAGGCGGGCAGCACATTCCACACCACCGCCGGCGGATGCTGCGGAGCGTCATAGCGCAGCACCGCGCCGCCCCAGGCTTGCAACGGCAGGCCGAGCACATCGCGGTACCACGCCACCAGTGCTTTTTGATCTTTCGCTTTGAGGAATATACCGCCGAGCCCGGTGATATGTCCGACCGGCTCGGACGGCGCCGGCTCCGCCGCCCGCACCAGCAAAGGCAGGACCAAACTACACGCAAAAACCCATCGTATCGACATTGATAGCCCTCCCATTAGTGTCTCTTATTATATGTTCGTTTGCTGCGTTGACACTGGCGTTGGCGTCCGGCGCCATCCTATCCATCAGCGGCGCGGCTATTTTTGGACAGTGACAATGCGCGTATGTTCACCGTCGGGAAAGTGCTAAATTGAGAGGCTGCCCAGTCCCTGTCATTTCCCTCAAACAAACCAGCGGGAGGATATCGTGCGATTTTCTGACATCGGCATTAGCCGCAAACTCTATCTCGGCTTCGGCTCGGTAGTCATTATCCTCGCGGTACTGCTGGCGACGGCCTACACCAACTTTTCGCGGCTGGCGCAGGCCAACGGCTGGAACAACCACACCCACGAAGTGATGGCGGAAACCAAGACCATCCTGGAAAGCCTGCTCAATATGGAAACCGGCGAGCGCGGCTACGCGCTCACCGGCGAAGAAGCCTCGCAGGGACCGCTCACCGCCGGCCGGGCCGATTTCACCACGCACCTGGAACAGGCGCGCAAGCTGACGTCGGACAATCCGGCCCAACAAGATCGTCTGCAACGCTTGCAGCAGGCCGAGCAGAACTGGTACGGCCAGGCGGTCGAGCCGGCGCTGGCGCTGCGGCACAAGGCCAACGACGGCGCCTCCATCGACCCGCTGCTGGTCTTCGAGCGCGAAGGCCACGGTCGCGCGGGCATGGACGCCATGCGCGTCATGCTCAAGGAAATCGGCGGCGCCGAGGAAGGGCTGCTGGTGCAGCGCGCCGCCGACGCCATCTCGCTGCAAAACCTCACCGCCAACACGCTGATCTTCGGCGGCCTGCTGACCATCGCGCTGGCCGGCGTGCTGGCGTGGATACTGAGCCGCAGCATCGTGCTGCCGCTGGAACACGCGGTCCGCATCGCGCGCACCGTCGCCTCGGGTGACCTGACCAGCGACATCCAGTCCGACTCGCGCGACGAGACCGGCCAGATGTTGCAGGCGCTGGGCGAGATGAACCGCAGTTTGGTCGACATCGTCGGCGAAGTGCGGCGCGGCACGGACACCATCGCCACCGCCACCAGCGAAATCGCGCGCGGCAACCAGGACTTGTCTTCGCGCACCGAGCAGCAAGCCAGTTCGCTGGAGGAGACGGCGTCGTCGATGGAGCAGCTCACCGGCACCGTCAAGCAAAACGCCGACAATGCGCGCCAGGCCAACAAGCTGGCGGCGTCGGCCTCGGAAGTGGCGGTCAAGGGCGGCGACGTGGTGGCGCAGGTGGTGCAGACCATGAGCTCGATCAGCGACTCGTCCAAGAATATCGTCGACATCATCGGCGTGATCGACGGCATCGCCTTCCAGACCAATATCCTGGCGCTGAACGCGGCGGTGGAAGCGGCGCGCGCGGGCGAGCAGGGCCGCGGCTTCGCCGTCGTCGCCACCGAGGTGCGCAATTTGGCGCAGCGCTCGGCGGCGGCCGCCAGGGAAATCAAGACCTTGATCGGCAGTTCGGTGGAAAAGGTGGAAGCGGGCAGCAAGCTGGTCGAGCAGGCCGGCGACACGATGACGGAAATCGTCGACAGCGTCCGCCGCGTCACCGACATCATGCAAGAAATCGCATCGGCCAGCGAGGAGCAGATCGCCGGTATCGAGCAGATCAACCAGGCCATCAGCCAGATGGACAATGTGACCCAGCAAAATGCCGCGCTGGTCGAGCAGGCGGCCGCCGCCGCCGAAGCCTTGCAGGATCAGGCGGTCAACCAGGCGCGGGTGGTCGGCGTGTTCAAGCTCGATGGCCGCGATACCCACGACAAGCCGCCCGCCGCGCGGCCGCTGCTCAAGCCCGTGCCCAAGGCGGCGCCGGCGCTCCAGCGTCCGGCGTCCAAGCCGGCCCGGCCCGCGCCCGCGCCCGCGCCGGCCAAGCGCGCGCTGCAGCGCAAGGTCGTCAGCGCGAAGGCGGCGGTCAAGGCCGAGGCGGATGGTTGGGAAGAATTCTAGATGGCATGTATTCTCGCCAAATATCATCGTAAATGAGCCAAGGGCAAGAATCGATACTGTCGGGCCAGGCGGCTTTTTCGCCGGCTACAGATCCTGGGTCCCGCTCCCGACCAACTCGACGCCACGATGGCAATTGTCGCCAGCATCCTTTAATTGACGGCTGCCGACCTGGAACTGTCAAGTGTCGAACAACTGGGCGCGCAGGCGGGCGCGATCTTTGGACGCATCGCCAACGTCGACGGCGACACCACCGACATATTTTCCCCGTTCCTACGGTGTGCCTGGCACGAACGCCAGTTGCTGGTCGACCTGCCGGCGGTGTGAGAGGCGTGGATGGGGGCGCGCCCGGCGTTCCTGCTGCGCCGGTCCCCAGGGGCGCCACCGCCAAGCCCCGGGCCGCGCTAGACACGATGGTCGTAGACGAATTGCCGAACGCGCTCGGACGTGATTAAGGCCGCGTCGGGATGGGCCGGATTGATCAACACATTGTCTTCCTCGTTGATGATCACCGACGGCACCACCAGCAGTGCTGAAGCACCTCCCGCCAACCAGGCCGAGCCAATCGAACGAGAGATCATGCCTTCGGGAACTACATTCCAGCCGACCGGCAAAGGACGGGGCGTAACCACGCGCGCCGCCCACACCGCGTCCAGCACGTCGATGCGCACCGGGATACGGTTCCACGGCAGCATCATCCCTTTTGCGAAGTGGGCGCGGGTTTCCCAGGCCGCCAGCGAAATCGATGTAGCAGCGTAGGTCACATGCTCGCCGGCGTGGTTCCATCGCGACCCGCCGCTGGCGGCTCCCTTGCCGGCCATGTCTTCCGCTGTATAGCTGGTGGTGTCCGAGGCGATGCGCCACAGGCTGACCGTCATGCTGCCAGCCCGCCGCGCATACGCTCCAGTACTTGCTCAACCGCGCGCTGCCCTTCGGGATTGCGTAACATGTCGGCCGGCGTCTTGTTCCCCAGTTCAGGCAGCTTTTCATGGACCCAGCGCGCAAACCAAGCTTCCAGGTCAAAGGTTTTCATCTGCTCCGGGTCGCCGCTCTCGTCCAGCATCCTGCTCAAGGTGGCCAGCAGGCGCAAGTAGGCCATGATGCGATGCCCAGCAACGTCAGGCAGCGGCCTGTTGGCGGCTTCGTTGCGCACAAAGGTAGTCTGCGACACACCAGCCAGGCCCATGATCACGGAAGCCGGTTCGCCGGTGGCCTTGGCAATCATCTTGACGACGTCGGTTGGCACCCCGGCTTCCACAGCGTCATACAGCTGAACGCCTGGCGCCTCGCGCACCCGCTCCACCAGCGCCCTGAGCTGGAGCAGCGAGGTTTTCCCGACACTGCCGGCCTGCCCCATTTGTTTGGCCCACAGAAAATGTATCTTGCTTGCAGCGGGTTGCGTACGCTCCGCTACGCCCTTGACTGCCAGTTTCCCCGCTGCCCGCCGGCTCCGGTGCGGCACCTTCATTTCACTCGTTGCGGCCATGCTGGCACCCATTTGGTTAAATTGTGACAGTCAAATGGTAATCCATAAAACAGCAAGGCTCAATACGTAATTTCGGGGCCGCCTCCTGCTGGGCATCAGTGGGTCAAGGGTTACCATTAGTGCATCGCCTGCTTTCTTTGATTTCTGCCGAAGTTGATGAGAGCAAATAAAGTTGGTCGGGATGACGGAGGTTAAGTACTTGATTTCATTGGCCCTAGCACACATGGCAAAGTTGGTCGGAACCTGCAAGTTAGTAGGATTCGCGATGCAACTTGGAAATATAGTTGGTCGAAGGCGGGTGATGCACACGTTTGCCCAAGCATTAGGTCTGCTGGCTCAGACTTGATCTGACACGAACTTTCAGATGACTTAGAGTTTAAGAGACGCCTACCGGCCGGCTACAGCCATTGGTAATCCAGGCCGGCTTCACTCTTTTGGCGCGGCGACTCCGCTGTCCAGCATCGCTAGACGTTCCCAATCTGGCGAACCGAATTCCCTGCCAACAGGCGCAATGTCCAGCCACGCTTGCTCTTCCGGGGTGCGTTTTAGGTCATATGAGCGTTGCAAACGTCCCTGTGATTGCTTGGTGCGCCGGCGCTTGATCGTTCTAGCCTTCATCCTGTCCGCCTTATCTATAAATTGCGATCTTTAGCGTCAGCAACGCGTTGCCTATGTGTTGGAGTCGTGTTACGTCCGAATATAACCTTGAAGAGAAGAATATACGACGCAGCTGCCGACGTCAGCGAGGGCTATTTCGACTCGCTGTCCAGTCCCAGCATACGTCCCGGGAATCCGGCCACGTCTAACTAGCGCGTGTCGCCGACCGGCAATCACTGCGGTGAGGAGCATGTTTGAAGCGCGCACCAAGTAGGCCTAGCTCGTCATTGGTCATCCCGGTGCACGGGACGCGACCAGCGCAAGCATAGCTCAGGAGTTTGAGCATTTGCTTCAAAACATCGATCCGTCATCTTACTGCCGCATTAAATAATTTGGCGAACTCATCCGAGAAAATTATGCTAAGTGAAGCGCGCAGGCGCTCGGCATTCTCGTGGCCGTATACCGTCTCGAACCGGTCCTGTGCGTGCTGCCAGAGTTTATTCGACTCTGCAAGTTTCGCCTGGCCAGCGGCGGTAAGCCTGATGCGTCGGGACCTTCCGTCCGACTCGTTTTTTGTTTGCTCAACATAACCATCTCGCTCCAGCGGTTTCATGTTGTGGGCCAGGGCCGAACGGTCCAGAGTCATCGTGTGCGCCAAATCCGACATAGTAGGACTGCCAGCCCTGTCTATACTCGACAAAATGGAGCACTGGGACATCTTCAGCCCGCAAGGCGCCAAAATGGTGTCATACAGTTGCGTCACTCTTCGGGTTGCTTTCCTGAGCGTCGCGCCGTTACAGAGAAGTGGGTCGTTGATTGTATTGCTGCGCATGTTGGAAATATAGACGGGGTTGAGAGGAGCAGAATGTCGGTTGACAGATATGGGCATATGCAACTATATTCGGAATTGATGGTATATGCCATCAATTCGATCAGGGGTATCAGCATTGCAAAAAGAAACAAATTCGACTCCGCAGGCTGAAGACGGCGATTTAGCCTTCGTCGAACAAAATCGATGCACCAACGGCGCTTTGCGTCGGGCCACACGTCGTCTATCGCAACTCTACGACGGTCTGTTGGCGCCTAGCGGCCTGCGAAACACGCAACGCGCCATTTTGGTGACCATTGCACGTTACGGTAGTGCGACCTTAAGTCAGCTCGCCGAATCCCTCGTGCTGGATCGATCCGCCCTTGGCATTAGCATCAGGCCCTTGGAAAGAGAAGGTTTCGTCGTCGTTGGAATCGACCCGAGCGACAGGCGCAATCGAATCGCCAAGCTGACTCCCGCAGGCGAGCACATAATTGAGAATACCGCTCAATTGTGGACTGTCGCGCAAGCGCGTTTCGAAAACAAATTTGGTGCCAATAGAGCGAAGGAGCTGCGGAAAACACTTGCGTTCATCGCTGCCCAAGACTACGACGGCGCGGCTGCGGTTCGGCAACTGGAGGCTGGAGATCCTTTGCTTGAATTTAACCGATGCAACAACACCGCCTTACGGAAGGCCACCCGTCGCGTATCCCAGCTGTACGATTCCGTGTTGGCGCCGACTGGTTTGCGCTCCACGCAACGCTCACTGTTGCGCAGCATTGCCCGCTCCGAAAGCCAGACCATGGGGCAGCTAGCCACCTCCCTGGTGCTTGATCGGTCCGCGCTGGGACATAATCTCAGGCCGCTAGAAAGGGAGGGGCTCATCGTCCTGGAAATCGACCCTACCGATAAACGTAGTCGGTTGGCAAAGATCACCAAAAAGGGGGAGGGCAAACTCCGTGAAACTGCCGTCTTGTGGCAGGTGGCGCAACAGCGTTTTGAAAACAAATACGGCGCGGCCAATGCGCAATCGCTTCGAGAAGTGCTTGCTGCCATCGCCGCGGAAGAATTCGACAGCGAACTCAAAGCGGATGCGCATTCCATCTGAGCGTGCGTTCCATTTTTAGTCAGGCCGGATCGATAGAGCACAGGAACTTCAGAAGCTGCTCGTTGACCACATCCGGCGCCTCGTGCTGTACCCAGTGGCCTATGTCATCGAGCTCGATTCCGCCTACAAGACCGGGAAGGCCGGCGCGCATCTGGTCCAGGCTCAGTGGATAGAGTTCTCTCATTCCGTCTGCCTTGCCCCAGATGAAAAACGAAGGCTGAGTGATCTTCGCTCCCTTGAAGGCCGCCGACAGATAAAAATACGGTTCCGCGGCGCGGTAGTAATTTAACCCGCCATGAAAACCGGTGCGCTGGAATTCGGCGATGTTATGGCGAACGTAGTCTGCTGCCACCCACGAGGGCAATGCCCCGGGGGCCGGACGATGCAGGCTGCGCGCAGGGTCCATAGGACTCCACTGCCGGCCGACGGGGGCTGAACCCGATGCCCAATACAGCATGCCTGGAATCGTAACGGCGGCATCGGCCCAGATCTGATCGGCGTCGGGCCGTATCTGTTCGAACATATAAAAATCGTTTTGATGGCCTGTCTTGCGCATTTTTTCGAAAACGCTAGTATCGCCGCGCGGGACGTAGGGCACGCTCAGGCAGAACACCGCCTTAAATCGGTCGGGACGCATCATCGCAGCGTTCCATGCGTGCGTTGCGCCCCAGTCATGGCCCACGAGGACTGCGCTGGAAATCTTCAGCGCGTCGAGCAGGCCGACCAGGTCGCCAGCCGTTTGCAGCGGCGTATACAAGCTGGGATCGGCGGGCGCCGAGCTGCGTCCATAGCCGCGCATGTCCGGGGCAATAGCCCGGTACCCGGCTGCGGCGATGGCCTTCATCTGCCGGCGCCAGGTATAAGCGGTATCCGGAAAGCCGTGGCAGAAGAGAACGGCAGGGCCGTTGCCCAGCTCGGTGACGTGCAGGGAAATGCCGTTGGTGGCGACGTCGTATTCTTTGAAACCTTCGCCGTCGCCGGCAGCGTCCGCGCTGGCCATCTGGCCCAACATAAGGCTTGCGCCAACGGCGGCGCCGCTGGCCAGGAAGGCGCGGCGGGAAACAGCCGGCGGCAGAATGCGCTCCTCGCTCGAAGTTTCATGGTCCGGTTTGAGTTCAGGATTTTTTGCGTCGATGTTCATGATATTCACCTCTTCCTTTTAAGCTGACAGCCCTTTGGTTTGAAGCCATGAACGCATGGCTTCGATGAGTTCTTGCTTGCGTTCGAGCGGCAACCAGTGGCCGGATGGAAGGCTAGTCACGGAAAGATCCGGGCAGGAGCGGCGCATAGGGTCTCCGAGGCTGCTGCGTGTGATGTCGCAGATACCGTCAAAGTCGCCGTTGACGAACAATACCGGCTGGCGCAGGCGGCCTTCATCCGGCGCGGCCTGCGCGTAGGCGATATTCGCGTCATCATTCAGATACCATGCATTGGCCGGACGGAAGCCAGTGACGCGGAAGGCATCCACAAGCGCGTCGAAGTCGGCGGCCGGCCATAGGGTCGGATCGGGCGGCATGGCCGGCGCGCGATGCGCAGAACCGAACCAGCCGCCATTGCGGCCAACCAGCGCGGAACGGTAAGCTTTGTTCACCGACGCCGCATCGCCGCGTCGGTAGATCACCGAAAGGCTGGCCGGGATGTCAGCGTTGAAGTCGCTGACCGTCTGGTCGAAATTGGTCAGGTAGAAACGGTAATAGTTCCATTGGCCGTCGGGATATTGGTCGGCGGGATAAAGTGTGCGGTCGACTAGCGGCAACAGGTTCGGTAGCGCGAAGCCTAGCGGTGCATATGGAACCGACACCAACACCACACCGCGGCTACGCTGCGGGTGGTGAGCGGCCAGCGCCGCCGCCACCGGACTTCCCAAGTCGTGGCCGACCCATACCGCCGGACGCGCGCCGAGCTGGTCGTGCAGCGCCACCATGTCGTCGACGATCTCGCTCACGGCATAGGCGCTGGCATCAGCCGGCACCGACGAGCCGCCGTAGCCGCGCATGTCCGGCGCGACGCAACGCCAACCCTCGGATGCGAATGCGTCGATCTGCGCGCGCCACATCAAGCCGCTCTGGGGCCAACCGTGAAGGAAGATCATCAAGGGGCCGTCTGCAGGCCCGGCTTCCCAGTAGCGCGTAGTGTGACGGGGCGATTGAAAGATGTGCGACGTTAATGTCGCCGAGGCCGCAGCGCCGAGGCCTGCGTCTTTCGCCTCAGCGACCTGGCCCAGCAACAGGCTGGCGCCGATGGCCGCCCCGCCTGCCAAGAAACCGCGACGGGAGATGACTGAACCCATCGCGGGGGCTGCACTCAATTCTGCAGGATTTTGCTTGATGCTCATGATGACCACCTCTGACTTTTTCGGGTTTAAGTTTGTGGAGCCGTGATGGCGAAGGACTGGACGGTCACCAGTTGCGGGTCCGGACCGCCGCGCCTGCCGGTATCGAGGGCGTCGATCGCCAGGACTTCGCCCGGCGTCAGCGCGAAGTCGAAGATGTCGATGTTCTCGGCAATGCGCGCCGGCCGCACCGATTTCGGAATCGGCGAAGTGCCCAGCTCGATCTGCCAGCGCAAGATAATCTGGGCTGGCGTCTTCCGGTACTTTTTCGCCAGCAGCGCCACGGTCGGATGCGAGAGCGGGTCCTGCACTTCCTTCGACGCCTTGGCCTTTTCGCCGTAGCGTTTGATACCGCCGATAGGCGACCATGCCTGAGTGATGATGCCGTGGCTGTCGTCGGCTTCGCGCAGCGCGCGCTGGTTAAAGAATGGGTGCAGTTCCACTTGGTTCACTGCGGGAATATGTCCGGTTCGCTGGATCAGCTTGTCGAGATCGCTGGCGTCGAAGTTGCACACGCCGATAGCCCGAACCCGGCCGTCCGCGAGCAATTTGATGGCCGCCTGGTAGGCTGCGACGGTCGCGTCGAAAGCCGATGGCACAGGCCAATGAATCAGGTACAGATCGAGAAAATCCAGGCCGAGCTTGCGCAGACTGAGCTCGAACGCGCGCGGAGTTTGCTCAGGACCGTAGTCGCTCATCCAGACCTTGGTCGTTACAAATACCTCGTCGCGGGCTATGCCGGCGGCACGGATGCCTTCCCCGACCTGCTGCTCATTCATGTACGCGGCAGCCGTGTCGATGAGCCGGTATCCCGCCGCTATCGCCGAACTGACTGCGGCGACAGTTTCCTCGGGTTCGCTGTGGAACACGCCCAGACCCACCGCAGGCATGTCGATTCCGTTATTTAATTTATACTTGGGACCTAAAGGGCTTGCCATATCTACGTCCTTTCTTGAATTAATTAGTAGCATATGCCCATAATAATGTTAGCATATGCCCTTAATGTCAAGCGCCGATGAAAGAAATATGAACTGAACCACCCACCCACAGAAGGAGAACACCATGACTATCCCACAGCAAGCAGACTTCCCGGCGTACACCGAACACCGCATCGCACGTGATCGCGGCAGCGTCTATGTGCGCGATTTTCCAGGCAGCGGACCGGCCTTCGTGCTGCTGCATGGATTCCCGGACAACGCGCACATCTACGACGACCTGATTCCCCACCTTGTGGCGGCGGGCCGCAGGGTGGTGGCACTAGATTTTCTGGGCTTCGGCGCGTCCGACAAGCCGGAGGGCGCGCACTACAGTTTCGTCCAGCAACTTGGCGACTTGGAAGCCGTGGTGGATGCGCTGAAACTGGAGACCATCATTCCGGTCGGCCACGATGCCGGCGGCCCGGCGGCGGTCAACTTCGCGCTGAAACATCCGTCGCGTAGCGCCGCCGTTTGCCTGATGAATGCGTTCTACGGCGATGCGCCAGGACTACGGGTGCCGGAATTTATTGAACTGTTCGCCAACAAGGGATTGAAGGCGTTGACGCGGCATTTTCTGGCGAGTCCCGAGCAGTTCGCATGGCTCCTGGCGTTCCAGCGCGACCAGATGCAAGCCGGCTTGACGGAGGCGCAGAAAGCGCACTACACCGATTTTCTCGGCGCGATCATCGACAACAATTTCAGGCAACGGCCGAGTGCCGGGCCGGCTTTTGCGCAGATGACCTATCAGCTAACGGATGAGGTGGCCGCCAATACGGCGCGCCTGATCGAGTTTAGAAATTCCGCGGTGCCCTTTTTATTCATCTGGGGAAAAACCGACCCTTATCTTCACGTCACAGCTGCGGAGTACATGAAATCGCAGGCCAGGAACGCCGCTCTGCATGTCGTAGACGCTGGGCACTGGCCTCAGATAGATCAACCGGTTGAAGTAGCTCGGGTTCTGCTAGCGGCTCATTAAAACTGCAGTTATTTCGCATGTCTGACCAGGCGCGCCGATTTGCGGTGTCGGCAGCCTGGCTGAGGACGGACACCTAAGTCGAGGCTCTAGCCGGATGAGGTTTGCTTGTGCGCACCTCGCGTACACTGCACCGATATAGCGGTCACATTGCCTTGGACATCTTTCTCCAATCGAGTCGCGCAGGGTTGCGTTGCCCAGCTTCTACTGATTTGCGCGGCAAAGGTGCAGCCTCGCTGCTGGGAATTTTTAGCTGAGCATTTAAGAATATATCAAATTGCAAATCGAAAATGTGCTCAAAAAAGCAGCTATTCAAGCATTTAAGCCGTTCGTACAGGCGTTGTTGCATAAATCGTCCCGCGCCCAGTGCTGACTGACGTTTACACGCCACAGCACATAATGCAGGCTGTTAACTTTAGGCGTAATTGTGTAGATTCTGGCTTTTTGCCGTGATGAAACGCAAAGATAAATGGCAACGACAAGGGCCAAAGCAGAAATACCGGATCACCAACTGGCCGGCATACAACGCTGGATTGATCGCGCGCGGCGACGTGACGGTTTGGCTGGAGACTGACCAGGAGCAGCCTGCCGCTGCAGGACCAGCCAAGCGCGGCAGGCCCTGTGTGTACGCTGACGCCACCATTGTAAGCGTCTTGCCTCAACCGTCTTGACTGGATATTTCATTGTTGGGCAAGGATGGCATTGCCTCGCTGGGAGCTGCGATTTTCAGGCCGTAGCAAGCTGCGCGGCGCAGTTCCATGGCAGGAAGTCGTCAACCCGGTTGACGGGATGCTCGGCGATGTTGGCCAGCACATGGCGCAGCCAGGCTTCCGGATCGACGCCGTTGAGCTTGGCCGTACCGATCAGCGAGTAGATGGCGGCGGCGCGCTCGCCACCGCTGTCGGCGCCGGCGAACAGGTAGTTGCGGCGGCCGATGGCGACGCCGCGCAGCGCCCGCTCGGCGGCCGAATTGTCGATCTCGATGATGCCGTCATCGCAGTAGCGCAGCAGCGCCGGCCACAGGTTCAGGGCGTACTGGATCGCCGCCGCCGTGTCCGACTTGCGCGACAGTTTTTCGAGCGTGGCGCGCAGCCAGTTACCGAAGTCGTCGAGTAATGGGCGTGCCCGCAGCTGGCGCACCAACTGCCGTTCGTGCGGCGGTTTGCCGCGAATCTCGGCTTCGATCACATACAGTTCGGCGATCCGCCGCAGCGCTTCGGTGGTGATGGCCGACGGCCTGGCCGCATGCAGGTCGTAGAATTTACGCCGCGCGTGCGCCCAGCAGGCCGCTTCCTGGATCGTGCCGTCGAGGTAGAGCGCATTGAAGCCGGCGTAGGCATCGGCCTGCAGCAGGCCGCTGAAGTGGGCCAGGTGGGTTTGCGGATGGATGCCTTTGCGGTCCGGCGTGTAGGCAAACCAGACGGCCGCCGGCGTGGCGTCGCCGGACGCGCTGTCGTCGCGCACGTATGTCCACAACCGCGCCGTCTTGGTCTTGCCGTTACCCGGCGCCAGCACGGGAATCGGCGTATCGTCGGCATGCAGCTTGCGGCCGGCCAGCACGTGGCGCCGGATCACGTCGACCAGGGGCCGCAGCAGCGCGCTGGCGGCGCCGACCCAGTTCGCCAGCAGCGCGCGCTCCAGTTCGACGCCTTCGCGCGCGTAGATCACCGATTGGCGGTACAGCGGGATGTGGTCGGCGAACTTGGCCACCAGCACGTGCGCCAGCAGGCCGGGGCCGGCGATGCCGCGCGTGATCGGCCGGCTCGGCGCCGGCGCTTGCACGATGGCGTCGCAGCAGGCGCACGCCAGTTTCGGGCGCACATGGCGGATCACGCGGAAGCTGGCCGGCACCCATTCCAGCTGCTCGGCCACGTCCTCGCCCAGGTGGCGCAAGCCGCCGCCGCAGGCCGGGCAGGCATCGGCCTGCGGTGGATACACGCGTTCGTCGCGCGGCAGATGATCGGGCAATGGCTTGCGCGCCGCCTTGTTGCGCGGCGCCTTGTCCAGCGGCGCGCGCTCGCGCTCGGCCTCGCCCTCGGTGGCCTGCAGGTCCTCCAGTTGCAGTTCGAGCTGTTCGATCTGATGATCGAGTTTCTCGGACTTGCGACCGAACTGCATGCGCCGCAACTTGGCGATCAGCAGCTTCAGGTGCTCGATCTCGACCTCGGTCGTGGTCAGCTGGGCGCGTAATCCCGCCACCACTTCGTCGCGCTCGCGCACCGTCTGCTCAGACGCTAGTAACAATGCCTTCAGGGCATCGATGTCGTCGGGCAGGTCGGCGTGGTTGAGCATGGGGGCGAGTTTACGCGAGCGGCCCGATGTTTACAAGGCCGACTGCGGCCGCCAGGTACGCTCCGGCCGGCGCCAGTCTATGCCTTCGAGCAGCATCGACAGCTGCGCCTGCGTCAGCGTCACGCTGCCATCGGCGGCTTGCGGCCAGACGAAGCGGCCGCGCTCAAGCCGCTTGGCCAGCAGGCACATGCCGTCGCCGCTCCACCACAGCACCTTGATCATGTCGCCGCGCCGGCCACGGAACACGAACACGTGGCCGTTGTAGGGATCTTCGGCCAATGCCGTTTGTACCTTCACCGCCAAACCGTTCATGCCGGCGCGCATGTCGGTGATGCCGGCGGCCAGCCAGATCCGGGTTCCTGCCGGCAGTCCGATCATGGCAACAGGCGGGCCAGCAACAGCGTCAGCGTGGCCGCGTCGACCGAGCCTTCCAGCCGCAACTGGGCTTGGCCCACGCTCAGTACGATGACGCCAGATGGACCGCTGGCGAGAGCGGCCGGCACCGGCGGCGTATCGACTACCGTGACGGCCAACAGCTGGCTCGGCGCATTGACCTCATTCCCGGCCTCGGTACCGAAACGCTTGCGCCAACTGAACAGCTGATTGGTATTGATCTTCAATTCGCGGGCGATCAGCGACACCGATGCGCCTGGAACCAAGGTGCGCGCCACGGCAGCACGCTTGAATGCATCGCTATGCTGGCGATATGGGCCGCGTTTCGCCCTGGTGGTGACTGGTTGAATTATTGTGTCCATAAATAAATTTGTGGACACAATCAATTTGCGTCCCAAATTCAATCATGGCGACGTGCAGCTCTCAGGGGAAGACGGCGCTGGATTGACGCTTACCCACCATTCAGATGCTGCTCGGACTCAAGCAGGTGTTTCGCCTTCCGCTGCGCGCGCTGCAGGGCTTCGCTAGTGGTCTGGCCAAGCTCGGCATGCCCGATCTGCAGGTTCCCAACTACAACCCTGTGTCGCCGGGCGCGCGATCTGCAAGTGACGTTACCGATCTTGCGTAGGGGCGAGGCGCTGCATCTGGTCATCGACAGCACGGGGCCTGAAGGTATTTGGCGAAGGCGAATGGAAGGTACGCAAGCATGGCACCTCCAAGCGGCGTACCTGGCGTAAGGTACACTTGGCGATGGACGTGAACACGGGCCAGGTTTGCGCAGCACTGATGACGCACCAAGGTGTTGGCGACGCCGCAGTGCTGCCCGCGCTACTTGATCATATCCCGCCCGATGTGCCGATCGATATCGTTGGCGGCGACGGCGCGTATGACACCAAAGCATGCCACGATGCTATTGCCGCCCGTGGGGCACCGCAGTCAATCCCGCCGCGCGAGGGCGCTGCGCTGTGGCACCAGCGTCTGCCGGGCGCAACATGGCGCAACGAAGCCATTAGCGCCATCGCTACCAGCAGCCGACGAAAATGGAAAGTCGCTAGCGGCTATCATCGGCGCTCGCTCGCCGAAACTTTGATGTACCGGTTGAAGGTGCTGACCGGTCGGGAGCTGGCCGCGCGAACGATAAGCGCGCAGGCAACCGAGGTAGCTGTTCGTGTCGGTGTCCTCAACCGCATGACCGCACTGGCCCGCCTCAGTCCGTCCGTATTGCGTAAAGTCAGCATGGGTTTGGGCAGATTGTAGTCAGAATGAATTTATGCAACAGTGCCGATATCGTCTGTGTGGGCTCCGGTGTAGTGAGCTTCGAAGCGCAGTGTCTCGACCCGAGCACCGTGCAGGCCCAAAGCAGTCGGTACACCTGTCAGCATGTTTGCAAGGTATAGCGCCCCGACACGTGTTTGGAACACACCACCGCCACCGTCGGTGGCAATCGTGCTTATGACTTGGGTACCCTGGAGGGCGCGCGTTGGGGCTTAGATTGCTTGCTCATTGAGAAGGGATTTCGACGCCATTCGCACTCCTGCTGACGACCATAAATGGTTTTTAGAGAGCCATGATTTTAACCTCACTTTGGAACCTACCTGAAACAGTCCTTCGACCAAGGCTAACATTTCTTTTGGCCGCACCATGTCAAAATCATGGTGTAGGTACAACTGCTGCTCCTGAGCTATCTAAATTTAAGCGATGAATCATCTCACGCTCATATGGGTAGATAAAATCATTCTCAGGATGGCCATATGCGCGGAAACGAGATTGAGCGAAAATTGATATTCGATTTGCCGAATCTTGCGATAAAGCCCATGCTAGCGGCGGCTCGTGGAGCAGTCGTAGTTCCGTCGGTGCAACCCCATGCAAATGTTCTAGAGCTAAGACTTCTGGAGGACGTTCCATTTGAGCTTTATAGGTATCGTCCACTGCATTGAGAGTATCTTCCGTCATTGGCCAATAAATAAGATTGGACGGCTTAAGACGTCTGCGTAACTGCTCCATTGCCCAATCGGTACGCCCTTCACGCGAATTCACCATGGCTTTTAATGGTGCTTGCAGTTGAGCGAGCAATCCAGGATCGGCATCATTGAGCACTTGCAATACGGGCCTTCCTTCAGCGGGATTGCTCGTTATGACATAGGCCTTGATGCGATCAGCAGCTACGTGGTGATCGAGCAACCCGTCTATCACGTCCAGGAGAGTCACGATCCCCGAATTATCAGAATATCCACCATCGACCAGTGACTGCTGCGTTACCATATAGCTTTTAGACCATGCGTTCCAGCCGTACACATCACGTGTACGCGGCGGACTGATATACGGGAAACGAGCACTATCTATCGCATCGGATAGCAATGACTGCCCGAATACTGCACAGTAGCCGTCGTTCGGGCAAAGTAATGGCTGACTCATTACCACCCGTCGACCATCCTGCACAGATGTGGAGTTGAATAGAACTAGGGGCTCCGTACCATCCACTTCCCCAGCGCGTTTAGCACGGGTGTTGCTGAATGTGTCGACTATCGGCCCGATATGCGGCTCGTTTTCCAATAACTTTCGATATTCACGCTTCCAAGATTGCATCAAAATTCCCGCTCTACTACGGAAATCATCCCATCCCGCATCTTCAGATCGAAGCCATGTCGGCAACAAACTCAGTGGAATATCTCTAAATAATAAACGAATCATCATCGGCGATAAATAGTCTGCCGAGTTCAAATTGACGAGTGGCTGAAGCAACCTCGCATAGCGTTCTTGCGGTACTTTACGCTCCCAGCATTGTTCGCGCAACTCTTTAGTCCAAGGAGCATCTCTACGGCTAGCGATATAAGTAGCGGTACCTAGAGCGCCACCTGAGACTGCGCTGATCGCAAATACTCTATCACCGAAGACACCGCAGGTTGCTGCGTCTACCGCAGCGAGCATAGTGGCCGTATGTGCAGCAGCTCGAGTTCCTCCGCCGGCTGACGCGATGACAATAATCGGCTCTTGATCATTGCTACCGCCATGCAGCGCTTGCCATGAGTCGTATTGCTTCTGCACTATCGCCCCTGGCAGGCAAATTCCGGCACGGTCATTGCACAAATCGCTATTTAGAGCCACTTCTGGCTGGCGCAGTAGTAACGGCGGAACATTAGAGATCAGGGTAATCGCTATAAACCCAGCAATTGCCATAAATCGAAGGACCAGTGGTATTGCAAAAAAGAACAAGAATGTTATCAATACACCGGCAATCAACCATAAAATCACCGCAGCTGGGGCAAACAGCAATTTCGCGGCTTGTTCTGGTACAAGCGCCGCTACGATGCAAAGCAGCACTACCAGCATTGAAGTACTAAGCACGGTCACCAGGCTACGCCATGGCAACCGAGGCGCTAGTCGCGTAGCCAGCCTTTTAAACGTCAACGCACGGTTGATATTTCGATACCAACGTTTTCCTTTTCGATGCAAACCCGCATTGCGACGAAATATTACAAACACCAAATATAAAGCTGGCAGCATCATTGTCACAGGGACAGTCCAAACCCAAGTTTGAGCTATAGTTGCCGATCTGGCCACCAAACCTATCTCGACGGTTGCTAAGCCAGTTAAGAATTCCATTACAACAATTGCTAACCCGCGCAACCAACTGCGGACAGCAAATTGCCAAGCAAATATCGCATAACAAACGAAGATTCCTAGCCAAGGAACCGTAAAGGCCCACCCATCCATTCCAATGGTTGGCTGGATACTGCACAACACAACACCAATGCTACTTGCAGCAAATCCGATCGCAAGCTTCTTGCGCCCAAAAATCGAGCTAAAACGGAAATGTAGGAAGACAGGGCTAAGCAAAAGCAAAGCAATCACAACCAATACCAATTCTATGCTGGCTATAGATGCGGTCGACCTAGACGATTCAAGTAAAATGGTTGAAATTGCATAAAAAGGCACTGCTCCGGCCAATCGAGGTATCCAGATTTCGATTTGCTTGGTAAATCGATTACTATTGCGCTCGTGTCCATTCCGATAACTAACCAGAATTCGTGCTAAATACCAAATCGTTAACGCAAACACAAGCGACAAAAGTTCAAAAACTATAAATTGCAGTGCCGTTGCACGTACTCCATATGTGAGCCCGCAGCGGGCTTCATCGGTGCCACAAATTAGCAACAGCGCCTCTAGAAACTCCCCAGTTTGCGGTAATGCAAGTAGTACACCAATAAGCGACGCGGCAGTAACTGGCAACAAACAGCGCCGCGTGACATCACTCAGTGCGAATAAAAATTCCCACCAAGTACGCAATACGCTCGCATGTGCAGCAACGCCTGATTGGCTCTGAACCATTTTTTCCGATGTCATAGCATCCTTGTTCTCGCAATTAATTGCCAAAAATCAAGTTTAACTATACACAATACATTTCCATGGTGCAGTATTATTTGCTATGTGATCACGTTTGTTGGAGCCGACACCACATTGATCCGCAGCGCCTGTATCAGTTGCCGTAGGAACTGACCCGGCCGCCCTCACTGGGCCTGCGTTTGCTTGGACCTGCCAAGGTCAACGAATCTTGGTAGCCTAGTTAATTTGGCGTCGGCGCGAACACCAGCACAATGTCGCTAAATAACGCCGATCAGTGATACCCTAAATTCAGTCTGCCTTCAGCTCCGGCTCAACGCCAGTAGGTCCCGAATCAGCAACGCAGCTATTATTTATTGGTCGAACTGATGCCATCGTGTTTTATTGAACATGCTGATAATCTAAACTTAGCCATCGACCAACAAGTTGGTCTTCTACAAGGAAGAAGCAAGCCCCATAGCTCGCCTATCTTACAATCCAGTGGGCAGCATGCCCCTTCGACGTCGGCCCGAACCGGCATCGATTAGATGTTTACAACCCGCCGCTTAAGACAGATATCCCGCAGATGACTTTCGACCTCACTCAGTTGGGCTCCAACGCTGTTACACGCTGCCTTAAGGCTTTCCCCACCCATGAAAACCTGTATGGCCATGTCCCTAGGAAACCTCGCGATTGACTCATTGCTCACGCGCTTGTCGACCTCGTTCAGAACCTCCAGCGCATCATCCGAGGAAGGGTATAGAACGGCCAAAATCGCCGCGCAAGCCAGTCCTGGGTAAGAGACATGTTTATCGACGCAGGCGCCGTCGATTTTGCGGACGTAGCTTTGTGGGCTTTTGGTTAAAATTTCTGGAAAATATTTGCTTAGCCAGCTATCTGGAAATTGCTCGGCGATCCAGTCACTGGCAACATGGCGTTTTCCGATTTCACCCACCCGAAGGCCGAGGATGCGACATCGTTCGCCAATGACCTGCGACCACGTTTGCAGGTGAAGCGGGCGGTCTCTTTGTAGCCAGTTTAAAAGGATGCGCTCCAAACGCAGCAATGCAGGATTACTAATCTCCTCCTCATCATTCAAGACAATGCCCTCCGCTCGCTTTGATATAAAGCTAGCAGGTTGCACGGCTGTTTTGACAGACTGCGACAACGGAATTCGGTGCTCAATACACCAGTGGACGCCATCGATCTGATGCCACCGCCTCAAGTGGCTAAAACCACGAAATCCGAGGTCGAGCTTCGAACACTCTATACACCATCGGAACTTCGTCAAAGCGGTGCCAAAGCCGCGTCGAGCAATCGTCTGTTTTTGCTTGGACTCGTGTGGGCGGCCGTGGTAGTTTGATATCGGATACATCACGGGCAGCATTGAGTGTCTTGACGTGAATATATTTTGTTCTAGCCCGCAGGCGTTAGCTAATAACCATATAGGTGGCTGATGTCTCTTGTCGGTTGCACTATTCCTTAACAGCTTAATTGCCAGCTCAACGGAAGTGATTCCGTTTACCTGGGCAAATCTTTCAAGGATCCCTGCTGCTAGTTCGTCTTTTAACGGTATCGGTATGTTGTGAATCAAATACTGCTCCGGTGGTAGATTTGCAAGACCCAATCTTGCATTGCTGCTTGATTCCGGTCTGCTAATAATTTTTACAGATCCTGTCTAGCAGAACATATTTTTCTGATGCGGCGGTGTGGGCTCGTAGCTCAAAACTGATGACAATGTTTTTATCGTGGAAGGCCACTGCCCAGGATTTGCGATAGCTTTCCTGAGACCAGGCAGCGACCTGCTGATTTCGTCTAAGGACCGCGCCCCTGATGACGATAGCCAGGCCTCAGCGGCCACCTGCAACGCCGCTGCCATGCGCAGGTCGGCGTTCGCGATTCGCCTAGGGGCATGGTTTGATCCAACTTCCTTCGAGACACTCTCACACGAATGGCGAAGCCACTCTCTGTCATTGCGATAAAGCCAGGCATAGGCCGCTGGCTCCAGCTTACGCAAAGCCGCGATACCAATGTAGCTACGCAGATGCGCAATGTAACTCCACGATTGACGTGCCGCACTTCTCCGCTGCTCATGAAGGACCTCGTGCCATTTGTCCTGGAGGCCTGGTACGGTTCGAATAATCCGCGTCACTGTGCCGATGGAGGATTCGCAGACATCTGCAACCTCGACTTTACTAGCGCCGGCTTGAAGCATCGATACTGCAATCTCCCATTTCGGGACGAGAAGTTTCTTCGGTCTTCGCGGCGAAGGAATGTGCAATTTAGCTGCCCAAGCAGCCACTGTCGAATACGATACTCCAGCATACCTAGCAGCGGCCGTCATACTGATCTCTCCTGTTGCAACGGCGGTCAAAAGCTCAGCGTGTTTGCTCTGCAGCCCAAATTGAACTGGCAATTTGGGGAAGCTTTCGTCATCGCACTTTGCCCATTTTTGTGCGTTATCGTATTCGCCCTGAAATTCAGCAAGATTTTCAAACCAAAGGGATATCCACACTAGATTTCGGAGCGGATGCGATGCAGCACGGCCAGACAGAATTCTCTGAAGCTGGACAGCTAGTAGATCGCTGCTTGCTTGATGATTTAGCCCTGGAAGTTTGATTGACCAAACGGCCAAATCATCAAGGTATGAACGGATTTTTGGCCATTGGATGCGGCCACTTCCATGCGTCATATGCAATGCTGCCAAACGGCCCCTGATCGTATATGCAACTTGCGCCGCGTCGGCGAATCGGCCGGCTTCATAGCACAGCAAGTCTGTACTAAGGCGGCTCAATTTTGACAACCATTTGGCCTCCCTGGAAGTAGGCAGCAGCTGGTCTGAAATGTTTAAAGACGCACGTTCATCAATGACCGGCAAGGCCCATACGGATCGAAATAGTTGCTTTGCGCGCGGTGGATATACCGTCAAGGACATCTGATGTTGCACGCAAATCCAAACACCAGGTAATTGGTGGCTACGTCTCCAGTAAGGCCACCCATGACTGGATAAATCACCGGCGACACAAGCTGGACATGCCTTTAAAGGATGAGCCGCTCCGAGGCCGCTTGTGAGTAAACCCAGTCGATACTTCAGGTGAGAAATTCCATCCCCAAAGAGTGCGGTCTCGGCGACGTCACCGTGGGCCTTAGATTTGAACGGCAGATAAAAAGGTAGTAGGGTCATGCGTTGCATGATTACCTGAGCTGGCCCCAGGATACCGAAGCCGCGCTCCGCCAATGCCGTCAGGCGACAAGGAAAGTCATGCGCAAGGCCAGCACGTGCATCGCCAAAAAGCTGAACGCTAGTGTTTTTATCCAGGCCGTTGGCCGTCAGTCGATGATATCGGCTACACCAGCTAAATAATGTTTCGTCTGGTAGCGGCGCTAGACAAACAGGCAGATCTCCCTGCTCAACTTGCATTCTCATCGTTCATCTCCGGGGTCTCAACTGCTAACTTCTTCTTGCTACCAGAGCGCTGCTCCTGAGTGACTTTCCGGAATAGCGATGCCCCGTCCAAAAGAGACTGCGCTGATACTGCAGTTCGCTTCGGCATTCGTAACACCTTTACTTCGCTGCCATTAGCTGATACCGATTCTGAGGAGCGTCGCAGCGTGCGGAGGGTGGCTTGCGCATCTATGCTTAACGTGCCCTCGATCAACGCGGCGGAGACATCAGAGGGAAATGCTTGAGCTTGAGTAGGCGATTTTGATTTAGCTCCAGCGGCGGCCGGCACCACATGGCGTTCAGTAAATGCACAAACTAAGTCGGGCCGCCGCTCCGTGTTGTGCGTAATAGCAAGTGAGGCTAGATCCTCGATGTCCTTGCGATATGCACTGTATGCACGACTACCAAATGCCAAACGCACCTCAGTCATTGTGACGACGGAGCGTCCGTGGTGTGCAGTCTCCCTATAGGCTTGTAGCAGCAGCTCGCGCAACGCGCGAAATAGGCCAGCCGTAAGCCTGTGCAATTCTTCAATCTCCGCGTCGGTTTCGATTTTGAAGCAATCAGGAGCGACCCTCAAATATTCCTTGATGCTATCGGACCATAATTCATCTTTCGCTGCTGGGGGTTCCACAACATAAGGCGCCGCCAGCAATCGATTTTTCTCCTCTTGCGGCCGCTGCAAGAGCTTGTTCACCAACGAATAATTAGCCACAAAAATTAACGGAACACCAAGACTAGCCAACATCATAATGAGCTGCGTTGTCTTCACGCTGGCAGTGCTGCTCTGCGTAAAAAACTGCATTTCATCGACAATTAGGGCGGACGTAGCTGTGGTGGAAAACCACAGCCTCACGTGCTCCATCAATGTCTTGTTATCCCGCTTCATGCTAACAAGAGCAACCGGGTTAGCGAGCTCTTCTAAGACCCCGCGTATAGACTGCTGGCCACCGATTCCGATGCGTCGAACTGGACAAAGCGTCAACCGCTGGCAGTCACTTACGAACTGCCCCTTGTTGTCGAGGGCACAAATTCTTTCAAACGCTTTTACCAAAGAAGATTTGCTAACGCCTGCCAGCCCTGTCAGGCAGCGAATGCTGTGAACCTCGCAGGGTGCCAATACTCCCGCGCTTCGCTGCCGATTGTAGTCCTTCAAAGTCGGAGAGGTCGATGCCGAAAAATGTGCGGCGTGGACTACGAACGATCGCAATATTTCGATATGCTGTACTCCTGGGACGAAGATCTCTTTCCAAGCTTGTTCAAGCCTGCGGCAGGCCTCTTCAAGATGCAGTGCTTGTAGCCCCTCTACCGGCTTCACAGCGAGGTAAGCTGCCTGCTTAATCACCTCGTCGCTATCAAGTTTACTGAACCATGAGAGCCATGGCGGTTGGCATTGTAAAGTGTTCATCGGCGACCACCTGCTCGAAGGTATTCGGCCACCTGTTGCGCTTCTTCGCGTGACGCGCCCTTTGATCTTCGAGAGCGGCCAGACTTCACTTCCGACTGTTCAAATGGCTTGCCTGTGTAGTCTTGGAAGGCCGTCTCGTACTGTGCTTTTACCGCCAAGCGATGCGATTTCAGTTCCAGCTTCGCGTCGCGTCTGATTTGTTGCAGCTGCTCGATCTCCAAGACCGAAATATAGAGCTGTTCCTGCCCATCTCGTATAGCCAACATAGCGTCTACTTGGACTAAATGCCCTCCTATGTCTACCCATAAGTGGCGTACGCAAGTATCCAAAATATATCCGGTTAAGACGTAGCGGCCCAAGTCATGCGCTTTCTGCAGGATTCCAGATTGCTTCAGCTCCTCGGATTCAAATCGTGAATCCTTGAAATACACGGCATCATCGCGCACGGTCACTTCTACCGGCAAAAGACAAGCACGCACCGCCTCATCGAAAACGGTAGGTATAGAAACGTTTCGGCCTTTGCTATCAAGGTACTTCCAAAGGCCGACCGGAGTAGGAAATACATTCTCACTCAACGCGAGGTTGTTGAGCCGGTCGGTAACGTCAATGCATTGGTTGTCGGCGATCGTACGCATGATTTCCTGCACAGCGATCTGCGGAATCGTCAGCCTAGTCTCCAAATAATGCGGCTTGCCTTTTTGGTTAACCTGCTTGGGATGGGTAGTCTCGATGGAGGCCTTGGACTGTCCAGAATAACTTGGGGCCGCCTCTTTGATCATCGCATTTAGCCCTTCAATTGCGAGCTCGGCCTTTGCTGTACTACCTGGTCCCCGATCATTAACGATGTGCGGCGAGAGGCCAATGCTTGGCCAATCATCGTGGCAGATATCAATTCCAAACAGGCCGCAAAATTTCATCTTATCGATCGCGGCGCAAAATAAAGCCATGCGATACGCAGCTGCGGTTTCGGATCCAAACGAAAAGCCAATACCTACAATCATTCCCGAGGTGATACAGCGGATGCGCACTACCCACAGAGGCGGTAGGTGACTGCCTTGGAGGTAGCCCTTTGCCACTTGTATGCAGCAATAAGCGTCCTGCTCTGTTCGCTCCATTAGATTACCTACACTTTCAGCAAAGCGTCCCTGCGAATGCCACAAGGTGTCTCGGCCGCCTGCGTATCCATATTTATAGGTCTGTCTCACCTCAAGGGGGAACTCCAAATTCACGCGATAAGCAAATTGTCCGAAGGAGGGAAATGGCCTTCCCGCCGGATGAACAAACACCTTTCTGCCAGATGATTTATTTTGAACAACACAGCCGAAAACGGAGATTAATGTACGGTGATAGATACGGTTGAAATGCTGACCTGGGCCAGCGAACGTTCTGTACCCCTCCAACATCCTTTTGATCATCTCAGGATCATTGGCGTTGTAGCCATGATTCGCGCCATATAGCCGGGAAGGGCGTCCAAATTTCTTCTGACGTCCGCTTCGATCCCAACGTCCAATGCGATTTACAGCGTAATGCAGTGCCCATCGGCTGAGGCCAAAGCAAACGTATGCATAGAATGCAATTCTCAACCGCATTTCGTTCTGCCTCGGCTTGCATGCCCTTGCATGTGCGTTAATGACCGCATCAGGGGCATCAGCTGTCAGTACTTGGTCGAGGTTTTGCACCAGTGGCCATAGATGCAGCATCGTCTGATCGATACGCTGGTCATGGCTTCTTTTTCTCGTTTTGCCATGCAGTGAATAAGCCCTAAGTTCATCAATCGATAAACTTGCTAACCAAGGCGGAAGCTCTTCCTGGTGCTCACACGGCGCTATTAGCCCTGCGTCAACCCCTTGCTCAAAACTGTAGCGCGATAAATAGTGTAGGACGGGCTTGAACGCGAACGACGGCCGCGATGAAGACTTCGCTGACTTATGTGAGATGGGCGGAGCAGTACCCACGTCAGCGAGGCCTGCGTCCATGAGGTTTTTCTCCGATAATTCGGAGGGACCGAACTCGACCAACAGTACGCGCTGCTTCGCGGCGTCGCTCCGTAGTAGATGATAGACCCGTCCTTTTTTAAGCGTTTCGAAGCCTTCAAACGCGCAGAGCTGAGTACCTGTTTGCATAGGAACCCCTCAGGCAGTCTGGCGAGAAAACCAACTCGCGAAAACAGCAATAGGATCACGACGTTCAGCTTTGAGCGGGTGATCAATAAAGATCGCCTCGTCCATCAGCTCAGCACGAACATCGCGCTGCCAAAGGGCGCGTCCAAATGCCGACCGCAATGCATCAAGGGACACGTCATATCGATGCACCATTGAAAGCAAAATATCCAATGGTCGCTGCGTCGTTCGCGTACTGGCTTGCAGTCGTTCGCAAAGCTCAGCGTAGATCCCGGCGTCTAGTTCTGGGGCTCGATGCATCATCAACAATAAGCTCCTGATATTTTGCAAGAACATATCAGGCAGATCGCGGTCTACGATTCGTATTGTGGGAATGCCGGCATCGAGATAGTAGCGCTCTTCAATCGCATGGCGCATTTCAACGGCAGTGCGCTCTTTCGCTGGCGCGCGTGCAGGCTTATCGGCGAGAATGAGACGGCTGCTAAATTCTTCCTTACTGCCTTTGATGGTCCAGTTCACGCAATACGGACCGGCCTCGTCGGCAAGGAACAGGAGGAAATCACCGATGAAGGGAAAAGGGACGGGGACTCGGCCCGGCCCGTCTGGGTGGTCGATGTATATCCAGTGGTGGTGGTTGATCACATCCAGTCGTTCGCAGACATCGATTGTTCCGCGCAGTGGGTGAAGGATCATCCCGGTCGCGCGTTCATGACTTGAAAGTGGATGCGGCCTCGCCTCGGTTGCGAGCATTCGCTGTTCATGGATTTCAAATAGCGATGGATTGTATAGCGCGACCAGGAGAGCTTTTTGCTCTACCGATGACAGCGCATGGCAATAGCGCCCGAGCTTGTCAGACCAGACCTGTGCAGGCCGGCTCCTTGCCGGCGCCTCTTCGCGCGTTGCTCGTATCGCTGGGTCGTAGTCGGGGCTGCACTTCGGCGGATCTTGACGGCGTAGTACTTCTTTCAGGCGTGACTGGCCGATGTGTTTAGGCTGAGCCATGGATGTTCCTTTCCTGCCGGGCGCAGCCGGCACTCAAACAAAATAAATGGAAAAGGAAGCCCTTGACTCAGGTCCATGGGACGAGTACATTGAAGTCGTGAACTGAAATGTGAGGGGCTTCCTCGCTACGCAACGCCACTGGCTCCTAACCCAGTGGCGTTTTCGTTTCTGCATGCTCTACATGATCGGCTCCGTAAATTTGATATATCGGGCGAAAAAAATTACTCTGAACTAGGTCGCGCTTCTCCGAGGCCCAACTGCTTGAGCTCTTTGATGGCTCAACCAAGTCGCAACATCTATGGCCAGAGCGAAGCTACCGCGACGATGCTGGATTTTGAAAATGGGAACTGGGACTGTTCCTCTGGACAGCGCACGTTGAAATGAAGCAGACGACTGATAACCCAGCTCTTTAGTCAAGGCCGTTGACCCGAGTACGGAGCCGTATTGGGACTGCAATCTCGCAGAAAGCTCTTCAGCAATTTGCCGCGTATCAGTCAAATCAGCGTCGATGGTATCCATTGTGTTGCTCCGTCCGGTGTAGTACTGATGGTACGATTTTGCGAAGCTCGGGACTAGAGGTGAAAGTTGAACGTGAAAAAATTTGCGCGAGTTAACGTAAGTGCTTGATACCACTACAAAATCATTAGAGGAACTGGGTTTCGCATCGAACATGCGAAAGTCGTTCAGCCCTAGAAAGCGTCATGTTGTAGACATGATCGCTACGATTTGCTGGTTTCACGCGCTGAGAATTCATCTGGATGCGAGTACCGTCGTAGCAGTGCAGCGTGCGATAGAGCCGGTGGAAATCGGAGATCCGGATGGGGTTTACCGGCGGTGGAGGGAATACCATAAAGGGAGACACTCGCCGCGCCGCCGTGTAATCGATATGTGCAACGAGGTGTGCCCGCAAGCTGTCGCGGTATATCGATCGCCGTTGTGGTGTGCCCTACGACTTGATCGGCCAATCGATCAGGTTGCTAAATCCCTCCTCGGAACTACATGTCGCCTTGGCGATGAGTTGATTAAACGAATGTGGAATTTTCCTGAAAATTCCAGGCCGCATGTGGATCCACGCTGGATGCGTAAACGAGGTATGGCGATGCTTCGGCAAGGGAATCTAGAAGGGTTAGCCGTGCTCGTCGTTTGCATGCGACTAGCAGCTTCACAGGGGCTGAGTCGATTGGCAGTGACCTTCTATCGATACGCTGCTCACTGTATGAAGACCTTGGGCATTTGGTTTTATGCACTGGGCGTCGCCCAAGGGTTAAGCGAATACTTAGAAGATGATCTGCTTCCAATATGTGGCGATGCGGCGTTTCTGGGAAACTTTAGCTCTGTGCACTATCTCTCGCAAATTCAATCGATGGGAATCGAGCTAAAACGAGTAGTGGCCGCTAACAATAACAGGCTCACTGCCATTGAAGAGGTCGAGGTAGTGATAGGTTGGTTGGATTTGTAACCCCTCAGTCTTTCGTTTGGATACTACTATAAATGTGGGGTATCAAAGCCCGACGACCTCCGTGACTACCTTTTTATCCTGATCTATAACGGCGATGCGGTTTCCCCTAGCCTTGGCTTCTGACGCAACATGGTAGAGGGCAACAGCTCGCCGCAAAATTTGGCTTTTTGTGGTCCCGTGGGCAGACGCCAGATTTTCCAGTAGATCATTCGCTTCAGGAGACATATCCAGGCTCACTCGAACAGCTGCCGACCGCTTTTTGGTATTCATAATCCCCCCAATGTGTAAATTCTACACATATTCTACACATCTTTGCATTCTGGTCCACCTCCGCGATATCGCGTAACTCAACGGCATTGGCAGCCAACAACACCTTCGTTTCTTCAGATACAGGACCTCATCCGCACCCCTGCTTCAACTTCATCACTCTGGATATTGCGCAACGTGCAAATGATGCCCGCCGCCGCCACGATCTATTGAGTATTGCCCTGAATCTCGTGTCAAAAAGCCATCGCCATACCGGCATTTTTTGTAGGGGATATCGTTGCAATCGTATAGAATTCAGTACTTAAACACGCCGCACAACGGTATTGAAAGTGACCGATGAAAGTACTGTTTGATACTAAAAAAGTACAAAAAACGGGCCGTATTGCGCTCAGTGAACAACTCCTACGCAATGCCGGGTTGCAAGAAGGGGACTCCGTAGACATCTATTTCGACGCATCTTCAAAGCGAATTATTCTGGAGCGGGCTGATGCCTCGACTCAGCCAAGCCACGAAGGAAAAGGAAAAAAAATATGATCACTGCCAACGAGCGATTCTCTGGCCATGAGTCATTTATTTGCCGATACGGATGGCTGCCGAAGATCTTTCACGCTATATCGCAAGACCCATTGCTCCTCAAACAAGAAGAGCAGGCAATGCACACGCTTGGAATTGGTCGAAATATGGTCAAGTCATTACAATTTTGGGCCGAGGCAACCGGAGTGATCACGAGCGCCGGCCCCAAAGGACACATTCCTGGGCCTATCGGAATATGCGTGTTTGGAAAGGACGGTTGGGACCCATACCTCGAAACCCTTGAGACACTTTGGCTAATGCATTGGCAATTGAGCACAAATGCAGGCCTAGCAGCCTGGGCCGAAGTGTTCGGTGAGGGTAAGCAGGTTCGGTTCGATAGGCCGCGCTTAGTTGCGGCGTTGGCCCAGCGTGGCGAGAAATCATCGCGTCCGTTGGCAGCTAGCACCCTCGAACAACACGCTTCCATCTTCATCCAAACTTATTTTCAGGCAGAGCGCGGTACAGATGACACTTCATGGTGCCCGCTTCAGGATTTGGGATTAATCACAGCAGCAAAGAGCGAAGATAACCGCATTCTTTATAGCACTGAGGGAAACGCGCCTGTTGGATTGTCGCTCCGTGTATTTGGAATGGCTCTCGTTGATTTCATACTACGGCAGTCCAACGGAACTTTTTCGGTTGACTTTGGCAGTGTCTTAAAGGGTGCCAACAGCCCCGGTATCGTGTTTCGCATGGACGAGCATCAACTCAGACATTTTATTGACGCTGCAATCGCTGGGGCTTTTGAAGGGGCGATGCGGTTCGTCGATACCGCGGACACGCAAAGCGTTATCTTGCTCCCAAAAAAACTAAATTCACAGTATCGCTTGCGGCTGCAAGAAGAGGCACTAGAACATGCGTAACAACATAATCGACTATCTGGCCTTCGCAGGAAGACACACACGCTCTATCTCCCTGGTCCGCGATCTCTACGACAACTGCACCATCGACGGCTATCTACTTACCCCTAACAGCGTCGGGGCAATACGTCAGATTGGTGAGGGAATTGCTTTAGGTCGTGCTCAACGAGCGTGGAAGATTGTTGGTCCTTACGGCAGTGGTAAGTCCGCCTTAGCCATAGTGCTGGCGCAACTCTTCGCTGGACCTAAAGCGCATCCCGCCGCGTTAAAAAAGTTGTGCGATATTTCAACGCAAACGGCCGAGCTATTTGAGAAATCTGATCGACTCTCGATACCAGTGGTGGGCGCCCGAATTTCATTTGGACTTGCACTTGCGACTTCGATATTTGAGGCTGCAGAACAACTTAGTAAATTCAAGCTCTTAGCTTCATTCAAGAAGCAGTTTGATTTCGAAAATCGAACCTACAAGGGACGACCATTTGCCGCAACAGCTGGTGAGATGGCAGCTACATTTTCGGAGATCGTTGTCATGGCAGGGCAGCAAGGCCTAGTCCTTTTTATTGACGAGGTCGGAAAATTTGTCGAATACGCTGCGCTCAATCCAGAAGAAGGCGATCTGATTGCGCTTCAACAAGTTGCAGAAGCGTCATGCACAGCAAACGACGATAAATTAGTCGTCGTTGCAATGCTCCATCAACACTTCGCTAGCTACGCCTCGGGAATTGGACGAGCCCTTAACGACGAATGGCACAAAGTTGCTGCGCGTTTTGAGGAAGTGCCGTTCGATGAACCGGTTGAAAGGTACGCCCACTTTGCGAGACATGCCCTTGGGACAACGCCAGATGCCTTAAGAGTCAAGAGTTTGGTCGCAGAGAGCCGCAAAGTTTACGCGCACGCGTTGAAGAGGGGGATCTTGAGGGCCCCATCCGTTAGTGATAAGAAGCTTTTCGAAAATGCAGAGCTTATCTATCCGCTGCATCCTCTAACACTCTGTTCACTTGCTACGGTTTCAAAACGCTATGGTCAAAGTGAGCGTTCCTTCCATGCCTTCTTAAACGGAAGTGAGCCTAAAGGATTGCGTGAATTTGCCGAGCACAACACACTTGGGGCTTGGTACCGGGTAGCGGATCTATACAACTTTCTGTCAGAAGGATACGGTCTTCGCTTCCGCGACTTGGGGGCTGAGCGTAGATGGGCATTTGCTCAAGCAGTAATTGAGCGCTTGAGCCTTGATGCGCCTTCGACTTTAGTTCTAAAGACTATCGCGGTTTTGGAGCTATCCCAATCGGGTGTATTCGTCCCAATCACCGCAGAAACGATTTCGTTTGCATTGGGTGAAGATGACCCAAAGGCTGTCGAATTGACGCTAGCGAGTCTTTTGGAGCAAGGCATTTTAGTCAAGCAGCGCAGCTCGGCAGCGTATGCTATGGCAGTCTCCGAAGCGGTCAATATCGAGGCGTTGTATGAACGGGCTGCGCGCGCAAGTGAGGGAGACTTAGCAATAAGCGGGATTAGTAAAACACTATCCCAGCGCCACGTGGTTGCGACGCGTCACTATGCCGAAACAGGAACTATTCGGACAATGGGTATCCTCGTTGGGACAGCAGATGCATGGCCGCAGCAACCGGCGGGCAAATCTGATGAAGCAAAACCTGACGCGTGGCTCAAGATAGTCCTGGTCGTAAAGGGGTCAACCTCCGAAACGCTAGCGTTGGCCCGCTTAAACAAAGAGCTTGATCCCCTCAGCGCGATCACCTGCTTACCCGTATCTAGCGAAGGTCGCGCGGCGTTAGCTGAGCTTGCTATCTGGCAAACCGTTTCGCGCGAGGTCAACAGTAAACGACTCGACCCGTGGACATCTCGTTACGTCGACGGTCGGCTGCAGAACGCTAGCGAAACAGTTGAACGTCTAGTGACTTCGGCATTGATGCCTCATTCCGAGCAGCCCGGTCCTTCCTATTGGAATTCTGGTCAATTGATTCGCGGAAGCGAGCTCATGAATGCGAACCAAGTGGCGTCTTGGCTGTTCAAAAAGGTGTACAGCCGAGCACCGCGTATTGTCAACGAGCTCATCAATAAGGAAAAACCAGCGTCGGCGATTGTTCTCGCACGACAACGATTGTTCGATGTGATATTAAGTGGTGAACCCACGCGCAAAATTTGCGGTGACAACGAATTTCCGCCGGAGCGCTTGATACAAACCACATTGCTTCGTGATACTGGAATATGGCAAGAAGCCGACGGGCGCTGGGAATTACGAAATCCAAGCGAAGACGCTCTTGTAGACATTACACCCGTCTGGAACGAAATATGTGTTCAGCTGAGCGCTGAGTCGCCGCGCACTTTTTCCGGTGTCCTGGAAGCGTTAGCTGCACCGCCATTTGGAGTTAGAGCAGGTCCCGCAGGGATCTGGGTAGTGCTTTACCTTTGGGTAAATCGCGCTCGATGTGCGGTATTCGAGCGAGGAACCCTTGTTCTTGAGCTTACTGCGGAACACTTGCAGCGGATGTACAAAAGCCCTAACAACTTTACATTACGCGCACTCGAAAACGCGGAAGGAAGCAAGAAGTTAATTGATGAATACCGAGTTGCACTTGCGAGCATCGGCTGTTCTGTCGAAAGTAACACAACGTTCCTAGAAGTTGCCCGGACATTGTATCGATGGTTTACAAGGCTCCCCGATTATACGAAGCAGACTCTGCAACTTGGAAAGGACGCCGCGCTGATCAGATCGATGCTAAACAAGGCCACGGATCCCATTCAACTATTAACGCAGACTCTCAGAGAAAGTCATCTAGAGACCAAGTCCAATTTGGAGTTCTCCGAATGGCTAGCGAATGCCCTAACCGATTTGGGAATGGCACATCGTCGTCTTCAAGACAACGTTGCGAGCGAACTGAGCAAGGGCTTCGGTATTAGCGGTTCCTTAAGTCGGGTAAGAAACCAACTCCAAGCGGAGTGTTCAAAAGAAGCGTCACGACTTGCCGATGCGAAACTGCGGAGTTTTATTCTGCGATGTACTGATCTATTGCATACTGATGAAAAATGGTTAGACTCCGTTGGGAGTTTAATTGTGCAACGGCCCCTAGATTCGTGGATTGATGACTCCATGAGCAAGTTTCAAGAAGGACTTTCTGACCTTTGTGGCCGATACAAACGCTGGATGCAATTGGTCATGCATCGAGGAGAAGCTCCGCGTGCTGCCGACAGATTTGTCGGTCTCACTTTCACAATGTCCGGTGGAGAAGAAGCATCAGTTTTCGTAACAACGAATGACACATCTAAATCGATTTCAAAGGATCTGCTTTCGCTGGTCCTAGCCTCATCCAAAGGCGATCCCGAGTTGGCAGCCGCTGCCTTGGCGCAGGCTCTGGTTGATTTGCAGGGTGACGCGCATGGCGTAATCATGAAAGAGGTGGAAAATGGCTGAGCAAAAACGCGTTAGACACATTTTGAGTCTCTCTGGCGGCAAGGACAGTGCCGCGCTGGCGATCTACATGCGCGATCGCGTCCCGGAAATGGAATATATCTTTAGCGATACCCAGAAAGAACTGCCAGAGACCTACGAATATTTGGAGCGTATTTCCAGCTTCTTGGGGAAAGAAGTAGTTAGACTAAATGCGGATGTGGGCTTCGACCATTGGTACGAAATGTATGGTGGAATGATTCCCTCTAACCATCGCCGGTGGTGTACTCGTGCATTGAAATTGAAGCCCTTTGAGCAATACTGTGGCGACCAAGAGGTCATCAATTATGTCGGTCTTCGTGCCGAGGAGAATCGTAGTGGCTACATAAGTCACAAGCCTAACATCACTGCAGTTTATCCTTTTAAAGAAGATGGCCTCGTTCTTCGGGACATTGAAGAGATTCTCAGAACGTCCGGCGTGGGCATGCCTCCATACACTCAATGGGGCCGCACTCGTTCAGGATGCTATTTTTGTTTCTACCAGCAGAAGATCGAGTGGGTAAAACTCAAGGAAACGCACCCTGATCTCTACGATAAGGCAAAAGCATATGAAAAGCCTTATGAGAAAACTGGCAATTTCTTCACTTGGAGCCAAGGCGAGAGTCTTGAGGAACTTGAACAGCCAGCTAGGATGGATCAAATTCGCCGCGAACACGTAATTCGGATAGTACGACAAAAGGATCGGAAGGAGAATGCAACTCTTGCTGAGGTGTTTTCTGAAGCTGACAGAGCAGAGGAACCAGAGGATGACGATGAACAAGGCTGCCTGATATGTCAACTGTAGACGTGGTACCTCGCTAATTAGAACGGGTTAATATGGCATTCGAATTCAAAGCACGAGTTTTACTCGAACTAGGAGCAGAGCTAATCAGCTCCGACGCGGTTGCAATTTATGAGCTGGTCAAAAACTCGCTGGACGCAGATGCCACTATCGTGCGGATTAGTGTTGACATTGCTATGCAGTATTCGACGTGGCAGCAGTTGACAGATTTGTTGCATGGGCAGATACATCTGCGAGACCTATCCAAACCCGGCGATTTTTCGATTGAAGAGTTCAACAACGAAATTTCCATGCACCTCGACCCGTCGGCCGCGGCGCCATCAATTGAATGCTTCAAGGCGGCTTACGGGCAGCCAAAATCGTTTGAAGAGGCGATTTTCAATCTGTCCTTAGCGTATGAGAAATCGAACAAGATTTCTGTCCAAGACAATGGTCGCGGGATGTCGTTCGCAGAACTGAAATCAAACTATTTGACAGTCGGCACGCCGGAGAGATTAAAGGCGAAACAAGATGCCATCGCCTTGACTCTCGGATCGACTCCACGTCTTCAATATACAAAGACAGATGCCAAACTGCCACTGGGCGAAAAAGGTATTGGGCGCTTATCCGCCATGCGAATCGGTCATTGCATAACCGTGCAGTCTAAGGGACTTAACGAAAATAATTGGAACTTTCTTGAGCTCGACTGGCGACCTGCGTTTAATGATCCTACCTTAAACGCGGATGCGCCTGAGCTGGACTTCCAACCTCGCGCTGCAACTTGCGCTTCAACTGACGTGGACAAAACGGGTACCAGCATCTTTATTTCTGACTTGCAGTCAGACTGGTCGCGCGAAAAAATTCAACGGATTGCCAACAGCGATTTGGCGAAATTAGCGGACCCTTTCGCAAAGGCAAGAGCTAACAAATTTATGGAAGTGGTCTACCAAGGCACTTCTATTTCCGTGCCAACACTGGACCCTGAGCCTCTTGGTCACGCTGATGCGATCGTTGAAGCCACGTTTAGATATGAAGCTAACGGTGCACCGAAACTCGCGGTACACATCAATTACCTCACACACAAGAAGGAAAGGACTCTCCACATTGAAGGTGATCATCTTCGGGCTTGCGTTCGTGAGGAAATGGGCACGAAGAAGAATGCAAAGCCGAAGTTTCAAGTTGATGGCGAAATTGTAGCCCGCGCATTGGAGCACCTTGGCCCATGGGATCTAAAGTTTTATTGGTTCAACCGCGGAAGAATTCAACGCAACCAGCGTGAGATCTATGACACTCAGGTTAAAGGCTTCTTGGAACAGTGGGCCGGTGGATTCCTTGTGTATCGTGATGGGTATCGGGTTTACCCCTATGGTGAACGAAAAGACGATTGGCTCGACTTGGACCGTAAGGCGTTGGCGTCGAGTGCATATAAGTTGAATCGAGCCCAGATCGTAGGATATCTCCGGTTTTCGTCAATTGCGAATCCGATGTTACTTGATCAGACGAACCGAGAAGGGTTCCGAGACTCAACTGATAAGGAGGCGCTTCGTCGGCTGCTTAGGTGCATTACTGCCGGCTTCGTCCGACAATTTCTTGAAGAGGTTGATCGGGACGTTGAGCAACCGATTGAAGAGGTAAAACTGCTCGTTAGTGAGCGGATTTCGACCTCAAAGGGGTTGGCAATTGAGAGTTTGAAACGTATTCAAAGCGGAGCTCCCTCGGAATCCAAAAATGTCGCAACTGTAATGCATCACTTGGAAGAGGTCAGCGATGCGTGGGAGCGCGCGAAATTACGGATCGAGAGCTTTGACAAAGAGATTGAGGGTTTTATTCATTTGGCTGGCGTTGGGCTAATGCTCGAATTCATAGCGCATGAGTTAGCGAGAGTCACGCAGGACACCCTAAGGGCAGTTGTATCAGGAAAAATGTCGCCACAAGCGGTAGAAGCCCAACTGAAGACGCTCGAAAAGCGACTTCGCATATTGGATGAACTCAGCATTCCTGGTCGTCAAATTCGTCAGCAAAACAGCATCTTAGAAATTGCCCAACTTCTCGTAGACTTCCATCAATCGAAGGCCGCCCGAATGGGAATTCAACTGACGATAGCGCCACTGTTTGAGAAGTCACCGTGGCAAGAAAGAGTCGAGAAGGGACAAGTTCTTCAGATCTTGGACAACCTTCTGAGTAATGCTTTTTATTGGCTCGACAATAGATTAGATCGATCAGTTACTGGCACAATACACGTCGAACTCGATAAGTCTAGACGTGAAGTTCGGGTGACAGACAATGGTCCTGGCATTCCAGATGAGCGCGCCGAGGCAATTTTCGAGAAGTTCATGACTACGAAGCCACCACGGGAGGGGCGCGGTCTCGGCCTATATATAGCACGGCGATTGGCTGAGGAAAATGATGCGACTTTGGAACTGGCTCCTGCAGATAGCGATGGCATGGCGCGCACGTTCGTACTTGCCTTCGGAAAAAAAACCGACTAGTCGGGAAATTGCAGATGCCTCTGCAACGTGTGGATCTGAAGTTCAGAGAAAAGAGGAAAACTTGTCGCTCATTATTGCAAAAGCAGTCGTTATCGACGATGCGTTTGGCCCACCCGCTTCAGGCGCTATCACTTCTTTAGAAAAAGATGATTGGGGTGACTTCGTCGCGAAAGACTCAAATGCATTGAGTTCGCTACGTGCCGCATTTGGTGATCTTGTTGATCTATCTGACGACGAAATGATTGTGCGACTCAGTGGGGAACCGGCCAACCTGCGCAAACTGTGGATCAGCTACAAAAAGAAGGAGCTAGTTGACGCCCAGCTCGGTCGCCTTTTTGACATGGCGAATCAAGCTCTAATAGCAAAGGCAGATAAGGCGAACACAGTGGTTGACGTGCTAAGCGGTCTGATAGGCGCTCAAAATGTGTCATATTTCGACAGTTACGAGGACGCAGCCGGAGCGCTCGCGAGTGCTGACCTGGCAGTTGTCGATTTTTATCTCGATAACAACGACGACGAGGCGACAGCTTTGCAGCGGATCGCAGATGCTGCGCCCGTTCTGATGAAGCCGAAACTCTTGTTCTTTATGTCGTCTGTCGCCTCCCTTGATCTTCAAAAAAAGGTCCGTGGCAAAATTAATCTTCGAACGGCCTTTTTCGATGTAATGCGGAAAAGCGAAATTACGGCAGACTTTCTAAAAGCGAAGGTTGAAGCGAGACGAAGTTCGTACGAGAGCAACCTCGCACTAGAATCGATAATTGATGAGGCGTTGAAGTCTACGAAACAAGCCGTGGAAGAGTTTCAAATAGCCTGTCAAGAATTGGAAGTGCATGATCTGCGGCTATTAGACCTCACTCGTCTGGACGCTGAGAACGAGTCACTTCAAGAATATTTGACGTGGCTCTTTTCCGAAGCTCTCGCTGCTAAAGCACGCCGTCTTGCCTTACCTAAAATTATTCAAAAGTCCATCGCACCGCAGTCCATCGGTTTTTCCGGCCAGGTAGAGCAAGGGCAGATTCTTTTCGACTTGTACTCTGAAGTCGTTTTCGCGCCGCCAATAGCTCAAGGAAAACCTATTCGCTTTGGCGAATTGCTTCGTACTGAAGGCGAAGACGAGAGATTTCTTCTTGTTCTTACCCCGGCTTGTGATCTTCAACGTTGTGAGCCGACGAAGATGGTGCTGTGCACAACAGCGACCTGCACCGCATACAGTAGTCCGAAATCCTTGGCAAAAGACAAGCTTTTCGGAAAACAGGCCGACGGTCGATTGTGTCATCTGTTCACAGAACGAAAGAATCCGGAAACTCCCGACTTCATACTTCTTGATTGGCAAGTGGAGAGCGTCGAGACACATACAGTAAGGGACTTATTAGGGCCCAATTACGAACGAGTTGGTGTCATGAATGAACTTTTCGCTCATGAAGTTAAAGAAGAAGTACTCCGAGCTATTGGGCGTGTTGGAACTCAAATCGATCCGCCCCCTCCGTTGGCGCTACGGGCAAGTATTCGCTGGAAGAAAAAGGATGGGGCAGACGATGCGGCAGTCACGGCTAGAATGCCAACCAACGCTTTCGCCGCAGCGATCCTTACCTACTCTGAACAGAAAGAAAAGCCAAAAAAAGTACCTACGGTCATTCTTTCGGATAATTTTCGCCAATGGGTAAAAGATACGGTGACGGCTTCGTTTGAGGGGCAGGAGATTCCGGCGAAGCTGACGAACGCGCTAACGTCCGTGCAGAACGGTATTCAGTTTAAATTGAGCAAAACTACGTTCACGTGCAATGAAAACGGCTTGATCATAAAAGTGCTGGAGCCCGGTGAAGACCCAGCCCCCGATCCAAAAGCGTGGCTTGAAATCACGCTTGTTGGCGGAGAGGAAGCTATCCAAGCTCCCGCTGAGGCCTTTGCGGCATGAGGTGAGAAATGAGAATAGTAGGCCTTCGGTACCGAAGGCCTAACCTCAAGGTTTCGAACTTCAATGCCCTGTCTCCCACTTTAATGGCAGGGAACAAGCGTCGTGCCCATACATTATTGGCAGAAAACAACAGAACATTTCCGACCAACTTTATTCGGGCCCGACCAACTTTATTTGCTCTTGTGCGGTAAGAGAACAAAAGCGCTTCGCGAAAGTGCTTCGCGCCTCACAGGATTCAAATCTAAGTTATTGATATTCATAAAGAATTCTGTTATTTTCGGGAAGATTTTTTCCCTGGAAGATTAGGTCAAAACACCCCCTGCATTTTGGACGAGAATCATTTTGCACGTCCCAGACGGCAAAAGCGCTTCGTCCCAGTGCTGGCGGCCGCTCCTGCCCGGCACCACCCCTGTTTGCTCCCGGCGTGGCGAAGTAGGGCTCGAGATGGCGTGCTTTAGCGCCTCAGCCCAATTTCGTACATCCACGATTGCACTTCCCCAACCCACCATCTCAGCATATTGTTCTTAGGCAGATGCATCTTCGGTGGCGCTTTCTCCTGAGCGTTCTTCAGGTCTTTTCGTAGGGTACGAACACATTGACCGAGAACTTCAGCCAACTCATCAATATCCAAATATTTCGTCAATTGCAAGGCCTTAGATTTTTACACGCGGGAATACAAATATTCCCATCGGCATGATTGGGTATTAAACCGCCGGTTAAACTCGCACCTTCTTACCTCGATGTCACTCGCAGAGCGGTGCGCTCTGCTGCAAGGCGCGTCCTCCGCCCGCATCGACGTCTCCATCAAGGGGAATGCACTGTCACCTCCAAGGCCACGAAGCGCGCTCCGACCGAGTCCGTCGTGAAGGCGACTTGGCCCGTCTATGCGGCGTTCATCCATCTTCGCTAAACGGCGCCGGCGCCACGTTCGAAGACTGCCGGGAGGCTAAAGCCAAGTCGCCGCTGCGGCCGCAACCCAGTATTGCAGAGCCCGTTCGGATGCGGCGCACGGGCACTCGACTGCCTCACGCAAAGCCGCCACGCGCGCCAAATCCGGGGCGACGCGCTTGAGCTCACCCTGCAGCATGCACGTTTAGTTAATGAGCCCGTCGATGTCAGGTCTAGTTCTTGTGGTCAGCGCTGGTTCGCGCGTGGAGGCAGCGCAGCAAATTTAAGATTTTCGCTTGCTACACTAAAATACAGCAACGCTATTGGGGTATTAATTTCGATAGTTTTAATGGATTTCTTGGCAGTTCTCGACTAAGCTTACCTAGGAGCTTTCGCATCGGGAAGACGAGATGGTGCCATATGTCAATACTTGAACAAAACAGCAAGCTTTTAGCGCGTTGGTTCCGACACCGGCCCGACGCGATTAGCTTGAAACTGGATAGTAAGGGATGGGCTGTCATTTCAGAGTCGCCGGGGAAGGCTCGTTTAGCGGGCGCGCCCATCACCCATCACAAACTGATGCAGGTGGTGGCTGATAATGACAAGCAACGATTTTCTATCGGCTCCGAGAGGTTGCGCGGTCAGGTCGTTCAAGGGCATTCCGTCGATGAACTATGTAATATTTCTGTCGTGTTGCGAACGTTTAATAGGCGCCCGCGCCTTCCGTTGGCCAAGGGCGTTGCTTTTGCAATTCGACGCTTTTGTTGCCTTACTAAAGCACGGAGATGTAACAGATGAGTAGTGCTGAAGAGCCGCCTCGGGCGCCGCTCTGGGTCTGCTATTGCGACTACGATGGTGTGGCGCATGACGACGAGGTGTATTGGTCACCTAAGAAGGGCATCCATATGCGCACGCCAGGACGAACACTATTTGAATGGCTTCCTTTTTTGGAAGAGCTCTTGGCCCCGTATCCGGACGTCAAAATTGTGCTGAGTACATCTTGGGTGAGGGTGAAAAGTTTCGGATTCGCAAAGAGCCAGCTGACGCCGGCGTTGCAATCGAGAGTTATAGGCGCGACATTTCACAGCAGAGCGACTCAGAAGTTTCAATTTGACAATATGTCTCGCGGTAGCCAGGTCTGGGCAGACGTTGAGCGCCGCAAGCCGGAACGGTGGTTCGCGATTGACAATGATGAGCGCGGGTGGCCGGACTGGTGCCGAGACCAACTCATTAAGACTGACGACCATCTAGGACTTAGCGACCCTCGAGTGCAGGACTCAATTCGCAAGCTCTTAGCTTCGTTTTGAAGTTCTGTTCTCCCCGATACGAGTCATGGCCGCCTAGAGAAACGCGTCAATAGCTACCATCGCCATTGGTGGCCTAATCACCTCCACCATCTTGACGCTGTTTGTCCTGCCGGCATAACTGGCATTGTGTTACGTCGCCGTAAATCCAAGGGTGCAGAGATGCCCGCACCTTCTTAAGGAATTTGAGATGACGACTCCTTCGTGGCAACAGCGATGTATGGTCGCGGCTTACCGACAATTCTACCGTCGTTGACTATGGGCCTTGCGTTGGTGCGCGGCGTTCCAAGCACATAGGGGCCGGTTATATCCAGCTGCTGTTCCTTTCTGGTGATGCGGCTTTAAAATTAGCCGTTAGGAGCCTCCAGATGTGGAGGCTCCGACGACTTTAGCTACCGTTCGCTTTGCACATAAATTAGACCGCTTTCTGTTTCTTGCGAAGTTTCCACTTTTGAAGAATCTGCCACGCGGAAGGGATGACGAAGAGGGATAGAAGTGGTGCGGTAATCATCCCGCCTACCATGGGGGCCGCGATGCGGGCGATTGCCTCAGAGCCGGCACCGTGCCCAAACAACATCGGAAGCAATCCAGCTAGAATAACCGCGACTGTCATAGCCTTCGGCCGCACGCGCTGAACCGCGCCTTCCCGTATAGCTTCCAGAATCAGCTCTTGCGTCAAAGGTTTACCCGCGGCGAGTCGAGCGTCCAATGCGTTGCGCAAGTAGACCATCATCACGACGCCGAATTCCGCAGCTAGTCCGGCCAGCGCGATGAAGCCGACAGCAGTGGCCACCGATACCGCGTGTCCGAGCAACCAGATGAACCAGAACCCGCCAATGAGCGCGAAGGGAACGGTCACCATCAAAAGCGCTGCTTCTGCGGTGGATTTAAATGCGAGGTATAGAAGCATGAAGATGACCAGCAGAGTCAATGGCACCACTGTCTTCAGCTTGGCGGTCGCGCGCTCTAGGTATTCGAATTGCCCCGACCAGCCTATCGAGTAGCCCGGCGGTAGTTTGACATCGTGCTCAACCCGCGCCTGCATCGCCCGTACAGCCGTCAAGAGGTCGGTGCCCCGAACATCGACATAGACCCATCCGGACAATCGGGCGTTTTCACTGCGAATCATGGGCGGTCCGTCGTTGACCGCAATGCCCGCGACATCGTTTAGGCGTATCTGAGCCCCGCGTTCGGTCACAATCGGCAGCTCCCTCAATGACTGGACCGAGTCGCGGTAGTCCTGCGGGTAGCGAACATTGATAGGAAAACGCTGGCGACCATCCACAACCTCACCTACTGTCTCTCCGCCGATAGCAGACGATACAACCGACTGGATATCGGCCACCGCGAGACCGTACCGTGAGGCCCGTGCACGGTCAATACTGACGTCGATATAACGTCCGCCACTGAGGCGTTCGGCCAATGCGGAAGTGACACCCGGCACGGTCTTTACCGCTGCTTCAATCTGCGTGGTGATTTTGTCGATTTGTTCCAGACTTGCGCCGGAAACCTTTACCCCTACAGGGGTCTTAATTCCCGTGGACAGCATATCAATACGATTGCGGATTGGTGGCACCCATACGTTCGATAGGCCCGGCACCTTGACCACTTGGTCAAGTTCATCGATGAGCTTGGTCGGCGTCATCCCTGCGCGCCACCGGTCGCGTGGTTTAAACTGGATTGTGGTCTCGAACATTTCCAGGGGCGCTGGGTCTGTTGCTGATTCCGCGCGGCCAGCCTTGCCGAAGACTGTCGCTACTTCCGGGACCGTTTTGATGAGCCGGTCGGTTTGCTGCAGCAGTTCGCCAGCCTTTGCAGCTGAGAGTCCGGGCAGGGCCGAAGGCATGTACAGCAAGTCGCCTTCATTCAACGGTGGAAGGAATTCGCCACCTAACCGTGAGATGGGTATGGCCGTCAGAATCAGAGCAACTACCGCGATGCCGATGGTCCAAATTGGATTCTTCAGGCTGGTTTCAAGCAGCGGCCGATAGGCCCCAATCAGAATGCGATTAATCGGGTTGGAAGCCTCACTTGGTATCCGGCCACGGATAAGGTATCCCATCAAAACCGGAATCAACGTAATTGCTAAGCAAGCTGCGGCAGCTAAGGTATAGGTCTTCGTGTACGCCAGCGGCGCAAAAAGCTTGCCCTCTTGGGCCTCCAGCCCGAACACGGGGATGAACGACAATGTAACGATGAGGAGTGAAAAGAACAGCGCGGGGCCGACCTCAATGGACGCCTTCGCAATCAACGCCCATCGCTCTTCACTGGTCATCGGGCGTCCTGGGTGCTCGTAAGCATAAGCCTCAAGATGCTTGTGCGCGTTTTCGATAAGCACGAGCGCGGCGTCTGTTGCCGCGCCCACTGCAATTGCAATCCCGCCCAGCGACATGATGTTCGCGTTAACACCCTGGTAACGCATGATGATGAAAGCGACGAGCACCCCCAGCGGCAAGGATACTATCGCGACAAGCGCACTACGGATGTGAAACAAGAAGATGGCGCACACGATAGCGACGACTACAAATTCCTCAATGAGCTTGTTGCGTAGATTCTCGACCGACGCCGATATCAGCTTCGAGCGGTCATAGGTTGTTACGATTTCGACGCCGTTTGGCAACGATGCCTTGAGCGATTCCAATTTTGTCTTGACGGCGTTGATGGTCTCCAGCGCATTTTTACCTGAGCGCATGATGACTACGCCGCCGGCGACCTCACCTTCGCCGTCAAGTTCGGCGATGCCACGACGCATTTCGGGGCCGAGTCGGATGGTGGCGACGTCGCGTAGAAGTACAGGCGTCCCCGCATCGCTAGCGCTGAGCAGGATATTTTTGAAGTCTTCCAGCGAACGCAAATAACCGTGCGAGCGAACCATGTATTCGGTCTCGGCCATCTCAACGACGGACCCGCCAGATTCCTGGTTCGCCTTCGTGACTGCATCGAGCACTTTTGCATGCGACATGCCCAGTGCGCGCAGCTTGTCCGGGTCTAGGACGATTTGGTACTGACGGACCATCCCGCCGATGCTGGCGATTTCCGCGACATCAGGGACGGTCTTCAATTCGAATTTGAGGAACCAGTCATTGAGTGCGCGCAGTTGGCCAAGGTCGTTGTGGCCGGTGCGGTCAACCAGCGCATATTCAAACACCCAGCCGACGCCGGTGCCGTCTGGACCCAGTTCGGCACGCACGCCTTGCGGCAAGCGGCTCTGCACCTGGTTGATGTACTCAACGACGCGCGAGCGCGCCCAATACAAGTCGGTCGAATCGTCAAAAAGCACGTAGACGAAAGAGTCTCCGAAGAATGAGTAGCCGCGGACCGTCTTTGCGCCTGGCACGGACAGCAGTGCAGTCGTGAGCGGATACGTGACTTGGTCCTCGACGACCTGAGGGGCTTTGCCCGGATACTGAGCCCGGATAATCACTTGGGTGTCCGACAAGTCTGGCAAAGCGTCTAGGGACGTCTTCTGCAGCGATATGACACCCCATCCAGCTATCAGTACGGCGGCAATCAGAACCCAAATTCGGTTGGCTATGGACTCGCGAATTATTCGAGCTATCATTTCTTAGCTCCGCCGGTCAACTTCACGTTCTCTAGCATGTAGCCATCCTTGCCGTCTCTGAACGAGAATTCCACGCTCTGGCCTGGCTTTATATCTGAAAACGCATCTGGTCGAGGCTTCTTGAAGTCCATCGTCATAGCGCCCCACTGAAGCTCCGGAATCGGCTGGTGTGACAACGTGAGCGCGTCTGAAGTCACTTTCTCAACTTTCGCTGTGCCGTGAAGTACCGGCCCTGAGTCCATCGATTTACTTAAGGTAGGTTTCGATTCTGAGGCGTTCGCGAACTTCGGCAGGATGCCCTTCAAACTCGCTTCTGAATCAATCAGGAACTGTCCGGATGCGACGACTTTCTGACCTTCGCTGAGGCCGCTTGTGATTTCGGTATCACCAGAATTTTCTAGGCCGAGCGTCACGACAACGGGGCGCATGCTGTTGTTTGGGCCTGCGACAAGCACCACCGAGCGTTTGCCGCTGGTGATGATGGCTTCTGAAGGAACGACCAGGCGCGATACCGGCGTTGCTGCCGTCAACTGAATTCGCATCAGCTGCCCTGGAAGCAGGCTGCCATCTTTGTTGTCCAATTCAAGGCGGGCCTGGACGGTGCGCGTGGCCGTGCTTACACCAGGCAGTATTTCCCGCACGTGCCCAGTGTATTTGCGAAGTGGGTCAGAGGACGATGTGGCACTCACCGCCATGCCCGCGCGCGCACTATTGACTAGCGCCTCTGGAACCTCGGCTAGCAGCCACACCTTGCTCGTGCCGGAGACTTTAGCGACGGACATTCCTGGCGAAACCATTGCACCGTCACGAACTCCCAACTCGGAAACAACGCCGCTCACCGGAGACGTAAGCGTCAAATGGTTTTGCGCTTTGCCGGTCCGTTCGGCTTGTGCAACAAGCGCTTCAGGAATCGACATTGCTCGCATGCGCTGTCTCGCTGCATTCGCCAGTGGCTCATTGCCGCTTTGCTTCAAGGCGAGGTACTCTTCTTGAGGAGCTATCCAATCGGGAACAAACATTGACGCTATCGGCTCACCTCGTTTGACGCGCTGCATTGGCGAGCGAGTGTAGAGGTGGTCAATGTAGCCTGTGACTCGGCTTTGAACGACCTCGGCGATGCTTTCATCAAATTGCGTTGTGCCGACCAGTTCAAGCGTGTCTTTGCTCTCGATACGCCGGACCTCCGCCAAACGGATACCTAAATTTTGTTGCAGCGACGGTGAGATTTTTACCCCCGCATCCTCGCCGGCGTCGGCGTACACAGGAACGAGCTGCATGTCCATGAATGGACTCTTACCTGGCTTGTCGAACTTGGTCGCGGGCACCATAGGGTCATGCCAGTAAAGCACCTTCTTCCCAGATTTCGGGGCGGCACTGGCGTTGTCGGTTTTCTCCACTCCTTCGGATTTTGACTTCTCATGCGAGCCCGCCAAATAGCCGCCGAAAGCAAGAGCTGCCCCGGCAATGAGCAAAGCAATCGCCTTTTTTGTGAACGCTGGCTTCATTGTTCGCTCCCAGCTGCGTTTGGCATGTCGTGTGGGATGACGTGCAGTTCGAGCTTCGCCCAAGTCGTTGCCGCCGCTTTTTCCAACTCATTTATTTGCAGCTGTTTCTCTAGCAAGGTCCGCTTCGCCTTGAACACCGCCGTTAAAGTGCCGCCATTGGACCGATAGGCTGCGACGGCCAATGCAACCTGCTCGCTTGCGGGCGGAAGCAGGTCTGACTTCAATTGGGCGATACGCTCTTTTAGGCTATCGAGGTCTGCTGAAAGCATTTGGATTTGGGCCTGTTGCTCTAGCACAGCGTCTTCATATCGCAGGCGAGCTTTCGTTCCCATTGCTGATTTTTCGGCGACGTCACGGTCTTGTCGCTGGGCGCGGTTGACGGCGAGAGGGATGCTGATGCCGAAAGAAATCATGTTGGAATATTGGCTGCCGCGTTGGGCGAATCCTGCCTCGAATGACCAATCTGGGTTGCGCTCTTTCGCGGCAACAGTCGTATCGGCGTCCGCCAGAGTGACGGCACGACGTGCGTTAAGGACCATTGGGTGGTACTTTTCCAAGTCTGCTACCGCAACATCGGCAACGTGCTTGGTCATCGGAGGTGAGGCGTCTGCGACCAGCTGCACGGGTATTCGTAGCCAGCGCGAAAGCCCGATGCGCGCTGATTTGAGTTCTTGCTCGACTTTTCGCGTGTCGTCTTTTCCCTGAGCTAATTCCAGCTGTGCCTGAAGCACGTCGCTTGCCGCGGCTTTTGCTCCCCGGTGGGCTGCTTGTGCCGCGCCGAGGTCCTCGCCCATCTCTTTCTCGATAAGCCTGTATAAGGCAGCTGCTCGCTGCGTGAATAGAACGGCTATCCAGGCCTTCCCAGCCTCTTCGCGGACCTTGGCTACATTCTCAAGGTATGTGCCTTCCTCGGCCTCTACGGCGCGTTTAGACTGCTCCAGGCGTGCATTTCGTTTGTCGGAGGAGACCCATTGCTGTTCGATGCCGATACGACGCATGGTCATGAAGTCGGCCGTTGTACTGAATTTGTCTCGTCCCGTAACTGGGAGATTGTCCAGCCCGACTTTGAGTGTGGGGTCTGGCAATTGGTCAGCCTTCGCGGAAGCTTCCGTGCTGGCGACGACGGAAGCCTGGGCCGCCTTGTTTGATGCCGACGCGGTCGTTGCTATTTGAAGTGCTTGGTTCAACGTCAAGCCCGTTGCCTGGGCGTGGGCGAGGACAGGAATGAGCGTACACGCAAGGATAGACGCCATGCGATTTGCGAGACGCAAACGCTCAGTTGCAAATGAATGCGTTTTGAATTTTGAAGACATAGAACCCCCATGAATGAAGACGAACGCCGACTACGGCAATAAGCCGGCCGGCGAAACCATTGGGGGTAAATCAGATTCTGAAGCGCTGCGTCTGAACGTAAGGAGGGTCGGTACTTGGCAGGGTCACCGTGTTATCAAAAAAGGCTTCGACATCGCGGGGGATGAAGAGCGCCGGTACGGGGAAAACGAACGCTACCGAGATGGCGGCCAATTCTGGTGGCGTACCCAAGTGGTCGGAAGAGGCTTTCGCGCCGGACTTGTATTCTCCACAATGAACTGGATTCTCTTTATCCATGCCTGCGCATGGCATTCCCTCCATCATGCGTGCTTGTGCAGGGCTTGTCGTTAGTTGAGGACAGACGTAAGCAGCCATCGCCAGTCCCGAGTTCATGATGGTCATGACAAGGAACAGTGCAACCAAACGGAAAAATGAGGGGAAAGTGCGACGCATGAGGGACTGCTTCTATGATTGTGCGAATTGTAGTTATGCGTTTTGGTCAGCCAATGGTACCAGACCTTACAAATTTCCCGATGCAAGACTTTCTTTATTTTTTCCACTAAGAATTCAGTGGGGATGGCGGTGATGGATGTCTGGGTAATGGACGTGGGCGTGCGTCTGTGGCGAATGCCTGTGTGGATGTGCGTGCGCTGACTTTCCATCCCACGGAAAGTCATGTTCATGCCGATGATGTTCGTCGTGAGAGTGCTGATGGGCGTGCTCCATTTCCTCGTGCGCGTGCTCGTGGCCATGGCTTTCAGTGAGATGCAGCCAAATGCCAGCGCCCATCAGAGCCGCAGCGAGCCAGAACCCAGCGGCCGGTGTCTCGCCCAGCAGCATCAATGAAACCACTGCTCCAACGAAGGGAGCCGCTGAAAAATACGCTCCAGTTCGGGCTGTCCCCAAATTCCGAAGGGCCAAAACAAACAACACCAAGCTGAGGCCATATCCACAGAATCCAACTATTCCCGCTAGCACGGCGGTCGTCAGCGAGGGCAAAGCGAGGCCGAGCGAGGCGCCGATGGTGAGATTCACTGCCCCGGCGACCAAACCTTTTGTCGCTGCGATTTGCACGGCATCACTGGCCGACACCTTCCGAGTAAGGTTGTTGTCGATGCCCCAGCAGAGGCACGCACCAACGATTGCGAACGCGCCCCAAGGAAGTCCCGCAGCGGGTACTTGGTCCCATGTCAGTGCGATACCTCCCGCTACGATGAGCAGCATTCCGACAAATATGCGGCGGTCAAAGTTTTCCTTGAATACAAACCAGGCAAGGAGCGAGGTCAAGACTCCTTCCATATTCAGGAGCAAGGAAGCATACGAGGCTGGAGTCAAGGTTAGGCCAAGCATGAGGAGCGCGGGGCCGGCGACCCCGCCAAACAGCGTCGCTCCGGCCAACCATGGCACGTCACGGGACGTGATTCGGTCGCTGGACGCTTTCATGTCTTTCGCCGTCAGGGCACGAATTGCGAACCAGATTGACAGCCCAATCCCACTGCCGAGATACAACAGACCAGCAAGCTCAAGTGGCGCGACTTGGCCGACCAGCAACTTGGCAAAGGGAGTGCTGGCACCGAACGTGATGGCAGCTAGAAGCGCGTAGCTAACACCTTTCTTCATTTGAACTCTTTCGTTAGTCGAGACCGTGATTGTATCCCCAACGCGCGCCGCCGAATCGGCCGTTGCGGTAGCTTCTCCCTACGACTACTTCGTTGTATGGAACACGTACAGAGAGAAATTATGAAAAATTACGTAATGGCAATTTCACTGGGATGCTTAGTTTGTTCAACTGCGGTTTTTGCGCAAGAAAAAGCGGGGATGAAGCCCGGCGCGTCGATGCCGATGAGTTCCGCAAGCGGGGGCATGGAAGATTCGAGCATGATGAGCTCAAAAGGCGCCTCACAGGCACCCTACGACCTGCAGTTCTTGGACACCATGGCAATGCATCACCAAAGCGCGGTGGATATGGCCAAATTGGCCGACGACCGTTCTGAGCAGGCTGAACTGAAAGCCATGGCAAAGAAGATGATATCTGACCAACAGGGCGAAATATCGCAATTGAAGGCATGGCGGGACCAGTGGTATTCGGGTAAGAGCCCGGCAATGAACATGGAAATGCCTGGCATGATGGGTTCCATGAAGGGCATGTCGATGGCTAAACTCGCAGCAAGCAAGGGCAAGGAGTTTGACGCGATGTTTTTGGACATGATGATTAAACACCATGCCGGCGCCGTCAAAATGGCGAAATCGGCGGAAACGAAAGCTCAGCACCAAGAGGTAAAGGACATGGCAAAAAAGATGGTATCGGCCCAGCAGGATGAAATCGCGCAGATGAAGAAATGGAAGGCTCAGTGGAAGCTTGCTGTCAGCTGAGGCGCTGCTTAAAGCCCGTCGATATGTTGTCGGAGATGTCAATCACTTGGATTTACGGGACGACCAGTGGATGTGAACGATGACCCACTTCTCACCCTGCTTTTCGAGAAGTGCGGTTTCCGTCCCGAATAGGTGAACATTGCTGCCCTTGTACTTTCCTGTCGTTTCAGTCTCTTGCATTACTACTGCGAGTTTGCCGTCGATGCGTTCGCTTTGCTTGAGCACCTTATTCTTCGTGAATTTCGCGAACTCGACATCGGACTTGAGATGGTGGCCGGTGTACTCTTCGCGGGAGCGTTCGACATAGCCCGATTCGTAAATTTGAATTTCGGGGCTCAGCAGTTCACTCGCTTGCCCAGATTTTCCAGCGGCGAGCGCCTCATGGAACTCTGCTAGCGTCTCCGATGGAGTTGCTGCGAAAAGAGGCGCGCTGACGGCCGACAAGACGAGTAGGGAAATTGGCAGGCGCATCACGTCTCCAGAAATTGTTGTTGAAATATTGAGTCTGTGCAATTTAAGCGGTGATGAGTACTTCCTGCAAGGTCAATGCGCAACTTGTTGCTGCCTGGCGAATTCGCTTGACCTTCCTCCCGTGGGAAGGTGTAGGCTAATCAAACTTGGCTTTCTTCGAACGTCTAAGGTACTATTTCAAGGCTCATGAACATATTTGTCCGTTACCTGCTCTGGATTCTGATTGCAGCCCTCCCGTTGCAAGGGGGAGCCGTTGCTTTCATGTCGTGCGGTTCGGGTTCTGGACAAACTCAATCGTCGTCGCATCACGAGGACGAGAATGCCACCGATGTCCACGCTGACACTCATCACGAGGACGAAACCGCCATTGCGGTCCACCTTGACGCTCATCACGAGCATTGCGACGACGGTGATTCTGTCCACGCGGGCAGTCCGCATGGAAAATGTAGCCATTGCGCGAGCTGCTGTATCGGTGCCGCTGCGCCCCCAGCCATCCCTTCTGAAGTGTTTCCGACTAACTTCACCACGTTCGCCACTGCAGCAGTCGAACCTTCGATGACTGCTTACATACCCGCCACTCTCGAGCGTCCGCCTCGTCGCCACTCCTAAATATCACTGAACTAGCGGTCTAGCGACCGCAACACCTTGGGCAAATTCGCCTAGGTGCCAGTACATTTTTTAGGACAATCATGAACCGCTTTCGTCTACTGCTTCTGGCAGTGGCTGGCGCGCCTATGGTCATCTATGCACAGCCCGTTCGTGTATCGACGGCTGTGACAGATGCCAGCGCCGCAGTGCCGCCGCCAAAATATCAATCTGCTTTCGCGGATTACAAGCCTTCCGTCGACTCTCCGGTGTCGCCCGACAAATTATGGATTCAGGCAAATCAAGAGGTTTCTGGTGAGCCTGAGCACGGCGCGCATGGAGGTTCTTCCATGCAGATGACACCTACGCCGTCGGACTCGGCTAAGCCGGCTTCAGCCCCCGTTGTTGACCCGCACAAAGGGCACGACATGAAAAAGAAAGGTCAATAATGTCCCGACTTCAAATGCCAAAGGCTGCGCGAGTTGCGGTCGGCCTCTCTGCCATTTTCCTTGCCGGATGCTCGACTCTGTCGGCCGACGGCGGGCTAAATGACGTCTCGTCCCTCACCCAAAGCCGAATCGGCCAAACGGCGAACTTCAAGAAGGATAGCGGCGACAAAAGTGCTGAAGTTCAGGCGTTGCTGGACAAGCCTCTGACCGCTGAATCGGCAGTCCAAATTGCGTTACTCAATAACTCAGCCTTGAAAGCATCATTTGCCGAGTTGGGCGTTGCTGAAGCCGACTTCGTCCAGGCGGGCCGTATGCGCAATCCCAGCTTTAGCTTCGGCCGTGTCAAAGGTGGCGGCGATGCGGAAATCGACCGCAGTGTTATGTTCGACATCGCGGGATTGCTGACCCTGCCTACCCGCAAACGCATTGAGCAGGGACGCTTTGAGCAAGCGAAACTGCAGGCTGCCTCGCAAGCCACTCAGCTGGCGGCCGACACGCGCCGTGCGTATTTCATGGCAGTCGCAGCGGCCCAGTCTGCAGCCTTCGCTGAGCAAGTCCGCGGTGCCGCTGAGGCTTCCTCACAGCTGGCCGAAAGCATGGCCAAGGTGGGTAACTGGAGCAAGCTCGACCAAGCTCGAGAGAGGGCCTTTTACCAGGACGCAGTGACGCAGTTGGCAAGGACAAAGCACGAAGCAATCGCCAGTAGGGAACAGCTCATTCGACTGCTGGGCCTCTGGGGCGCGCAGCAAAATTTCTCATTGCCCGACCGATTGCCTGACTTGCCTTCTCAACCCAAGGAGATAAACGATGCTGAAGCACAGGCGCTGTCGCAGCGGTTGGATGTTCTTGCAGCACGACGGGACACTGAGGCAACAGCATCGGCGCTGGGTCTGACAAAGGCGACGGCGTTTATCAATGTCTTCGATACCGGCTATGCAAACAAGAGTACCACCGGCCTACCGCGCGAGAACGGGTACCAGGTGTCTCTTGAACTGCCTATTTTCGATTGGGGTGGTGCCAAGGTAGCTCGCGCAGAGGCGCAGTACATGCAGTCCGTACACCGGACCACTGATGTCGCAGTTCGGGCTCGTTCGGAAGTTCGGGAAGCCTACTCCTCTTACCGCACCACCTACGACATCGCGCGCCACTATCGTGATGACGTCGTCCCTTTGCGCAAGAAGATTTCCGACGAGGTTCTCCTTCGCTACAACGGGATGCTCGCTAGCGTATTCGAGCTACTGGCCGACTCGCGCGAGCAGCTCATGAGTGTGAATACCGCTATTGAAACTCAACGCGATTTTTGGATAGCTGAGACCAAACTGAAATCCGCCATCAGCGGTGGAAGCAATAACGATACAAGGACCATGCCATGATTTCACGTAGAGATTTTTTCAAAGGCGCTGGCGCGGTCGCAGTAAGCGCAGCAGCGGTCAGCAAGGCTGGAGCAGCATCGCTGCCGGAGGCGATGTTGATGAACAACGCGAATACACAGGTGCCGCCGCTGCCGCCGAATGGGCGACCATTTAATCCGGTGGTGACACTCAACGGCTGGTCGCTTCCATGGCGTATGAACAGTGGCGTAAAGGAGTTCCACCTGGTAGCCGAGCCAGTGGTTCGCGAACTTGCACCTGGCATGAAGGCCAATCTTTGGGGCTACAACGGCCAGTCGCCAGGGCCGACCATCGAAGTGGTGGAAGGCGACCGCGTCCGCATATTCGTCACAAACAAACTACCAGAGCACACAAGTGTGCATTGGCATGGCCAACGCCTACCCAACGGAATGGACGGCGTTACCGGTCTTACGCAACCTGGCATCGCTCCAGGTAAAACCTTTGTGTACGAGTTCGTTGCGAAGCGCCCAGGTACGTTCATGTACCACCCACACGCTGACGAGATGGCGCAGATGGCAATGGGAATGATGGGCTTTTGGGTAACGCACCCGAAGGACCCGTCGCTCCACGCGGTCGACCGTGATTTCGTCTTCCTGTTGAACGCGTATGACGTCGCCCCTGGCAGCTATACGCCGAAAATCAACACGATGCTGGACTTCAATCTGTGGACCTTCAACAGTCGGGTCTTCCCAGGTATCGACTCGATGCCCGTACGCCAAGGTGACAAGGTGCGCATCCGCGTCGGCAACCTGACAATGACGAACCACCCGATTCATGTGCACGGTCACGAGTTCTTCGTCACCGGCACTGATGGCGGATGGACGCCACCCGCATCTCGTTGGCCAGAGGTGACCACCGACATTGCGGTCGGCCAGATGCGCGCCATCGAATTTGTCGCTACTGACTTAGGCGATTGGGCCTTCCACTGCCACAAGTCCCATCACACGATGAACGCGATGGGACACGATGTTCCAACAATGATAGGCGTGGACCAGCGAGGCGTGGCAGAAAAGATTAACAAGATTGTGCCGGATTATATGAGCATGGGGGACAAAGGCGGTTCGATGGGAGGAATGGAAATGCCGATACCCGAGAACACCTTGCCGATGATGTCGGGGGATGGCCCCTTTGGCGGCGTTGAAATGGGCGGCATGTTCACCGTGCTAAAGGTTCGCAAGGACCAAAAGCGCGGCGACTATTCGGACCCTGGCTGGTACAAGCATCCAGCTGGCACTTTGGCGTACGAGTGGACAGGCAATTTGCCTGAGCCTGAACGCAGCACGAGCGCCGGCGGTCAATCGATGCCAGCAATGAATATGCCAAACGTCGAGATGACGGTTCGAAAACCGTCCGGACATGGCGAGCACTAATTTTCTATTTCATCTGAGAGGAAGCATCATGAAACATCTGCAAAAAGTTATCTTCGCCGTCTCCATCGGTTTCTCGTTCGCCGCTGTGGGGCCCATCGCCTACGCACAGGAGGCGTCTGCTTCTGTCAATCAAGCAGCAATGAGCGAAGGCGAAATCAAGAAGGTCGACAAGGACGCCGGCAAACTCACCATCAAACATGGTGAATTGAAAAACTTGGGTATGCCCGGGATGACGATGGCGTTCAAAGTTCAAGACCCTGCCATGCTCGATAAAGTAAAGCAGGGAGATAAAGTTCGCTTCGTGGCGGACAAAGTCGGTGGCGCGCTTACGGTCACATCAATCGAAGCAGCAAAGTAATTTCAACAAGGAGAACTGAAAAATGAAAGCACTGCACAACGTAATTTTCGCGACCGCCGTGGTTGCTGCGACGCTGGCTAGCCCTTTTGCTTCGGCACACGCAACACTGAAAAGTTCGAATCCAGAAGCTGGCGCCACGCTGGCTGCGGCGCCGAAGGAGATATCGCTGACTTTTAACGAGAAGATTGAAGAGGCATTTAGCACCATTACTTTGGCAGATAGTCAGGGTAAGGAAGTCGCTGCGGAGAAGGCGAAAGTTGACGCTGCTGACCCAGCTGTTTTGCGCCTTGTAGCCCCAGTGCTATCGCCTGGCTCATACACCGTCACATGGGCCGTTGCCGGACACGATGGTCACCGCCGCAAGGGTGACTTTAAATTTACGGTGAAATAAATGGATGCAGTCTCGTTGCTACAGATAGGCTCGGCATTTTTGCTTAACGTCAGCTTTGCCTGGCTTGTCGGGTCGTGGTTCGCACGCTACTGGATACAGTCCAATGGCACTGACCGTGACGAATGTGAGCCGGCGCTTCGAAAGCTCGACTTACTAGCTTCGGGACTGGGTGCGGTTTGTAGCGCGGTAGCGCTGCTGGCCGCAACTGCGGTTATGGGTGGGGTTGGCCTCCGCGAGGCTTGCCCGATGTTCTGGATGATGGTATCTAGTACGGACTATGGGCACGCGGGCTCCATCGCCACCTTGGCAATGATTGTCGTGTTTAGCGTTCGGTCACTTGGAAGTGTTAGTCACGTCAGCGACCTTGTAGTGGCGATGACCTTAACCGCATTCGCGGTGACTCGCGCATCTATGGGACATGCTGGCGAAGAAGGCTTTTGGACGCTAACACTCGCAGCCGAGGCCGTGCATTTTTCTGCCATTGGACTCTGGACTGGTGCGGTTCTGGTTTCGGCTTGGTTCACGTTGAATAAGGCGCGGGTTGCCACCTTTGAAATTGGTGCCTCCGACCGATACCTGGACCTGATGTCGCGAGCCGCGATGGTCGCGGTCATTGCAATTGCGGCCACTGGCATCTTCAGCGCTTGGCACAGAGTAGGCACTTCGGACAATCTATTTCATACCTCCTTTGGCGTGACCTTGCTCGTAAAAGTAGCCCTGGTTTTGGCTGCCGTTGCCGTGGGTGGTTATAACAAATTCATCGGCTTGCCTACCGCAAGTCGGTCTCATAGCGGCGTTAGGCTGGTTCGTGCGGCACTTCAGTTTGAGAGCGTTCTTTTGCTTGGTGCCCTTCTTGCGGCGGCGATTTTGACTTCTCAACAGCCACCGTCAGCGATGTAGCGAAAGTTCAGCATCCAGATTGAGGGTGCAGGTTGCGGCGGGTCCCGCACATGTCTGCTGCTGAGCAAGCGGCGCGCTGCTGTAGGCAGGTAGTGTTTAAGATACAGATACGGTTGGGTTCACAATCTCTGACGGAGGCTACATGAGCGGTAACGAGACAGGGCAGCACGAGCACGGCCATAGGCATGCCGCCATTGATGTTACCGGCGCAACCGGCCCGGCGTCGACTGTCGACAAGCCATTCACCGACCCTGTCTGTGGCATGAAGGTAGGTGCGGATAGAGAACGAGAAATTTCGTACAAGCAGGTGGTCTATCATTTTTGCAGCGCGAAGTGTATGGCAAGGTTCAACACCACTCCTGAGGCCTTTCTCACCAAAGAAAATGCCGAAAGACCGACGGCTGCGCCAGCGCAAGACGGAGCCGTTTACACGTGTCCGATGCATCCAGAGATTCGGCAGCCCACACCTGGTAGCTGTCCGATTTGCGGAATGGCGCTCGAACCAGTCATGCCTAGCCTGGACGATGAGGAAAATCCTGAACTCGTTGATTTTCGCCACCGGTTTTGGTGGACCCTCCCGCTTACCGCACTCGTATTCGCCTTAGCGATGTTCGGCCACATGATTTTTCAGGGCGGATTGGCTGGCCAGAACTGGATTGAATTTGCGTTGAGCACGCCGGTGGTACTTTGGGCGGGTTGGCCGTTCTTCGAACGATGGGCGCAGTCGCTGGTTCGTATGAGCCCCAACATGTGGACACTAATAGGCACGGGGGTAATCGCTGCTTACGGATACAGCGTACTCGCAACGCTTGCTCCCGGGCTGTTTCCGCCAACCTTCGCTGCTCACGGTAGCATTGACGTCTACTTTGAGGCCGCTGCCGTCATAGTTTCGCTAACCCTCTTGGGGCAGATACTTGAGTTGCGCGCGCGCTCCCAGACATCCGCGGCCATCAAGTCGCTGCTCGGGCTTTCGCCGAAGAACGCACGCCGTATTCGCGAGGACGGCACTGAAGAAGATATTCCGCTCACTGACGTGCATGTTGGCGATGCGCTACGCGTCCGTCCAGGTGAGAAAGTTCCAGTTGACGGCGTTGTCGCCGAAGGCGAGAGCTCGCTGGACGAATCGATGCTGACTGGCGAACCGTTGCCGGTTACTAAGCGTGCCGGCGACCGGTTGATTGGTGCGACCATCAATACGAGCGGCAGTCTTATCATGCGCGCCGAGAAAATCGGCAGCGACACCATGTTGTCGCAAATCGTGCAGATGGTCGCGCAGGCACAACGCTCGCGTGCGCCAATGCAGCGCTTGGCCGACAGCGTCGCTGGCTACTTTGTAGCCGTGGTGGTGGTCATAGCGTTGCTCACGTTTGTCGTTTGGGGTGTGTATGGCCCAGAGCCAAGCTGGGTATTCGGTTTCGTCAATGCTGTTGCTGTGCTCATCATCGCTTGTCCATGTGCGTTGGGATTAGCCACTCCTATGTCAATTATGGCCGCCACTGGACGTGCGGCAACTATGGGCGTCCTGTTCCGCGACGCCGCTGCGATTGAAGACTTGAAGAAAGTCGATACGCTTATTGTCGATAAAACGGGGACGCTCACGGAAGGTAAGCCATCCTTTAATAGCGTGGTGGCAGCTGAGGGTTTCAAAGACGAGGATGTCTTGCAGATTGCCGCTAGCATTGACCAAGGTAGTGAGCACCCATTGGCGCACGCCATCGTCAGCGAGGCGCACAAGAGGAAGTTGGTATTGACCAAACCCGACTCCTTCGAATCTGCCAGCGGAATCGGCGTTCGTGGAGCTCTGAGCGGCGAAAAAATCGCTCTCGGAAATACCGCTCTCATGGACGCTGAGGGCGTTGATTGGAAGCCGCTTGCGGATGCGGCCGAGAGCCTGCGAGCAGATGGGGCGAGCGTCATGTACCTCGCCTCTCAAAGTCGCTTGGTTGGCCTGATAGCGGTGTCTGACCCCATCAAGGCAAGCACCCAAGAGGCCTTGCAGGGTCTCCGCGCTGATGGCCTCAACGTCATCATGGCTACTGGTGACGGCGTGACGACTGCGAAAGCGATTGCCGCTAAACTAGGTATCGAGGAGTATTATGGCGAGGTCAAACCTCAGGAAAAACTTGCCTTGGTTGAAAAGCTGCAGAAACTGGGCAAGATTGTAGCAATGGCCGGTGACGGTATTAACGACGCCCCCGCGCTGGCCAAGGCCAACGTGGGCATAGCTATGGGTACTGGAACGGACGTCGCCATCAATAGCGCGCACATTACCTTGGTCAAGGGTGACCTTCGTGGGATAGCGCAGGCGCGGTTAATTTCTGTCGATACCGTCCGCAACATGTGGCAGAACCTGGGCTTCGCGTTTGTCTATAACGCGCTCGGGATTCCCTTGGCCGCAGGCGTGCTGTATCCGTTCACAGGCCAGCTACTCTCGCCAATGATAGCTGCACTGGCCATGAGCTTGAGCTCCGTCTCAGTTATTACAAACGCGCTTCGGTTGCGTGGACACGTCAAGGTATCGAAGCCCGACTACGAGCTCGACGCAGCAGCACAGAAAGCTGAAAATGGTTGAGACGAAAAATTCTGACTTGAAGGACTTATCGCCTATCAGCGCGGAAGCCTTGCTTCCCGCCGAGATGCTTAACGACAGCTGCTTTTGCAGTAGCCTGGACAAGGACGCTTTGCTACAAGCGCTTTCTGACGACTTCGACTCGGCCGCGCTTTACGACTTGGTCGAGTCGCGGTGCCCGTTTTTGTTTTCGTCTCGGCCTATCTTTGTTTCGAACAGCCAAAGTGAACGCATAGAGCGTGTCATTGAGGCGATTGAGTCCGTGATTGCTCTTCCGGCGTACCGCGCAAAGGTCTTGGCTGGTGCGCCTGAAATAGCTCAGTACGATGCCGGCGGTGCGAAGGGCGTTTTCTATGGGTACGATTTCCACCTTCGGGGCGACACTCTAGCGCTCATTGAAATTAACACCAATGCGGGCGGGGCTATGCTGAACGCCGCTATGGCAAAGGCCCATCGTTCCTGCTGTTTGAGCGCACCAGCATTAGCTGCTGCCATTGCCTCAGGGGCAGCGCTCGAGGACAGCATCTTCAAAATGTTCGAGGCGGAGTGGGCATCTTCGATGCATCAACGCCCCCTTCGAACGGTCGCCATCGTGGACGAGGCTCCAGAGCAGCAGTATCTTTATCCCGAGTTCATTTTGTTTCAGCGCCTGTTCGAAAAATTTGGCGTGCGTGCTGTCATCGCTTCGCCATCGGAGTTGACCTTCAGTGCCGGTGTACTGCGTTACGATAAGCTGGCAATCGACCTCGTCTACAACCGGCTCACCGATTTTATGCTGGCGGCGCCCGACTGCACGGCACTCCGTTCTGCCTACCTTGAGCGCGCAGTGGTACTCACGCCTCACCCGCAGGCTCATGCACTGTATGCAAACAAGCGCAATTTGGCGTTGCTTTCGGATGACCTGCAGTTAGAAGAGATGGGCGTGCCAAGCGATGTGCGGAAAGTCCTGGTGGAAAACATCCCACATACTGAGCTGGTCGACGTGGCGAACGCAGAGCGCCTTTGGGCCAACCGCCGCAAGCTGTTCTTCAAGCCGTTGGCTGGTTACGGCGGCAAGGCCGCATATCGGGGTGAGAAGGTCACGAAACGTGTGTGGGAGGATATCCTCGCCGGCTCGTACATCGCTCAAGCGCTAGTTCCACCAGGGGAGCGCGTCAATGGTACCAAGGCGAACCCGGTGCCGCTTAAGTTCGACTTGCGCTGCTACGTTTACGATGGCCACATACAGTGGACCGCTGCACGCGTGTACCAAGGGCAGACTACTAATTTCCGTACGCCGGGCGGTGGCTTCGCGCCGGTTTATAACCTCGACGATGCAAGCACCGCTACGGAAATTAATGCTCTGTCGTCTGCATCCGGTTCAAAGGGAGATTGCTGTTCAGGTGCGTGTTCGATGTAAGCTTGAGCAAGTGCGCTTCTTTCGGGAATTTCCCAAAGCGTGACTATTCGGCATGGCCTGGATTCGCGAGCATCATCGTGCTGGTGGTGATGATGCTCTTCCTCATGCTCGCGGTGTCGCCGGTGCCAACCTTGGTCCCGGTGCTCTCGTTAGCCTAAGCGACGTTTCACTGGCCAGCGGGCTCGTTACGCTTTGCGATTTCGTTGCCGACATAGCCGCCGCCGACCGCGCCAGCAATTGCTGCGAGCGTCCTGCCATTGCCGCCGCCAACATGACTACCCACCAAGCCACCGACAAGAGCACCAATTCCTATGCCAAGTGGGCTGTTTTGGGCAACAGGCGCAGGCTGCTGGTATGACGGAGCTGGACGGTAGTCGTGGGCTTGCTCGGCTTGACCCAATTGTGGGCGGTCGCCGTCATAAGAGGTCTGGATATGACGAGGATACTCATGGTGAACAACAGTCTTGTAACGAACTACTTCGCGTACCACTGGAGCAGGTGTCGACTGTTGTGACAGTTGAGCGCTTCCGGTACTCGCCATTTCCGTCGCCGGATTTGCTGCCGCAGCGCCATGTGAACTTGGCAGAAGTCCCGCAATCGCGGCGGCCCCGACCAAGCTGACCACTGTCAGCGAAACAGCTGCGGCAGCCATCAATGGGTTGATGCGATTCGAGGTAGCGGTGGTTTCCATTTTCATTCTCCGGTATGGCGCTGATATCGCGCTGATAGACCAATAACGCTCGTGGTCCTAAATGGGATGTACGAAAGATGTTTCCCGGGTAAGCAGACGTAACACGAACAAAAAATTGGCTTAATTCATCCTCCGCCTCCGCCCTAGGCTTTACCAACCTAGCGTAGTAGAGGAGGCAAACGATATGCCGTGGAGGACGTCTGTGGATGGCGCCTTGCAGTCGCCCCTGAAAACCATGGAAGAGTGAAGGAAATTTATGCCCGCATTTAGGGAGCCGCTGTTCGTAGGGTGCTATCGATGATGGATTTCGATGGTCGTGTGAACTACTTCTTCATGTACCGTTATTTGCTCTCGCAGCGTCTTAGCGGTCAAGGTCCGGTCGGTTGTCACAACGCTGAGTGCGCAAGAGTACAGCCCCTTACCGACCCGCCAGACGTGGAGGTCGACAACCTTCGTTTCATGCCCTTCGCGGCCTACCTCAACTGCCTCTCGAATTTCCTCCACGACCGGGTGGTCCATCTCTCTGTCGAGAAGCACTTTGCCAGTTTGAACGATGAGACTTTTTGCCCATACCGCGACCACGACCGCACCGACAATACCCATGACTGGGTCGAGCCAACTCCAACCGTAAATCCAACCGCCTGCCAGCGCGAAGATGGCCAACACCGACGTCGCGGCATCTGCAATGACGTGAACGTAAGCAGACTTCAAATTGAGGTCGTGGTGGTGCTCGTGATGGCCGTGCTTCTCATCGTGTTGTCCGTCGTGAGCATGATGCTCATGACCGTGGTCATGTGCACCACCCAATATCGCAACGCAAATCACGTTGACTATTAGGCCGACAATGGCAATCGTGATGGCTTCCTGGTAGTGAATCGGCTGAGGAGAGAGAATGCGTTCCAACGAGCCGAATATCATCAAAGCGGCTATCCCCAACAGGAATATGGCGCTGGTATAACCTGCCAAAATCTCAATCTTCCAAGTGCCAAAAGCGAACCGTGAATCCCTGGCGTACTTGCGAGACGCAGCGTACGCAACTGCGCTGAGTCCAATGGCCAGAGCGTGAGAGCTCATGTGCCAACCATCTGCCAGCAGCGCCATCGAATTGAACCAGTAGCCCGCACCTATCTCCACGACCATCATGGTTAGAGTAATCCACGTAACGGCGCGTGCACCTCGTTCTGCGGCTTGATTCCCGGTCTCGAACACATGCTCGTGCGACCATGCCGCCAAATCTTTTAGTTGCCCTGCCATTTCATGCCTCTTTTGTTTCGATTGATTGTGGGATAGGACGCACCTTGGACTTTCGGCGTTTCGCGTCGTTCAGTATCTGGTGTCGTTTGAAATCGGTCATCTTTTTCCACTGCCTCGATTCGTCGAGCGTGCGTAGACACCCCACGCAAAAGCCAGTCGGACAGTCAAAGATGCAAACGTCAATGCAAGGTGATTTTGCTGCCATCTCATGCGCCTACTTTAGGTATGTGCGAACGACGTCGAGAAGCTCTTCGGCTCCATGTTTTCGGTCGGCGTCACTTAGTAAAGGGCTGGCGACATGCTCAAGGATGTGGTCTTCGATGACTTCGCCCATCAGGCCATTGATGGCGCCTCGTGTGGCGGCAATGAGGTGCAGAATCGCAGAGCATTCGCCTTCGCTTTCGAGTGCCCGTTCAATGGCGTCTACTTGCCCTCGAAGTCGACGAACGCGGTTCAGCAGCTTGGTTTTTTGTTTGGCGGTATGACCCATGTATGTGCTGTTAAAAATAGGGTAGGTGGGTATAGTATCACGAGGGAGGCTTGGGTCAGATTCAATCACCGCCTTTCCTAGCTCGCAGCACGCATGGCAGCAATTTAAACGCCAATTCTGGGGCCCTGAACGGCTACTCCGGCCGTCCAAGGCCTACGCTCAAGCGTACGTGCTGCGTCAGCGGCTACATGAATCAAGGGTATTCCGTAACTGGTCCCTAACAAGAACGTCATCCACAGCTTCGATGAGCCTTCCTTTTAAAGATGGGAGGACTGCGCCGAGCGGCAAGATGCCTTCGGAAAAAGCCTTCCCAGGCATCGGGGCCGCCGCCGGTTGGCGGCCCCAACTATTTTTCATAAATGGTATAAATCGTTTTATTGGGCCTGGCTAGATTGGTAATGAGCGGCGCCGCGCATGTTCTCGTGCTCGGGTAGGTCGAGCGTGCGCTGTGGGTCCTGCTGTTGCATGTCGAGGCCGTTCTTGAGAATGGCCTGCACGCTTTTCCAGCTGACCGCGCTGTGCTTGAGGACGTGCGCGGAGGCCGTCTCCAGCCGGCCGCTGCCGTACTTCTGCCCCAATGACAGCACGCCAAAGCAACTGCGGAACGCCTGGTGCTGCCGCCGATGCAGAAGCCGTTCCACCAGCAGCGCGCCAGTGGAATGCGTGTCCAATTTGCGCTGGACTATGTGTACAGTTTGCCGTGGAATGGGTGTCCAGTTTGGCGCGGAAAACGCACCTTTTCTTCCGCGGTCATTGCTGGTCATAGAACAGCTTTGCTAAATCGTCGCTTCTTCAACTGCAAACTGGACCCGGTAGGTCATCCGCTTCAGACCAGGAATCGCCGTGGCCGCGTATCGCACAGGTTCTGGAAATCCGCTTGCAACTAAGATGGCCCTTGGAAGTTTTCCATCTTGTTTTGCATACCATCCCATGTATCGGGCGATTTGGCCAATTGATGAATCTTTGGCCTCACCTGCTTTTAATTCTATGATGACCATCCGCCCGTCGCTGTCACGTGCGAGCAGGTCTACGCGGCCGACATCGCTCGATTCTTGGCGTGATACCAGCGTTAACCCGGGTTCGAGCACTTCCAGATGATTGAGAATCTGGTCCTCAAGGTCGCGCTCAAGACTAAGGCTGCTTTCGACGTATTCCGTCAGCGCTTCGGGGGTCGACTCGCCGACTACCGCTGCGGCTAGTTCGCCCGCGTCAACTGAGTCATCGAGCGTGAAAACCGTGTGCTTGGCTTTGAAGTCTGGGGAGGCGCGGCGGCCAGCATCTAGCCAGAATCGTGCGTGCGGCTGACTCGACGCTTTATTTGCCCACCAAGCACCGTACTGCTTTGCCGAGTTCGGCAGCCCGCCCTCAACAATCGAATCCAGTTCAGCAAAAGAGAGCGTAATCCGTGGCGCTTTGCTTGATTGCAGGTGCGCAGTAAGCCGGGAGTATCGCGACATGTTGACCCTTGATATTTGCACTAAGTTATTATCAACAGCATAGCGGTTGTGCTCTTCGGTTGACAATACGAAACTGGTGGCTCTTTCATGGACCGTCTCTGACATCGTATGTAGCCAATCACTAACTTGATAATCGACCGTGGCGTGATAGGAGGGCACACTTCGCAGAATTGGAGAAGTGGCTGCCCAAACCTCACAATTGCCTGCGATAATGAACAGCACAACTCCACAAGGAAAATTGCGCTATGGCAAAACTTTTCTTCTCTTATTGCCATGCCGACGAGGCATTGCGCGACCGCCTCGAAGTACACCTTTCCCTGCTGAAGAACCAAGGGCAGATTTCGACCTGGCATGACCGGGGCATTGTTGCGGGCTCCAATGTGGACGTGGCCATTGATGAAAATTTGGAAAGTGCTGACGTCATCCTTTTGCTCGTGAGCGCAGACTTCATCGCATCTCGTTACTGTTACTCCATCGAAATGAAACGAGCCCTTGAGCGAGACGCTGACGGTACCGCACGTGTAATCCCGGTGATTCTTGAGCCATGCGATTGGCATACCGCTCCGTTCGGCAAGCTGCTCGCTGTTCCCAAAGACGGCAAGGCTGTCACGACTTGGGCGAACCAGGCGGAAGCCTGGACTGATGTCGCGCGTCAGATTCGCAAGGCTATCGAGGACTTGGGACTCGTGCAGTCGGTAGCGCAGCCTACGACAGGTGGAGTGCCGTCGGGGTGGGGCATGGCTCAACCTGCCACCAAGCTGGGCCAGGCCACCCCGGTTGATGCTGGTGGCATGCACCTGGGTCAAGAACAGCCGAGGTCAAGCAATTTACGGTTGAAGAAGGAATTCACCGACTACGACCGCGATAAATTTCTGCACGACTCGTTTGACTATATGACTAAGTTTTTCGATGCGTCCTTGGACGAGCTAGCTGCTCGCAACCATGGCATCCAAGTGCGTTTTCAGCGCCTGGACGCACAGCGCTTCTCCGCTGTAGCGTACCGAGAAGGCAAGTCGGTCGCCGAGTGCTCAGTGCGGGTCGGTGGCCTCGGCGGCCGGTCTCCGTCGCTATCCTTTTCTTATGATGCGAACGCATCCGCGAACACGTCGAACGAGTTCATGTCGGTCGAGTCCGATACGCAATGTATGTTCTTCGAACCGATGGGTATGCAATCCCGGGGCGGGCAGCAGAATTCTGGGCTCTCAGAGCAGGGCGCCGCCGAATACTTTTGGGGATTGTTCATTGACCGCTTGCAGCGATAAGCAGGCTTATCCGCCGGAACTGACTGCAGCTTTGATTTTTTCCCCTCACGCGCGCCCCATCGTAGCTCCTTTGTAAAGAATGCACATGAAAATCGTTCGGTTTCTAATGGGTCTTCTGCTCCTGGTCTCAATGGGAGCGTGGGCGCAAAATCCTCAGCTCCAAGAAAACTTCAGGAGCTGCGATGGCGGCTATATGGGTTGCAATCAGTCGCTGTTGACTCCGGCCCAACAGGAGCAAGTACAGCGGTCGGCGCTCCGAAGAAATTTCGTCGCTTGCGATGGTGGTTACACTGGCTGCGTTGATTCTCTGCTGTCAGAGGCTCAGAAGGAACAAGTTCGAAAGTCAGCGCTACTGCGAAACTTTGCCAGCTGTGATGGCGGGTACTCAGGCTGCAACCAAGCACTGCTTACGCAGGCGCAGCAAGCCCCAGGTGGATGCCGCCGCACTGGCGCGAAACTTTAAGAATTGCGATGGGGGGTACTCCGGTTGTAACGTCGGCCTTCTGACTGCCGAGCAGCGTGCAGTCGTCGAGCAATCCGCAGGTCGTCGCAATGCTTACAATTGCGCACACGGATTTAGCGGCTGCGTGCCGAACGCGGTCTCCGCCAGTGCGCCGCGGGCTAATACGCTGCCTAAATCGGCAGCTGTACGGCGGGAGCCGGCAGCCGTGTCGCCGAGCAGCTCTCTTGGACAACCGTCAGCCAACAGCCTTGCCGCGTACGACCGTACGACGGAAACCGTAGCAACTCCTGCCACTCTGGTAGTAGCTCCAGCGGTTGCAGGCTGCGCTGAAAACGGCTCCTGCTACGGCGATATCAGTGCGGCGACTGGACGGGCCAAAACTACTCACGTCAACGGCTACACGCGTAGCGATGGGACCTACGTTCGTGGGCACTATCGTAGCAAGTAGGCGACACCACTACGCAGTAAGACGGCGTATGCAGAGCGCCTCACCCACGCGGACGGCAGATACGCAGGCTGCTGTTATGAATGCAGGCACGCCGGAAGTTCTCGGCTTAACGAACTATGGAATGAAACCCAACCACACCTGCGTACGCACTTCAGCGAGGAACTTGGTGTAGTGTTGAGGTCCCAGCTGCGCCAGTTTTCCGCGCGAAGTGTTTGCGCTCACGAGCAGCTCTTCTAAGGACACGAGATGGTCGAGCCATCCCGGCAGTTTGCAAAATGCAATTGCGCCTTTGTCGGCCGTGCTGACGACTTTGAAATTCCCGAGCGGCAGCTCATGAGCATTCAGATAGGCGAACAAGTTAAGTTCTCCCGGGTCGAGGACAGCCACGGTCGGGTAGTCGCGAAGGAGCTTGTTCCTGTCCTGCCGGGTGACCGGGTATGGCGGCATAGCCAGGCCGCCTAGCAATTCAGTACGGTCCATCAGGACATGGCCCCGCCGACTTGTGTCTCCTGTCATTGCCTCCGTTATTACTTCGTCAACGGTCTCAAGCTTATGGCCTTTTGATAACTCAGTCCAAACTCCAATTTTGAAGCATTCAATGATGACGTTCGTATCCAGGAAAACTCGTTGAGGGGCCATCGTCCGCGCCTACAGTTCGAAAGGAGCCGCCAAATCGTACGCCTCAAAAAGTTCTGTCAATTCGAATAGCGGCAGACCCAGAGTCTTTGCCGCCTTGCGCGCGGAAAGCCGCCCTTTGTCCAGTGCCACGTGAAGTTTCTCCACGAACCGGGCTGAGAAGAGCTTAGGTACCTCTTGTGTATCCTGACTTCTTTCCTTCGCAAGTGCCAGTCGGGTGGGCTCATCAATTCGCCCAAGATTTACCAATCGCCAACCGAGAGCGTAGGTTGTGACCTGCAGCTGCTCCGCAACGTTGGCCAGATGCTTAACGTCCATTGCGCGTGCAGGGTCAATGAAGTGGTCGAGCGAGCCACTGGGCATAAGCAGGGCACTCGCGAAATTGTTTGCCAGTTGCTCAACGCGCTTGAGCTTTGAACGGTGCTCGACAGCATTCGATTCACGACGACTTGGGGGCATTGCCTCCCACGTTAAGGCATGAAACAGCTCGTGAGCTAAGTCAAAATTACGCCTAAATGCGCTCTCGCGCCGATTGACCAAAATCACACTAAAAGCGTTCACTTGGCAAGCAGCTCCAGAGATAGCATGCGGTTGCAAGCCTGGCGCTGTGTCCACAAAGAGGACCGGAATGCCAAGTTTTAACTCAAGGCACTCCGGCAAAGTAGCTGCTGGCACCGTGCCGAGCTTAAGCAAGCTTGCGAGAGCCTCACCAAAGCTTTGTGCCTGTTCGAAACTGCTACTCTCGCTGAGTCGAAGGCTGAGTAAGCCGAGGTCTGGCGCCTTGTCTTGGTCCTGCAGGTGGAGCCAACGGAACATCCCTACCCACCCGTTAGCGGTCGCCTCGAACTGGTCGAGTTCTTCCTTTGGTAAATCATCGCTCGCGCGCCAAGAGTAGTGAGCCTCAGCGACTACGTTGAATGGGTCGAGAAAGAACTCCAATTCTTGATTGAGCGCATCACTCAACTCGAGTAATTCGTCAGTCTTGAGCGCACGTTTACCGTTCTCGATATCCGAGATGGTCTGCCGGTCATTGAAGCCCAGCGTGGCCGCCAGGGCATCTTGCGTAATGCCCAGCAAATCACGAGCGTGTTTCACTCGAGGGCCGACATGGAAGGAGGTAGCGCTAGTCATTTGATGGCAAGGCTCTGTGGGTGAGGTTACTTGCGTATAGGTACATGCAGTATATTCTTGCGAAATGCCTTTTGCAAGGCGAGTGCGATTGTAACACGCCCCCAAGCTAGTGGTTTTTTCTGCGACGGTGACTTTAATATTGCCTGCAAGAGAACATTTCACATCTCTAAGCCCGCGTCAGCCTGCCAAGCTTCCAGTTCTCGAGCACCTTCACCGCAGGTATGACGAACAGGGGCAGTAGCGGTGCCGTAATCATTCGGCCGACCATCGGCGCTGCGATGCGAGCAATTGCTTCGGACCCGGCGCCGTCCCCGAACAGCATAGGTAGCAGCCCCGCCAAGATGACCGCGACGGTCATCGCCTTGGGGCGGACCCTAAGCAATGCGCCTTCACGCATCGCTTCTAGTATCAGCTCCCGCGTCAGTGGCAGGCCGGCGGCGAGACGTGCGTCCAGCGCGTTACGCAGGTACACGAGCATGGCCGCCGACGAAACGAAGTGCTCCTCGCACCTGCAGTGTGCCTTCACTGACCCGTCATGAGGTAGTCGTGAACGCGCGCGATGTGATGTTGAATCTGACGCTCTTTATTTTTCGGCAAGCCGGGGAAGTGCGAATCATTGTGGTTCTGAAGATAATCGTTAAGAGCCGCGTTTGCACCGAACTCAGCTGGCCGGCCGTGGTACTCGGCCGCGAATTTTGCTATGGCTTGTAAAAATTTCTCGCCCGTGGTGCCGACTCCCATGTCCGTGTCGTCGGAAACGAAGTGCTGGACCCACAAGTTGCCGTCGGTCCCGCTCCTGTATGTGATGTGGACAGCCACTGCAGCGGGCTGCCCGCCACCCAACTGCACTTCTGAACCAGTGATGGTGTAGTCGCCGAAGCCCGCTCCATGCTCAGCGAACGAGATGTGCTTGTCGGTGAAGTGCTCCTCACCAGCATAGTCGGCATTCCGCGCCTGCTTGTTGAAGTGGTCATAGATATGTACCTTCTTCGCGTGGGGAAGCAACGCAATCTGCGAGCTCGGAACTTTCCCCTGAAGCGCAATGTGGTACGACACGTTCGGTACGGATGCAAGCGACTGAACAACCGCATCGGGAAGGCCAGAATTGTGATAGAGAAGCGCAACCTCGCGCTTGGCGTATTTTGTCAGGAATGTTGAAATCGCTACAGGTGTGACACCAGGGCGGCATAAAAATGCTGGGACGATAGTAGGATGGGCGGCAAGCGCCGCATCTACAGGGCCCGCCCAGGCCGCCCCCGGTCCACCTTTCAGCTCGCCCTGCGAAGGGTTGGTGATGATAATGGCTTTTTGCGCTCGCTCGCCCATCTCTTCGATGGATTTAATGAGTGCTGCTGGTTTTGCGACGATTGGTTCAATGACTGGCGTCACCAGCCCGGAGGACAGGAAGTTTTTACTACTGCTGCGGATAGCAAGCAACTCTGACGCACGGCCAAAAACGTATGGAAAGTACATTGACGGACTCCGGCTGGGTTAGCGACTCACCACCGGCTTCTCTTCTTTAATGGGGTAGCTGAACCGGCCTCGCCAGAGAATCTAATAACGAAGTGCGTTGACGTCCAGAGAGGGGCGTCGCATACCCTAAAGCGCGTAGAGACGATGGTAATCTGGAAACAAAGTCTACATGAGATTTGTCTGTAGTACGAGCTTTAAGGGCTTTAACAAATGCACTGTGGGCTTGCCCTGTGGTCAACTGCTTGAACAACATTTCACAATAGGCACCGATTAACCCATTGGGCATGGCAGGAACTGCGCCTATATGTGACTCGATAGCGCTAATGTATTCGTCTCGACGCATACACCGGAAGATGGTTCTGGGGTCCACGTTTTCGGCATTGGCACTCGCTTCACGATAGGGCGTCAATGCGCGTTTCTCCGAAAGGACGATTAGCCCGACGCGCGGGTCAAGCTCGCGTTCGTAACGTCCAATGTGAGCGGGGTGAGTAACGACGTACACCTTGTCAAAGGCCTTAAGGTAGTCGTTGGTCTGCGAGGAGAGCCGTCGAGCGGTATCGAACTCAGTTTTGATTTCATAGGCTGTCGTCGTACCATTCGCGACAACGACATCGGCGATTGAAGCGCCGACCCGCAACTCAACCTGGAAGCTTGCAGTACGGGGGCTGTGACGCTTGAAAACCAGCCTTGTGGCGAGCTCGTTCTTGTAGACGTACTCGTTACGGTACCTAGAGGCCAAGAGGCTCCAGCCGCGTTCAAACAAGTCGTCCAGGCGAAGCCCTGCGACATCATCGCCCACCTGACCATGCGCGAGCAGAAGGTCTGTCACCGCCCGCGCGTCTCCCGTTCTGGCCAGCTGAGTAAGCATTGGCCTCGTGTAGGCCCGGGAGAGCAGGCGGAGAGAGTCGAGCGTCGTGGTCATGTTCGATTGCGGTTTAACGGATATATCGTATAGCCATCAGGTACCCGCTTTCGAGCGACCAAATGGAAACAGGGCATTTTACCAGCATGCCTCTTCGCGTTGCGGCGTTGGATAACCCGACGCATACCCGCATCAGACAAGGCGGCCCCCACCAGACTACTATTAATCACCTGCCTATGGCACAATGATTTGCATACGACAACAATCTGTCCAGGATGCTTTTTCGGTTTTCATCGAAAGCCGGTCACACAGCAACCGGACTTTGCCGCCGCTAAACCCAAAAAACGACAATATCGACTACATGATTACGGCGCCAACTGAACCTCCTCTCCAGCAAGTCGCATCGGACCTGTTCCGAGACTTCAAAGGGGATGAAGTCGGGGGAAGGCATGCTATCCGTGGATTCAGCTTTTAGGTGTGGCATGCGGTACTGGAAGCGCTCCGTGCCCACCGGACCGGCGACGACTACGCAGTCGTACTTGAGTGGCAGCAGGACGTCGCCGTCCTGGACTCATCCGTAGCCCCGACCGGGGTTCGCTTCGTGCAGCTCAAGAAGCACGAGGTATCGACTCATTGGAAGCTCAATCACCTCATTGCCTCCCCCAAGGGGAAGGACGATGATGCGCAAGCAGAGGCAGATGAACCCGATGACTCCGGAGCTAGCGGAGTCCCGACGGCGCCGCTCCCTGAGCCAGTCAAGAGCGGGAAAGGAGCGAAGGTGAAGGCAGCCAAAAAGCCGAAGCCGTCAATTCTGGCCAAGCTATACGCTCATCGGCGCCGATTTAAATCATTAGGGAAATCTCGCCTGGAGTTCGCCTCCGACGCCCAGTTTGAAATGCCAGATGGGACTGGCGCCAGCCCGTTGCGCAGCAGTGTTGAGCTTTCTGCCGCCGATTCTGCCGTCCAACAGGCCATCGAAGCAAAGCTGAGAGAGCAGCTGGGCCTTGACCCGGCCGAAGCAGTGGACTTTTCGGACTTCGCTCTCGTGGTGAGCGACTGCCCGGTGAACGAACCACACAAGTACCTCGCCGGTGAACTCGCACAGATGCAGCTCGACTCTGAGCTTAATCTCAGCGGCAAGGCCACTATTCTCGCGGTCCTCATCATCGCTTCTTACGTGTATCTCAGGGCCGGTAGTACTCGCTACGCCAAAAATTTCCCTGAGTTGTTAGGCCGCGCAGTCACGCGGAGCGACATCGACCTCTATCTGGCTGCTGCCGACGAAGAAACGGTCTCAGCACGGGACCTCGTGGAAGAGGTTATCCAAAGGCTGAACATCGAGGCGGCACCATTCTCGCTGGTCAAAAATATGAAGAAGCACGTAGTACGTGCGTGTATGGAAATCACGAACCGTGCCGGCCCAGTGCCGGTCGTAACGGCGTACCTTAAAGCGCTATACGAATTGAATTCGGAGTACGACTCTCTACCGCGGGTTACCGATATCTTCTCCGCTTGGTTCGAGGACTTCCAGCAGTTGCAGTTAAGCGAAGCTCGCCCTTACAGCCGCGAGTACATTTACTGTCTAATGTCCATGATTACTCAAAATGCAAACCCCACAAAACAACTACCATCTGTTCCGGCTGGTCCGCAACCTGAGGACTCGGAATGAGGCAAACCGTCACCTATCACGAGCTCTGGCTGGTATCCGAAAGGGACGAGAGCGCCCGATTCCTGACGTTCAATCCGCGCAAGAACCTGCTGGCGGGAACGAATGAAACGGGCAAATCTCGCATCCTAAAGCACCTCGTTTGGGCGCTCGGCGGCGAGCCATCCACGCGCATCGCTGGGAACTGGGACGTCAATATCGCGGCAAGCGTCGGCCTAAGCATCGGGCAGAAGCGATTCACGTTCCTGCGTTCGGGGCGTGACGAGCGCGCGGTCTTTGACGCAGAAGGCAAGCTCATCCTGGCTACGGAAAGCGCTCAAACTTGGGCGCGCTTTTTTGCTGACACTTTCGAGTTCCCTTTGAAGCTGCAGCGCCATCAGGAGGGTGCGTTTGCCTTGGCAGGGCCTGAGTATGCCCTGCTGCCGTTCTACATTGACCAGGAGGGCGGCTGGGCAAGGAAATGGGGAAACTTCATGCGGCTGACCCAGTTTGCGCGGTGGGAGCCAGTCGTTTTCGAATCCTTCCTCGGCTTGCGGCCGCAGCGCTACTTTGATGCTCAGCTCACGCGTGACGAACTTGTCTTCAAGCTGCGCGAACTGCGTCTGCAAGCCAAGGTGCAGGCGACCGCCTATCAGCACGTCAAAGCAATGCTGCCCGCGTCTGATGCGACGCTCGACGAAAGCGTGTTCGCCAAAGAGCTGCAGCAGGTTGCCAGCCAGGTCGAGGCCTTGGTCGACGACGAGAACCAGGTCCGCGACGATTTATTCGCAATCGCCCAGGAACGGCAGGAGCTGACTGGCCAATTGCAACTGGCGGCCCGGGCTGAGCAAGACTTGGTGGAGGACTTGGCGTACCTGTCCAACTATTCCGATGACGAGCAGTTGAACTGTCCAACGTGCGGTCAGGCGCACGGCTTGTCCTTCCGCGCGAAAGTTGAACTCGCCTCGGACGCGAACGACGCACATCAACTGTTCTTGAGTGTACGCAGTCAGCTGGACAAGTTGAGTAAGCGCGAGGAGGGCTTGCGCGGCAAGCTCACTAGCGTCACCAAACAAATGGAGCGCCTGCGCGTTTCGACGGAGCGGAAGCCAGGGCAGGGCGGTATCGCCGAAATCGTTGCCGCGAAAAGCTTGGCCACCATTGAAGAGGCATACGGGCAGACCCGCCAGCAACTTTCGGACTCCATTGACGAACTCGATGAAAGCCGAACCGAGCTCCAAGCTGAACTGGACGCGTTGACGGATGCTGAGCGAGTGAAAGAGGTACGAGCCTTTTATAAGGCCGCAGTGAAATCGTGCGCTGACCGTCTCGGCATCGACAAGGCGGAAATTGCTTCTGTCAAAATTGGAGCGCGGCCGGCGATGGGGGCTGGTAGCTCCGGCCCACGAGTCTACTTAGCAATGCACATGGCAATGCTGGAGACCAATGCAAAGTACGGCAGCGGGCCGCGCTTCCCCTTCATTGTCGACACCCCTCGTCAGCAAGGATTAGATGACCCGAACACAGGAAGGCTCCTCAGCGCCGTCTACAACCATGCGCAAGCAGAGCAGATTTTCATTGCGAATGAATCCGTGCCGGCCGACTGGACACCCCCGCAAGACTGCACTGTTCAAACCTTCACGGAAAAGCGCCACTTCCTGCGTGAAGACGAATATCGCGCTGGAGTTGAGCAGTTAGCGCCCTTGGTGGAAGCAATGCGTGACGCAATTGCGGCCGAGCGCGAAAGCGCTGCGGAGATAGACGCGGAGAGCGAAGTTATTGAACCGGCGGTCCAAGATGACGCCCGTGACCCTGACGAAGATGACGACTGATACATCCTTTGATGAACGGGGGAATAACAACCCAATTACCAGGCCAAGGTGCGGTCTGACCAACGGCCCATAGAGAAGGAAAGTCGTGGCAGGATTCGAAGAAGTACGTCCATTCGACTGCATGTGGACGCCGCTCAGGGCGCGCCTCGAGCTGAGGCAGATGTTCGAGCGCTGGTTGCCGCGGTCGCGTTACCTCCGTGCCACCGTCGGACCGGACGAAACGGTCGACGAGCTGCGCATCCTCGACTTATGCCAGCACTACCGATTGGAGTATCCGGGCGGCGCAGAGGACGTTGCCAGCATCTGGGACGAATCCGAGCAGCGCTTGGCAGACGGCGGCCCGACATTCGCCGACCTCGCTGGTTTGGGCTGGGTGTTCTTCGACGGCGGGCGCTGGCTTACCTGCGCTGCGAAATTCTTGAACCTCCCGATTATGAAACAAGTGGATATATAGCGACCTATCGTGCTGACCACCGGGAAGTCGCGGTAGTTTTCCTTGTTGCGGACCTTAAGGCTTAGGACAGTCGGGTAGTGGAGGTGGCCGGTCCGAACAATTTGGTCGGCCGCACAAACGCCCAGTGCAAGCTACTTCCCATACGCTTTGCCACCTCGACATATCGTGAGGAGCTATACGCGTTTGCATTCCCAGGGCATCGCTAAGCGTCTCCCAGCTGAGCCATCTACTTATGAGCGCCGACCCATGCGTCAGCGGTCCCGGCTTGAACTTTGGTCACTGCGAAGGGGTTAGTAATTTGAAGCGCGTCAAGGATTTTTCGAACGCATTGCAGGCTTTCATTTCAGCAATCACTTTATCGATATCCTCGTAGTCAAACGCACTTGTCCACTTGTGTATCTTTTGCATTGCGTCCAAGAAGGGGACAGGATTGCCTTCGCGTGTCAGTACGCGCAGGCAATCGAGGTACTCCTCCCGAAACAAGGTTGGGATAATAATCCGGCAGCTGCCCACAACTGATAACTCCGCGTTCATCACGAGTCGCGCCAGCCGGCCATTTCCATCGCTGAACGGATGGACTTCGGAAACAAGAAACATCGCAAACAGTGCTCGTGCGATACCTGGAGGCACAGTGGGGAGGAGTTGTGAGCCTTCCGTCAGCGTTCCTCGAACAAGGCGCGGCGCCACAAACTCAGTATTCCCCGCCCGGTTCGCTGTCGCTTTGAATTCCCCTGGCCCCACCTCGGGTCGCTCCCTCATCTGGTCGGCATGTCGCTCTTGCAATTGCGTGAGGATAGAGCGTCCGGAGCTCAACGTCTGGTTGGCCCAACCTTGGTTTAGCGCCTGACGGAAGACACCGAGAATGTCATGCGAGTCTTTTGGCCTTTCTGTGATTGGCTTGCCTTCCAAGACAAAACCTTTTGCTTCCGCAACTTCGAATTCCGTGCCTTCAATGAAGTTGCTGAAATAGGACTCGAGGAACGCGAAGTGCGTTCGGCCTTGCTCCGTTTTTACGACGCTGGGTGGTTGAGGCAAAGGAATGGAGCGGAGGTGCTGAGCAAGTTTCTCAAAAAGGGCTAACCTGTTGGCGTCGTAAGGAATCGTGGCCACCATTGCCTTGCCGGCGACGGTGGACATCTCCGATTTTCTTGTGCCCAGAATTCCTCCGATGAGCCCGTCAAGGATAGCGAACTCGCGCTCCAACTTCAGTGTCGGCGCCAGAGCCCTTGCGCTGTCGCGCAGAGCGACAAGTTGCTCCTCACCACGAGCTTCGCAGATTTCAATTAGGCGCTGCTCAACGGCAGCTCGGCCTACAGACTTCTGGACCTTTCCCCGAGAAACTGTGAGGTTTTCCAGAAGGACGCGTGCGCCGGAAGGGAAATAGAGCTGACGACCCATCATGGGCATATCTCCCGGCGCCGACGCCGACCCATCTAGTAATTGCACAGCCAACCCCGGCAATTGCACACGCTTTGTGTACGTGTATGTGAGATAGATAACTCCGTCGCTCGGCGCTCCCCCTGAAAAGGCGCTCCGTGGACCGATAACTGCATCTGGGTATAGAGCCGCGAGTACTCGTATCCGCTCGCGCGCGATTAGGGCAGGCCAAGACTCTTCAGGGAGGGAGGTGAGAATACCGGTGGCGACCCGTTTTAGCTCGCCGCTTTTTTGCCGCCGTTGAGCGGCTCGGATGTCCGATGGTGTCAGCTCTGCATAGAGCACTAGCGTGTCGTCCGTTGTCGTATTTTTTTGGCGTTGGGGCATCTTGGCACCACTCCTGGCGTGATTTTTTAGTTTTAAGCCTATTATCGTCGTGTTTTTTCTCTTGCTCTCAAGGCGGCCACCGCTCCCCTTGTCGCATTTTTTCAAGGTCAGGAACTTACGAAACGATATCTGTCGCGAAAATTGTATCAGAAATTCTATTTTGTCGCAGATTTTTAATTAACTTACATTGTCCAAAGTACGTAGGTGCAATCCATGAGACATGTCGCCAGCGCTGCCAATAGGCTGGTTGTGTTGCTTAGAGTGCATGGGAGCATCGAAGTGTACTTTGAAGCCGCGCCGTCATTGTCTCGCTGACGCTGCTGGGCAGATACGTCGATGATGCAAAAAATACCAACAGGCGGCCGGGAACACATTCGACGGAAACCATGCCGTTTTATCGAACCCACTTCGACGATGCTTGGCATTCAACGTTGGGACGGCAAGCTCTCCAATCATACTTTTAGTACGTCCTTAGCAAAATGAACGATTTGACGAACTTACCAGTTTAAAGTTTTGCCCAGAAATTGGTAAAATTTAAGATAAGATTGCATGTATGGAAACTGCACTTTTTACTAATAGGATTGTCCCTGTCGGTGTTTTTCAACGCTTGCGGGAGTCGCCGGATGACCGTGCGACTTGCCCTGTCTGCGGAGAAGACGTTTTTTTGTCTGCGGCTAATAGCGTCGTTAAGACGGCAAGTTTTAACCACTTGCCGCGCGGCGACGAGGAGGAGCGATGCCCGCTGTCCTATCCTTATCATCCATCGTATAGTTGGCTTCAGAACGTCGACCTGGAAGTAGTTCAGCTCCGAGCAGATAGGCTTAAATCCTAGTTCTATGAACCGGAAAACTTAAAACGTGCATTCACGTTCTTAACGACACTCACAGGTAAAGGTGCGGTGAATAGCTCTGTATTCGCGCTGCTTTTACGAAAGGCCGACCAGTTCGGCATCTGGAAGTACGCCGGTCTGCCAGTCTGGGCAGTACCATACATCATGCTGACTTTTACCGACTTCGTAGTTCGTCGTCCTGCAAAGCCAGCGTATGTGATTCGTTTTATTATTGACAAGCCTGCGCGGTCAAAATTGAATACGACATGGCTGCACCCAGGCCAGTGCTCCCTTGCTAAGTACTTCGTTAACGGCGGAAAGGCGACGAAGCTGTTCGGAGCTGGAAAAAGCCAGGTGCGACCTACATCAACAGCGGCGTCAACGTTCCCCGCTATCCCTAATCCACTTCCGTTCAGCGAGCCAGAGTTTCTGAGACTTACCGCTGACACTTCGTGGATTTCAAGTGGATTGAAAAACCTACTTGCGGAGATGGCGATGGTAGCCTCTGTCGAGGGCGCCTGCCCGGCAGATGGGACGGCCACACTTGCGGTAGCGCCTACGAGGGAAATCGCACGGCAAAAGCAGGAGGGTGAGCATATTTCGAAACAGCGCGGGCCGGCGAGTTCAGTTGCCGAGTTGAAGCAACACGCCCCCGTAGGTGACTACCTTGTGCGAGATGTCACAGCGGTGCCAACGGCAGAGAGGGGTTTAGCGGCTCCGGCGGCATCGCAGCGCGTAGTCGTGGAGCGTAAAGTGCCGGTGGGCTATCAGCTTGAAACGTCAGCATCGCAGCCGTTAGATACGTCAACGGCATCGGCACATCCAATGAAACAAGTCGCTGACGCTGCCCCTCGCCTTTCTTCAAACAGGGATTCGCATGACGGGAGGATACCAGCGCCTAGCGTCGGCGGCATTCGTCACGGCGATGCCCGGCCTAGCTCGTCAAGGAAAGGCCCGTCTCGGAATGTTAAGTATGAGACAGTAGAACCAAACCGCGTGCGCGGATTGTGGGCTTGGTTGAAGCGATTGTTATGCTAGCGCGCAACGCACGGCGTGGAAAGCAGGAGGCCCAATGATAGTTGCCCTCTTGTGGAACAGGCGCTCGTCCGTAGTGTGGGATTGCCGCATCGACGTCGTCTGTTGCTGGGGCCAGCGTCGGTAGTGCTCGCAAAGTGCGCTGTACCCGTAGCCGTCCGGTTGCTCGGCCTTGTACTCCTGCCACAGAAGTTCCAGCGTCACGCCTTTGCGCCCCAGTTCGTTGTGCAAAGTCGGCCCAGCGGGCGCCAACCGCTGCACCGACGACGGCTCGCTGGGCGGGAACAGCAAGCGCTTCAGGAAGGCGTCGTCGCAATCGGGTGGCAACGGCGAGAACAGGCCGGCCAGCTTGGCCCGGGCCTCGTGGTTGGAGGCGGTGGGGGGAGACGTTGATGACGCGGGCGATTTCCCGCTTGGAGCGGCCGTGTTCGAAATGCAGCCGCAGGACTTCACGGATTTTGCGCATGGATAACCTTTTATTGGTCAAGCAGCCCTCCGGATGAAATCCGGCAGGTTGCCACAGTTATCCCGTTTGCCATTGGCCCTACTCAGGCCGCTGCAAACAGTCCAGTTTGCAGTGGAATGCGTGTCCAGTTTGGCGCGGAAAACGCACCCTCGTCTCCAACTATGGGCAAACTCAGCATATCTAAGCGCTCTATCCATCTCCCCCACAACACTTATGGTCGAGAACCCTAGACCGCGGTAAACGACTGCCGGACGCGTAAACGCTACAATGTGGCCAAGATGCAGACAATCGTATTTCTCGATTTTGATGATGTACTGGCAGTCCACCCGGAGCACACGTCACAGCATGTGGTCGCGGCCCTCAGGTCAGGCAGTCCCGACCAATTTGCTGAGCTATGGGCTAACGTGTTTCACGAGGCCGCTTGCAAAAACCTGAGGGCTCTCTATGATGAGTTCACACCGCATTTCGTCATCAGCTCGTCCTGGGCAACTTACCTATCGCGCGGAGAGGTCGGTGACGTACTCGTTCGTGGCGGCCTAGATTTTGTCGCTGCCGCACTGCATTCCGACTGGCGAAGCGCCACGGATGTGGGTTCGTTCCGCGCGACCGAAATCAACTCCTGGCTAAAACGCCAAGGCGGCCCGCAAGGGTTTGCCTACGTAATTTTGGACGATACGGCTAGCGGTCATACGCTGTACGGAACGCTTCTCAAGGCCCAAACCGTGTTCTGCGATGAGTGGCAGGGCTTTTTGGACATTCGCCTTGCGGAAGCACAGAAAATTCTGCGCCACCAACTGTCGTGAAACGATAGTACCGGTGTGGCCCTACCCCTGCGGGGAGTCGGGCTCAATTGACGATTGTGGGGCCGTCCACTTTGCCAGGTCAGCTGCACGGCGAATCACCCAGCGCATCTCGGCGTCAGAGCCCCAGCCAGTTTTTAGCAGGCGCTTTAGGTACTGGTCGAGTATTTCGCTTTCGGTCATGTGCGCCCGTTTTCCGCTCTTGCTGTCGAGTGACGCCTGGCAGAACTGTCGCGCCAGGTCCTCGCAAACATCCCATCTTTCCCAAATTTCAGGAGGCGTACACCCCGGTGAGTAGAACCGGTTGTTGTACGCAACCATCAACAGTTTGGGCTGCGCGCCTGGAACTGCTCCCAGGTGCTTGGGACGTGGAAAGTCTGCCGGGACCTGGGCATATCGCGCATCTTCGTCTGCTGCAAGTTTGTTGCTCATAGAAAACCCCTAGTGACTGCGATTGACTAAGACCCTTCGACTCCGGAAGCAGGGCTAGCCCTTTAACCAAACGGCCTAAACGCTCTGCAAAGCCAGCCGCGCAGATGAGCACTTCCTGCACTCGACCTTCGGCGAGTGCCTGTAGCGGAGTCATTCCTAGCGATAACGATTCGCTGATGAAAAAGAAGTATTTGCCTGGGCCCGGTAAACGGGGAAGAACTTTCGAAACTCTGCCGAGAGCGCGTCTGTCGTACGAGCTCTCGGCAAAAAATGAAGGGAAGTAACCGCCCCCGGACGGCGCCTGCAGCGAGAACACGCGTCCGGCCTTGAGCGCGTTGTTTACCCAGCGGCGGTTGCCTCCAACACGCGTTACCAACTCGTCCTGGGTGATTAGTTCACCGCGCTCGATACGGGACAGTAATGTGGCTTCCGAGGCGCGGTGCATTTCTGCCATGAACCTTTCGCCATCGCGAATCGACTTTTCCGTCACCATCGGTGCCGGCGGCCGGCTGCGCGCCTCGCGAAGAATTTTCTCAACCATAAGCTCCTCGGCCACTGCCTTGGCAACATCTCCTGGTGGCAGGTTGCTGAGGTCTATCGGCAATGTAATCGTCAGCTATTTCGGCATGCTATTTGCTCTTCATCTCATTCAAGTCTCTTCCGTCACAGAAGTTGCGCTGTCGGCGCCGGCGTTAGAAAAGGCAGCAGGCGACGCAACAGAGTGCGTCTCCGTACGCGCTCAAACGCCCGCTTCACGGTGCGACACACGCAATTGCATTCGCATCAGCGTCTGGCCAAAATCACCAGTCCATGTCATTCGACAAATCGGCTGGATTAGGTTTCCTATAGCCAACCAAAGAATCCGTCTCGACGGTCGCACTATCATGCGCCGGCCGGCCGACGGGATACAGTTCCTGCAGCAGGGCGTTGTTACGAAACGCGTCCTCCTGCATCTCAGCATGCGCCGCTGCCCTGTTCGCACTCTTCACCCCCTTCGCAGGCTTTTTCCGCGGAAGCCCATCAACTGCTTGAATAGCTTTTTCCTTCGCAGCAGAAAACGTTCCAGACATCGCCTTGGCTGCCCGCTGTACGCGCTCCGCAGAGTTCTTGAGCATATTGACAAAACGCAAAAGCCAACGGCTACGGTCCTCATAGTTCGGCTTAAACCGGTCCATATTGCGGAGCGTTACCCATGTCCCATCATCCCTTTCCCACAGGAGAATGGCATCAGTCTCAGCAAATTTATAGATTACGACGGTCGGCGCAGATACCCGCTTTGTTGGACCTCCGTTGTAGTGCTCGTAATACGACGTCAATTCGTCGGCTTGATATTTCTGTTTGTCGACTGTTACGACGCCACCCGTGGCTTTGACCTCATCCCAGTCAAGCAGATTCTTGTACAGCGCAGCCGCCGGCCACTCATAGCTGGCGTCGCCACGTCGCCGCCCCCTGTGGTACATGAAAATCTCTTTAGGGTTCGGAGGGACTTCCGCTTTGACCATCTTAGCGTCGAGCAAATGACCGGCCATCATAAAGTTGTTATGGTCGCTGATAGCGTGAAGCAGCAAGGCCATGAATTCATCAAACTCCAGCTTCGCCGCAGCCTCTGCGTTCTTGTGTGTATCCTGGTCGCGCACCGCCCCAGTGCGCCTATACCCCCCCACCGACGCCTACAATCGAATTCTCGAGGAGGCCAATGATATTTTCAACCACTCCCTTCCCTTTCCCCTCCCTAGGTCGGGTTATCAAACCATCTACACGGATTCTTTCGGTGAGGGCCCTTGATACCGAAACGGAGATACCGGGACCTCGGTCGAAGAAGGCCTGGTCACAAACACCGTAAACAAAGCCGGTAAGGTGTCCAACGTCGTAGCGGGCAAGCCAAGACTCTTTCGAAAGAAACGCATTGAACAGGCAATGCTTGTACGCGTATCCGTTCTCCCGTCCTAGCCAAACAAACCAACCAACAATTGCGCGACTCTTCCGCTCCACAGCAAACAGGGCGCTGGGCTTCCCCGCATGGGTCTCCCCGTAGAGAATCTCACAGTTGAACTCGGTTCCGTCGAAATCATAAATCTCAATTATCCCCCGCGCCAAGTCCTCGGCATGTCCGCGCTTACCCGCGAAATCGTTGCCCCATTCAAGATGACCCAATTTCTTCCGCTTTAGTTCCAATTCTTTGATGATGGCGCTTCCGTGCCGAAGAAATAGGGCGCGCTCCGGCAGCTTTTTGGGAGAAATCGGCCACGAGACAATCTTCCCGTCCTTATCTCTATTGCGTATTCGTAGTCGAAGAAGCAGAATTTCGTAACATTCCGTTACACTTTTATTCCCAAGAACATATTCTTCCTCGAGCACCTGTGTCCAAATTCGCAGATAACGTCGGGACATATTCCTTCCGGCATACTCCGTCTCTGGGTCCAAGACTTTGTTATCATTCGGTCGTCCCATCTTTACTTTAGTCGAATCGAGCCTTTTTACGCCCTTCGCACCCTTGAATTTACTGAGGTTCATTAATGCGTTGGGATGCCTGCCAAAATAGAAATGGCGCGTTAGCAAGGTTCGAATCCAAGGCTCAGTTACGCCCGCATCCTTCGCCGCCTGCTTGATGAGGCGTGCACGTACCGTCCCATCGGTGACAAGCGCATCTCCTCCCTCGTCAACTATCCAGGCAATGTTGTTCCATTTCAAAGCCAGTTTGAAGGATTCATTCTCGTTCAGGTGAGCTTTCAGCATCCATGGCGGGATAATTTTTTCTTCAATCTCCTTAATCGCGGACCCGAAAAGCGCGATATTTTTACGCAGCGGCCACTGAGCAATCGGGCGCGAGTTTCTCGGTGGCTTCCCAAGGTGGGTCTCCATGACATACATATATTGCTCATCCGACAACAGGTGTCTCCAGTAAGTCTTTTTGCCGCCAGGCGACACCCGCTCGAGCAGCGCTGACCGAGGAAACCCTAAGACTGGTGTGACAAACTCTTTATCCATTGCATTCTCCCGCATGAAATCTTAGAAAGACCGTTATCTGTGTCGCGTGCGCGAAGTTACGGCAGTAAAACGAGTGGCAAATCTATATTCAATGGAAATCGGTGGTCCAGCCATAGGTAACCGAGGAATACCGCAACTCCGACGAGCCGATACGAGCCATCGCGGTCGTGCCCGAACCGCCGTCCAATCATCGTCAAGACACGCTCGAGCGAGCCTTTGGCATTGCTTTGCATGACTGCATGCGCAAATTCGTACGCAGCATCCATATGCGCGGCAATGTCGGTCCATAGGAACCATTGCTTGAGCAGCAGGTAGTTGTCAAACTCGCGGTCGGGGACGGTGAACTCGTCCATTACTTCATGAGTGCCCCCCCATGTCCAAATCCTCGAGACCTCGCGTCGATGCCGCCTAATCGTTTTAGGCGCCTCAATCTCTGCCCTTCGTTTTCCGGAAATTCCGTGGTAGTGGTAGTGCGGCAAACCTGGTATCCTAAGTGTCACCATGAAGTCGATTGTCATTACCTTATTTTTGGGGAACCTCTTGTCCGCTTCGTAGTAGCGCGCGTACTCCTCTTGGCTCCAAGAAGGGTACTGCGTCCTGAACTCGACTACAAACGGGCACATGTCTAAGTAGGCGTGTATCCGAGCCTCCAACATCGAATGGCAGGCGTTCATGCGGCCAGTTTTGATGCTGAACCAATTCCCAGAAATCCCCGTCCGCCCGTCTCGCGCCTTTTTCCAACAATCAAAATCGCGGCCCATCGCGACTCCTCTTGGGTCGGCAGCTGGCAATTGAATTGGCCATTGCAGAATCGGCCGGCCCATGAGCTCACGCAGCCGCAGTCGCGGGTGCGCGTCGTCGTCCGTTGTCTGAGACAAAATGATGTCTCGGATTTTCGCTTGTGACTGGTATGGGCTGGGTCTTTCCCTAATAAAAGGTAAGGAGGACCCGTCCGTTATGTAGAAGCATTTGCGCGAAGCCATTTTCGTATCCTTTCCTTAAAGCGTTTGTGTGATTGGTGTGAACGGGTATATGCGTCCAGGTCCCGATGAAAAGGTGCTTCTTCTGAGAGCAAGAACGCGTAGTCCAATAGAATTTCAGCCTCTCGGATTCTCCAAGACTCAATGGTCTCGACGCATAATTTCAACGCTTGCCTTGCTTCTGGGTATTGGTGCAGAGCGGCTTTACTTCTGCCTGCAAGTGGCCATCCTTGCATTAAACGCCGATGGGTGATTCTTGCTGGCAAGCGAGCGGCACGGAGGTGCGTACTACGTGCATGCACATGGTCAGCTATCGCCCCTCCGGTCCGGGAACGCTTCTTCTTATTTGCCTGGATTCGTTCCGAAGTGAACGGACGCCGCGGCAATGCAGCATCAAACCACTCCTTGTCAAATTCCCGCAAAAAATAATATAACTCCCGTTCGCCGGTCTCCCGTAAGTTCATGCGTTTAAGGTTGGGGAAACCGTCCTTCAAACCTAATAATCTCGCTCTGAAAATATCGCGGAGCTCCAAAACTTCCTGCTTATTTTTCGAGTGAAAATAGTGAAAACGATTTGGACGACCAGCCCGACTCTTTACTTTTAGGCCATTCTCAAAATAATGAGGGGTACTCGACTCGACATCAATCTCCTTGCTCGCTATCAATAATTCGTCTAGTCCATTGAATAGGGTAAGTATTAATATTATGTTATGGACCGGATTCCTAGACAGACGCTTTCCCTGAAGGCTAAAGTGAAATAACGAGCGAGTACTGGATACGAATTTATAGGAATTGATTACTTCGGCACCGATACGATGTACCAAAAGCGAACGGATTTTCGCTAGTCCGCCAGGTTTCCCGAAACCGAGCTGTTTCGCGCGTCGCGCAATAGCTGACAGAATGTTTTTGCTCCCGACCGCGGCTAACTCGCCATTTATTAATATTTTTCTAACTGTTTTTGAAATCGCAACCTCAACTTTACGGCCCTGTTCCGACCTCAAAACTCGCCTAGGAGTTAGTTCGGCCCCACATTCGCAAAGTGTCTTCGGTATCCACACAGCCAGCGATTGTCGAAAGCCGGTCACGCATTCACCGCAATAGTTGTATAAAGTTTCAAGATGGACGGGACAAAGCGCAAGCCCGGGAGTGAAATGCGAGGTCCTCCAATACGGTAACCCCTTCTGTCTATCCTCGTCGATACACGCAAGACAAACCGGCAAAGAGCTCGATGGGCCGCAGGAATTAAAGCCGCAGATTGCGGCGATGCCCGGCGTTGGGCCGGCGAGATAGTGTGCACGTACTTGTGCGACCGAGTCATTCGCCAAAAAAGGGCGGATAAGCGGGAAAAGCGTATTGTTCTGCAGCAGAGATTCCGCTATGGGCATTGTTGCACCATAAGTTTTCGATAAACGTTCGAGTCCCGACGGAAATAGCCATGCGAGCTTATGCGCCGGCTTGTTTAGAAGTCTCAGTGTCATTTCGACTCCCTGATGGGTGGCGAAGACTGAGATTCGGGAGACATATCCGGTGACATTTTCGCCGACGTGTATTGCTGGTTTGAATAAAAAAAGTGCTGCGGACTCTGATGCTGCTGATGACATTGTTGAATCTTATCGTTGACAATATTGATGACAGATTGGCTTCCGGCCAGCCGAACGATAGAACTCGTGCGCAGCCTGGCGCTCTTCGCCCAGCGCCATGGCTTCATCCCACTAGTGAAGGCCGGCCGAAGCGCCACCCAAAGGAGACGGCGCAGTACGAATGTTGGTTGAGTTTCGGGTACAAATCCCTCTGCGAGCTCACGGTCCATGGTCCGAAGGCGCGAGAGCGCGTATTCCGACAGTCCGGTTATGGCCTGGAGACGATAGGCGCTACGCCGCTCGGGAAGGAAGGTCGCAGTCTCGCATCCGTGCCAGCCTCTCCCGACCGCCTCCGCGGCCAGTTCCAGCAACGATTGCGGAAGTTGTACAAGGTCCTTTTTCGCGTGGACTCTCCTGCCCTGAGGAGTGTGAAGTACCAGCCATTCGCGGTCGTGTCTGTAAAGGTAGGACCAGTCCGCCAGATGGCGGTGTCGCAACTCTGTCGCAGTGCAAAGCGGATGCTGCGCGAGGGCGCACTGCCACACCTGACGTGCCGCAAGTAGCCGGGTCTTCGATTTTGTTTCCTGATTGGCCGCTTTACCACCAGGTGTGCTAGCCGTGACACGGTAGACCGTTGACAACGAAACACCGCACTTCGTCGCAATTTCGGCGGTCGATATACCCAGCAATACCTGCTCGGCAATCTCACGCCGTTTAGCCCCGAAAATCCGCTTGGGCCGGGTGCTGACCGGTATCCCATGTTCATGACAGAGGCATATCAGCGAATTCTTGGGAACACCCAAAAGGTACGAGGCCTGCGTGACCGACGGAGAGCATCGGAGCACGCGCAATCGACTCTCTAAGCTTGGAACGGATTTGTGCCGTGAGGGATGCTGGACGTTGCGCCGAGAACGTTCGACAGGGCGCGCTCCGTCCGCCAGCCATTTGAACAAGACGCACCAGACAGGGTGAATATTTCGGTCGGTTCGAAAGACCGAACGTAGGGCACTCTCGGCATATCGGGGCTCGGAGCAGAGCAAGCGTAGCCGCTCGTCACCGAATGCATCATTGAAGGTTTTGTGGAACGAATCAAGGAATGCGCTCACCGCGCATCGCCGACTCTCTGAAATCCACCCCCTCTCAGATAGATGGTCAACCAATCTGGTGCGACGGTAGTTGGACGTAAGCCACGGAAATTCTATTGAATCGGCCATTCGGACAGCGAACTCTTTGGTAGCCTCATCAGACCCTTTTCCGCTCTTTCTGCACATCTGGTCATACCCGGTATTGCGCCGGTGAAGGGGCTCCAACACGGTGCCGTGCCAAGGGCAAACCGCTACAAAAGCTGCCGAGTGCTGCCTATAGGTAAAACTGAAGCCATATCGCGCTCGGTTTACCTCATCACAATCAGCGCAATGAAGAGATTCTTGTTCACCATGGCCAAAAAATAGTGGGAGGCGTGCCGGGCGCAGGGGGCCTCGTGAATCGCTCAGCAGCCTCGTCCGAAACTCATCCGTTCGACCTTGGACAACGCCACATGCAAAATGATTGAAGAGAGTATGGTCTTCAAGCAGTTGTAATTCGTTGCCGTAAATACCAAATGCTTGACTAATTCTATGTATTGAGCACGGCAAAGCATCGAGCAGAGGACGTGACCGTTTGAGCAACTGAAGGCATTCGGCCCGCAACGTGCCACCGAAGTTACACACGGCGCTCCTCTCCAATAAGCTGTTTATCGTCTCGTCCTTGGGAAAGGCAGGCTTAATAATCAAGTGTTCAGTCATGGCCGTTTTTGTTTGACTGGGGAATCGGCGCGCGCTCTGGGCTTCGTTTCCAACAATTCGCGAGAGGTCCCGGAGAACGCGGCAAACGGAAGGTAATCGGCGTGGTACAAATCCGCCGGAGTTGGGTTTGGCATCGGCTCAGACTTCTTCTGGTTCTGAATCCTCTTCAGCAACATTAAGGGCTCGTCGAACATCCGAAGCCAGAGGCCAAGCAAATATGCGACCTCAGATGCAGGTGCATTAGCGAAGAAACGTGGTTCATAGACAGCGTGATGGAGTATCGCGTCGAACCCCTGCGCAAACACTCTCATGTTGCCCAAAGATGCTCCCCACATCATTGTTGGGAGGTACTCAGGCATATGAATGTCAGCGGCATGAAAGCCGAGCCCCCAAAACCACGTACACATAGCGTCCCAATTGGCACCTGGGGGCTCCAAGTCCCAATACTCTTGACCTAACGAGCCAAAGTTTGCATGTTTGCTTCCACCTCGAGCGATGAGTTGCAACGCAGGATAGGTGCAACAGACAATCGTTGGGATGCCAGTTCTCGCTTTAAACGTGGCGATAAAATCGAGGATTTCTTTCGGGTCCCCATACAGTGATTGCTTGCACATACCGTCGACTGCGAGCAGTCCCAAGTTCAAAAAAACGCAAGTGGCAATCGCAGCGCTCGGTCCGAATGGGCCAAGTAAATTTGCAAAGGCATTTTCACTTGTTTGCGAACAACCCAATTCTCCGATAAGTGCGTTTCGCAGGTTAGCAAGAAGCCCAAATAGCGTGCCGCAATCCGGCCAACGGAGTATCAGCATCGGTACAAAAATAAACTCAGCAGGAGCGTCTCCAATGCCTATAATTTTTGTGTGACGCTCGCCCACAAGTGCTCGCAGACGTTGCAGAAATACTGTTTTTCCGGAACCAGACGGGCCCGCCAACAAAAAGCCGGCGCCGGTCAAGCTCTCTAAAAATTCTGGCATCGGCTTAATTTTTCCGCCACGCATTACATCGGCTTGGTCGTAATAAAAGCGCAAATAGCGTGGGTCTTGAGGATTGCGCAATTCCAGTGAAACATGCATTTGCATAACGACACGCTGCGCAAATCGAGCAGCGTCAATCGTTGGGCGATAGGCCCGTGGCAGAGACGCCAGTGCTAGAAGCTTCTGTTCCATCGACAGACCATCGTTGTTGTCGACCCTCGGCACACCCCGATGGTGCAGGAGTTTTTTTACCTTCAATTCCGGTAGCTGAGATTGAAGCAACCTCAACAGCGGGTTTTCAATCGCGCCTGTTAAAACCGGTGGAAATCGCTCGATGCAGCCAGCGTTAGCGGACTGTGCAGCGATATCGGCGCTAATGGCCCGGGTTTTATCAACTGGGTCAAATTCGACATTGTTCATGCTCTTTCCTTAATTGCGCGTGGCAAATCAAGAAGCAAACGGGTAGCGTCAGTCGGGCGCTTGGCCCTAAGTTGGGAAAACGCTGACGGGACCGGGTAGTGTGCATACACCGTCAGGTGGGATGAGCTCCCAGGGGGTATCCCGCCATGAGGATGGGAGGCGATGCGCGCGGGCATCAAACGATTAGGCGAAGCAGAGTTCATGTATCAGCGTATGTTGTATGGACAAGTTCGTCCATTCCGCGTCCGTACTTCTACGGGCGGCAGTTGACGGCCGGCGTCAGCCGTGCAACACTACGCATCTACTAGGCGGGGTGTCGTAAGGCTCACCGGGAAAAAGGCGGGGCGGCAACCCTGCCTTTTTTCGTTTACGTTTGGCTATATTAAAAGTTCGTTTTTCTTACATCGATTTAGGATTCCTTAAGCAGTGTGTTTTACTGTAGCAAAGACTATAGAAAGTCGAAAAAACCTTTAGGATTCAAAGGCTTAGAGAAAGTCACCAATTCTATTCGAGCCTTCCGTTTGTCTGCAAGCAATTTCCAAATCAAATCGTAAAATAGTCGTCGTGCCGTTCGAAAAGTCTTGCGAACGCTCCACTATTCAGTGCCGGCGTGGGAACATTCTTCCGCCACGCCACGGTAAAATCACGTAACATTTCATCTCCTCCAACCGTCATTATTTATCATATACGATAACGATGATAACTCAAGGGAGGCAAGGCACTTTTCTAACTTACTGAGCAGACGACTGATGGATTGGCACATCGAGGCACGGCGCATCCTGCGCGCTGAATTGGTGCGAAAAGGAATTTCCGTTGGGGAGCTCGCTCAGAGACTTGCATCGGGCGGTATCGATGAATCCCCCAAATCTTTGGCAGTGAAAATTTCGAGGGGGAAGTTTCAGCTCGCGTTTTTTCTGCAGTGCCTGGCCGCTATGGGCAACGACACAGTGACCATCAAGCTTCCACCGAAGAGCACGATGGAATAAGCGCACGGATACAGTTAGAACGAACGTAGGCGTAGGGACTTTCGAAAGACGAAGACCTCGAAAAACCGCACCGCAATATCTTCTTTGCAACTATAGTTGCCTATTTTGCGTAGATTATTGGTCGTAAAGTGGAGGTGTTTTTGCGCGTAAGACACTATAAATGAGTCAGCCCGTAAAAGCGCTTCGCATCAGCAGTGCCGTGGGTTATGGCGTACTAATACCCCCTCCGCGAAGCGCTTGCGGGAGAGGCCGCGAAGCGCTTTTGTTCGCATACTGCACTTGTCAAAGTCTCGATTGCGGACCTACTCGACCGTGACCGATTTCGCCAGATTGCGCGGCTTGTCCACATCGGTGCCGCGTGCCAGCGCCGAGTGGTAGGCCAGCAATTGCAGCGACACCACGTGCAAGATCGGCGACAGCAGGCCGTAGTGTTCCGGCAGCCGGATCACGTGCACGCCTTCGCCCGAGGTGATGCGCGAATCGACGTCGGCGAACACGTATAGCTGGCCGCCGCGCGCGCGCACTTCCTGCATATTCGATTTCAACTTTTCGATCAGCGCGTCGTTGGGCGCGATGGTGACGACCGGCATTTCCTCGGTGACCAGCGCCAGCGGACCGTGCTTGAGCTCGCCCGCCGGATAGGCTTCGGCGTGGATGTAGGAAATCTCCTTGAGCTTCAGCGCGCCTTCCAGCGCGATCGGGTAGTGCATGCCACGGCCGAGGAAGAGGGCGTTTTCCTTGCGCGCGAAATCGTCGGCCCAGGCCATGATTTGCGGCTCCAGCGCCAGCACCGCGGAGATGGCGACCGGCAAGTGGCGCATCGCCTTGAGCTGGGCCGCTTCTTCCTCGTCGCTGAGGCGGCCGTTGATTTGCGCCAGCGTCAAGGTCAGCAGGAACAGCGCGGCCAGCTGCGTGGTGAAGGCCTTGGTCGAGGCGACGCCGACTTCGACGCCGGCGCGCGTGATGTAGGCCAGCTTGCATTCGCGCACCATGGCGCTGGTGGCGACGTTGCAAATGGTCAGCGTGTGTTCCATGCCGAGGCCGCGCGCGTGCTTGAGCGCGGCCAGCGTGTCGGCCGTTTCGCCGCTTTGCGTTATGGTCACGACCAGCGTGTTCGGGTGCGGCACGCTGTCGCGGTAGCGGTATTCGCTGGCGATCTCGACGTTGACGGCGATTTTGGCCACCGATTCGATCCAGTATTTGGCCGTCAGGCCGGCGTAGTAGCTGGTGCCGCAGGCCAGGATCAGCACACGGTCGATCTGCTTGAAGACGGCGTAGGCGCCGTCGCCGAACAGCTCGGGCATGATGCCGGTGACGCCTTCGAGCGTGTCGCCGATGACGCGCGGTTGTTCGAAGATTTCCTTTTGCATGTAGTGGCGATACGGGCCCAGCTCGGCGGCGCCGGTGTGGGCGTGCACGGTTTTGACTTCGCGCTGCGCGGCTTTGCCGTGGACGTCGACGATCCAGGTGCGGCCCAGTTGCAGGTCGACCACGTCGCCTTCTTCCAGGTAAATGATCTGGTCGGTGGTCCCGGCCAGGGCCATGGCGTCGGAGGCGACGAAATTCTCGCCCTGGCCGATGCCGACGATGAGCGGCGAGCCCTGGCGCGCGGCGACGACGCGGTGCGGTTCTTCCCGGCAAAACACGGCGATGGCGTAAGCGCCCTGCAGGCGCTTGACGGCCTGCTGGACGGTCTCGAACAGGTCGCCGTTGTACATGTGGTCGACCAGGTGGGCGATCACTTCGGTGTCGGTCTGGCTCTGGAACACATAGCCGAGGGCGCTCAGTTCGGCGCGCAGGTCGTCGTGGTTTTCGATGATGCCGTTGTGGACCAGGGCGATGCGGGCCAGGTCGGCGCTGGGCGAAAAGTGCGGGTGGGCATTGTGCGACAGCGGCGCGCCGTGCGTGGCCCAGCGCGTGTGGGCGATGCCGGTGAATCCTTGCATGCCGGCCTCGTCGATCTGCTGCTCCAGGTCGGCCACGCGCGAGGTGCTGCGCGAGCGCCGCAATTGTCCATCGACGTGCAGCGCCACGCCGCACGAGTCATAGCCGCGATATTCCAGCCGTTTCAGGCCTTCCAGCAGGATGGGGGTGATATTGCGTTGCGCTACCGCGCCGACGATGCCGCACATAAAGGCCTCTTGGATGAGTTAAGTGATGAACGATTAAGCAGTTCAGGCATCGTAGTGCAGAGGTGATGAAATAAGCTGTCTTATTGAGCCTATTTTTGAAATTAAATTTCACCTCATCGTAGACATGAAATATTATTTCATTTATTCATATTTTATTTCCTATTTCATCATGACCGATACCGCGATAGCCTTGGACGACATCGATCGTCGCATCCTGAACGCCCTGCAAATTGACGCGTCACAAACCAATAGTGAGCTGGCGCAAGCGGTGCACGTGTCGGCGCCGACTTGTTTGCGGCGGGTCAAACATTTGACGGCGGCGGGCGTCATCACGCGCCAGGTGGCGATTGTGGCGCCTGAGAAAGTCGGCGCGCGGCTGACGGCCATCGTCGAGATCACGCTCGACGTGCAGGCGGCCGAGCGCATGGATGAGTTCGAGCAATACATAGGCGCCGACGATGCCGTGTTGCAGTGTTATCGCGTGTCGCCGGGGCCGGATTTCGTGCTGATTATCCAGGTGGCCGATATGCCGGCTTATCATGCGCTGGCCCATCGTTTATTCGCCGCGCAGACCAATGTGCGCAATGTGAAGACGTATTTTTCCACGTTCCGCAGCAAATTCGAGACCAAAATCGCGCTGTGACGACTTATCCCATCGTTGTTCAGCCGCTTATGCACAGCGTTATGCACAAGTGGTGCGTCGGTGGCATGAGGGCGCGCAAGTTGTCCCGCGATACCCACCGGTTTTCCCAGCGCTTTCAGCCCACTTAATCACAGAGTTATCCACACAAATAAGTTATCCATGCTTATCCTGGCTATTTTCCACAGGCTTATGCACACGATATGCAAGATATCGTGCCCATGAGCCCGCTAGCCCGCCGACGCTCAATTTCCAGCTCTGAAATCTATCCCGTCGCGACTTATCCCGCACTTTTCCAGCGCTTATACCGCTGTTTCCCCTGGCTTCCCAGCCTACTTTTCCACAACATTATCCACAGTACGAATCGCCGGATTTTGCGGCGGGAAAAGTTGTCGTAAAAAAAGCCGGGAAAGTTATCCCGGCTTGCGCACAGACTTCTCAACAGCGTTATCCACAAGGGATGGCCACGCCTACTGTTTGATTTTGACCGGGCGGGTCCAGCCGTCCACCGTCACCTGGCGCGCGCGCGACAGCGTCAGCTTGCCGGCCGGCGCATCTTTCGACAGCGTGGTGCCGGCGCCGATGGTGGCGCCGCGGCCCACGGTCACCGGCGCGATCAGCTGGGTGTCGCTGCCGATGAAGGCCTCGTCCTCGATCACGGTGCGCGATTTGTTGACGCCGTCGTAATTGCAGGTGATGGTGCCGGCGCCGATGTTGACGCGCGAGCCGATGGTGGCGTCGCCGATGTAGCTCAGGTGGTTGGCCTTGCTGTGGGCGGCGATCTGGCTGTTCTTGACTTCGACGAAGTTGCCGACGTGGACGTCCTCGGCCAGCTCGGTGCCCGGCCGCAGCCGCGCATACGGTCCGATGACCGAGGCCGCGCCGACGACGGCCTGTTCGATGTGGCAGAAGGGCTTGATGACGGCCCCGGCCGCGATGCGCGCGTTGACGATCACGCTGTGCGCGCCGATGCTGACGCCGTCCGCCAGCTCGACCTTGCCTTCAAACACGCAGCCGACGTCGATGCTGACGTCGCGTCCGCAAACGAGTTCGCCGCGCACGTCGATGCGGGCTGGATCGGCCAGCGTGACGCCGCGTTCCAGCAGCGCCAGCGCGATATTGCCTTGATGGATGCGCTCGAGCTGGGCCAGCTGCACCTTGCTGTTGACGCCGGCCACTTCCCACTGCGCGTCCGGCTGGGCCGAGACGACGCGCACGCCGTCGCCGACGGCTTTGGCGACGATATCGGTCAGGTAATACTCGCCCTGGGCATTGTTGTTCGACAAACTCGCCAGCCAGCGCTTCAACTGCGCGGTGGGTGCGACCATGATGCCGCTATTGATTTCCTGAATCGCCCGTTGCGCCTCGCTGCCATCTTTTTCTTCGACGATCGCAACGATTTCGCCGTTTTCACGGATGATGCGGCCCAGGCCGAAGGGATCGTCCTGCACCACGGTCAGAATGCCGAGCTGATCGTCGCCGGCCGCGTCGACCAGGCGACGCAGTGTCGCGGCCGTCGTCAGCGGCACGTCGCCGTACAGTATCAAGGTCGGCACGTTGTCGTCGAGTTCCGGCAAAGCCTGCATGACGGCGTGGCCGGTGCCCAGCTGCGGTTCCTGCAGCGCGGTGGCGACCACTTCGCCCCGTTTGGCGAGCAGATCCAACACGGCTGCGCCGCCATGACCGTAAATCACGCATAATCGCCCCGGAGACAGGCTGCGCGCGGTATCGATAACATGCGACAGCAGCGGCTTGCCAGCCAATGGATGCAACACTTTCGGCAGCGCGGACTGCATGCGCTTGCCCATGCCAGCGGCGAGGATGACTACATTCATAAGCGATCGATTAAGGTTAAGTTCATAATATGAAAAAGTTTAACATGCAGCCAGGCGGCGCTCGTCCCTTTGCTCGTTATTTGCTGCTGGCCGCCATGTTGCTGCTGGCCGCCTGCAGTTCCCTGCGCCTGGCCTACAACCATAGCGATACTTTGCTGTACTGGTGGGTCGACGCCTACGTCGATCTTGATTCGGATCAAAAGTCATGGGTCAAGAAGGATATCGATGACTTGATCCTGTGGCATCGCAAGACGCAGCTGCGCGATTACGTGCAGATCTTGCAGACCGCGCAAAAACAGTTGCAAGGCAATCCTACCCAGGCCGAGTTACAGGCCGATTACGACGACATCAAGAAACGCTCGCAGACGCTGTTGCTGAAGGCGCTGCCGCAACTGGCCGACCTGGCGCAGTCGCTGAAGCCGGAGCAGATCGAACAGATGCAAAAGAAATTCGCGTCCAACAATGACGAATTCCGCAAAAAGAATATGAAGGGCGACCGCGAGCGGCAGCAAAAGTACCGCTATCAAAAGTCGATGGAGCAATTCGAGCTGTGGTTCGGCAATTTCAGCGATGAGCAGGAAGCCGTGATCCGCAAGGCATCCGACGCCCGGCCGCTGGACAATGGCATCTGGCTGGCGGAACGGATGCAGCGGCAAAAAGAGGTGCTCGATCTGGTGCAGAATGTGCAACGGGAAAAACTGTCCAAGGAGGCGACCATGGCCCAGATCCAGAGTCTGATCCGGACCAGCTTCCAGCGCATCGAACATTCCGACCATCAAGCTTTCACGGATGCCTACAACGACGGCACGCTGCAACTGATATTGACGGTGATTAAGATCGCGACGCCGGAACAGAAAGCCCACGCGCAACAGCGCATGCAGGGCTGGATCGACGACTTCAAAAGTCTGGCGGCCTAGCGCGGCCGACCAGCGCCAGCAAGCGTCTATGGTATAGTGAGTCCTGTTGAATCAATGACTTAGCTACTAACCCATGCCAAAGAAGCCCGCCAGCAAAGCCGCCAAACCCGCCAAAGTCCCGGTCCACGGACCGCAACACAGCAATCAGGTGCGCATCATCGCCGGCGCCTGGAAGCGCACGCCGCTGCCGGTGCTGGCGGCCTCGGGGCTGCGGCCGACGCCGGACCGCGTGCGCGAAACGGTGTTTAACTGGATTAATCACCTGCGCGACGGCAACTGGACGGGCGCCCAGGTGCTCGACCTGTTCGCCGGCAGCGGCGCGCTCGGCTTCGAGGCCGCCAGCCGCGGCGCGCAGTCGGTGACGATGGTCGACAGCCACACGCCGGTGGTGCGGCAGCTGGAAATGGTCAAGGACAAGTTGAAGGCCGAGAATGTGCAAGTCATGCGCGGCGACGCGCTGGCCGTGGCGCAGGCGGCGGCCGCGCGCGGACAGCGCTATGATGTGATTTTCCTCGATCCGCCGTATCAGCAAGAGTTTCTGGAACGCGCGCTGCCGCTGTGCAAGCCGCTGTTGAAAGAGGGCGGCCTGATTTACGCCGAGTCCGGCGCGCCGCTGACCTTCGACGAACACAGCGAGGAAGCCGTGCCGGACTGGCTGGCGCCGTGGGACGTGATCCGCGCCGACAAGGCCGGCATGGTTTATTTCCATATACTAAGATACAAACAAACCGCCGTCTGAGTCCGCCGGGGCCGGGCGGCCCGCCCCAAATGGAGGCAATGCCCGAATTTCAGGCATAATGCGCGTTCTATAATGGTGCACTGCAGGGAGCCGCAATGGTTGTAGCTGTTTATCCAGGAACATTCGATCCGCTGACCCGCGGTCATGAAGATTTGGTGCGCCGCGCATCGGGTCTGTTTGACACGCTGGTGGTCGGTGTCGCCGACAGCAAGAACAAGAAACCGTTCTTTTCGCTGGACGAGCGCCTGGCCATCGCCAACGAGGTGTTGGGCCATTATCCGAATGTGAAGGTGGAAAGCTTTTCCGGCCTGCTCAAGGACTTCGTGCGCAAGCATGACGCCCGCGTCATCGTGCGCGGCCTGCGCGCCGTGTCCGACTTCGAGTACGAGTTCCAGATGGCCGGCATGAACCGCTATCTGCTGCCCGACGTCGAAACCCTGTTCCTGACCCCGTCCGACCAATACCAGTTTATCTCCGGCACCATCGTGCGCGAGATCGCGGTGCTGGGCGGCGACGTGTCCAAGTTTGTCTTCCCCTCGGTCGACCGCTGGCTGCAAAAGAAAATCGCCGCCAATGTGCTGGCCGAATCGGCCCAATAAGCGAGTCCTGCCATGGCATTAATGATTACCGACGACTGTATCAATTGCGACGTGTGCGAGCCCGAGTGCCCGAACGACGCGATCTACATGGGCGCCGAAATTTACGAAATCAATCCCGACAAATGCACCGAATGCGTCGGCCACTTCAGCGAGCCCCAGTGCCAGCAAGTGTGCCCGGTCAGCTGCATCCCCTTCAACCCGGCCTGGCGCGAAACCGAGCCCGAGTTGCGCGCCAAATACGAGCGTCTGACGGCCGACCCGGCCTGATCGCCATGTCCGGCTACGCCCAGGGCGGGCCCGATTGTCTCCAAAATAGTATGACCGTGCTGGATTTTTTGACACGCACGCGTTTCCGCACACGCCACAATGGTATATTTCACCAGCGCCAACATCACGGGCGGGATGCGGGCAGCCCTATCTATAAACCTGGAGACGGAATAACCATGAATCGCAGAAATATCCTCACTACCCTGCTGGCCACCGCCGTGCTGGCATCTAGCTTCAACCTGCCCGCCTTCGCCGCCACCGAAGTGGCCGGCATCAAGTTCGACGACAGCGCCACCGTCGGCGGCAAGGAATTGAAGTTGAACGGCGCCGGCCTGCGCACCAAGTTCGTGTTCAAGGTCTACGCCATGGGCTTGTATTTGCAGGAAAAGCGGACCACGACGGCCGACATCCTCGCGTCGCAGGGACCGCGCCGCGTCAACCTGGTGATGATGCGCAGCCTGACGTCGGAGGAATTCGGCGACGCCTTCATGGCCGGCCTGAACGGCAATAGCGACCAGTCCGAGCGCACCCGGGTCTTGCCGCAGACCATGAAGTTCGGTGAAATGTTCGCCCAGATCCCGGGCCTGAAAAAAGGCGATGTGCTGACGGTGGACTGGTTGCCGAACGAGGGCACGCTGTGCCTGCTGAACGGCAAGAAAATCGGCGAAGCGGTGCCGGATGTGGCCTTCTATAACGCCATACTGCGGATTTGGATCGGCGACAAGCCGGTCGACAGTACGCTCAAGCCCGCGCTGCTGGGTGCGGCGAAGTAATCGTTGAGCCGGCGCGCCCTAGCAGGCGCGCTTATTGCATGCAGATGACGCAGGCGGGCTGGTGATCAGGCGTGGGCGGCCAGGGCGCGCAGTTCGGCGGCATGGCTGGGGGCGCCGTCCATGGCGTTGAGCATGCGGCTGAGCATCAACGCGTCGCGCATCTGGCGGCGGTGCAAACGCTGTTCCTTGCTCAGTTTGGGTTTCAGCAGCAAGACCAGGGCGCGCGCCAGGCCCACCAGCAGCGGACGAAACAAACGCAGCAGGGCGGCGGCCAGCGCCAGGCCGAGAGCGATCTCGACCATCGAGTACAGGGAAATGTTCAACGTTGCGGCGTGAACGGCGGAGATGAAGGTAGACATGATGTTCCGGTGCATTTAGAATCAGGCGTTACTATAGTGCAGCGCAGCATAAGCATCCAATTTCAATTCCCGATAACAATTATACGATCGGTGAATGTGATACCGCCGCTATTCCGGATTTTCGAATATCCTTGTGACATTGTTGTCAATCATTACCTACCTGAGTCGCCATGAGCTTTTTGACGCTGGACTTGAATTTGTTGCGCGTCTTCGACGCCGTGATGACGGAACAAAACCTGACCCGCGCCGCCGGCCACCTGGCGATGACGCAGCCGGCCGTGTCCAACGCCATCAAGCGGCTGCGCGAAAGCCTGGGCGACGAATTGCTGATCCGCACCGCCTACGGCGTCAAGCCGACCCCGCGCGCCGAAGCGCTGTGGCCGTCGGTGCGCAGCGCGCTGGCCAGCCTGGAAGCGGCCGTCGCGCCGGAAACCTTCGACGTGTCCAAGGCCCACGCCACCTTCCGCATGGCCATGGCCGACGCCACCGCCGCCTTCTGGCTGCCGTCGCTGATGCGCTCGATCGAACGCGAGGCGCCCGGCGTCAACGTGCGCATGGTACCGCTAACAACGCGCGAACCCAGGCCGATGCTGTTGCGCGGCGACATAGACCTCGCCGTCGGCTTCTTCCCCGGCGTCGCGGCCCAGCTGTCGTATGAAACCGGTTCGCCGATCCGCCACGAGCGGCTCTATTCCGGCCACTATGTGTGCGTGATGCGGCGCGACCACCCGCTGGCCAAGGTGCCGCTGACGCTGGAAAACTATTGCGCCGCCAACCATTTGCTGGTGAGTTTTTCCGGCCGCGCCCACGGCTTGGTCGACGAGGCGCTGGCGCAAATCCAGCGCGAACGGCGCATCTTGCTGACGGTGAATCAATTCTTCACGGCGGGGCGCGTGGTGGCGAACTCGGACTTGATTACGGTGCTGCCGCGCCATCTGATCGCCTCGACCGGCATGACCGATGCGCTCATTTCCAAGGAATTGCCGTTCGTATTGCCGGCCGTCCATCTGGACATGCTGTGGCACGAGCGCGATGCCCGCAGTCCGGCGCACAAATGGCTGCGCCTGCATCTGGAAGGCATGAACGCCGCCACCAAGCTGACCGCGCCCGGCACGGCGCCGCGCATCGATATCGATTAAAACAATTTACGCCCCGCTGGAGCGGTAGCCGATGCGGAAACCGCCCCAGTGCCGGCCGTCGACATAAATCGGCGCCGACAGATCGTGCATGACCTCGCCCGTATCGCGCTTATAGGTCTGCAACAGGAAGGCTTTCGTATTCGAGCCGCAACGCTTGCCGGTGCGGTCGCTGAAGATGCGCTTGGTGCGATTGTTGACGATGTCGACGGCATAATCGCCCGTCAGCGGCTGGGTAAACTTCTTGTTATGCGTGGGGAAATAACCATTGTTATCCACAGCGCCGGCATAAGCGAGCTGCGGCATACGCAGCAATAAACTCTCTTGCACATCGGGCAGCACGCGGTCGGTGAAGGCGTCGAAGGCCGTCGTATGCTTGGGCGGATCGGTGTTCGGGATCGCCGTGTAGCGGCGCTCGAACAGCGCCTCGCGGGAAATCTTGCCGGAAGCCACGGCGGCGGCGAAGATCCGGCCCACTTCCCGGGCGGCGTCCTGGGCCGCGATGCGGATCGCGTCGTGGGCGGTCTCGATGTTGGCGTCGCCGAGCGCGCCGGCGATCATTTCGGCCCGTTCCGCCAGCGCCATCGCCGAGCCGGCCGCGCGCGGCAATTCGGCCCCGGTCGACATCAGGCTGTCGCGGATCTGTTCGATGGCGGCGGCGATGCGCTGCGTCGTCGCGACCTGCTCGCGCGAGGCCCGCGCGATCTGGGCGATTTCATTTTCGGACACGCCGGACGAGCGCTCGATATTGCCCAGCAGCCCGTGCACGGACGCCACATTGCCGGCCGCCGCGCTGACGCCGCTGGCCAGCGAGGCCATGCCGGCCGAGGCTTTTTCCGCTTCCTCGTTGATGATGCGCACCATCTGGCTGATTTCATCGGCCGCCTCGCGGGTGCGGAAGGCCAGCTGGCGCACTTCGCCGGCGACCACGGCGAAGCCGCGCCCATGTTCGCCGGCCCGCGCCGCCTCGATGGCGGCGTTCAACGCCAGCAAATTGGTGCGCGCCGAGATTTCCGCGATGGCGACGGTAAAGCCATGGATGCGGCGCGATTTTTCTTGCAGGCTGACCATCACCGACGCCGCCGACTGTGCCGCGCTGCGCACGGCGTTAATGCGCTGCAAGCCTTCGTCGGCCTGCTCGCGCCCGCTCACGGTTTCGCTGCGCACCTGGGCCGCGACCTGGGCCGCCCTTTCGGCGTTGGCCGCGATGCGCTCGGTGGTGCTGGCGTTGGTGTCGGAGCTGGCGACGATGTCGCTGGCGGTCTGGACATCCTGTTCGATTTTCTTTTTGACGGAGTCGACAAAATAAGAGGTTTCGGCCGCGCCTATCATGATGGCGTCGATTTCCTCGCCGACCGTGTGGGCGAAATCGCGCACGCCGCCGTCTTCCCGGCCGCCCGGCCCCGCCAGGCCCAGCTGCGATATCAGCTGTGATACCAGCGCCGCCGCCAGCGCCGCGGCCGTCGCGGTCAGCCACACGCTGGCGCCAGCCTGCTGCGTCAGCCATGCCGCGCCGACGCCGACCACTGTCGCGCCCGCGATCGAGGCGATGCGCGTGGTCCGCCCCAGCGAACCGACAGGCGTGGCGCGGCGCGCCGTCCTCTGCTGCAATTGTGTCATTTGTCCCCCATCGAGCGTGGCCGGATCTGCGTCCGGTCATGATGCTGTTCAAGCTGGTTCCAACGTATAACAATTTCCCGAGCGCCGCTATCGCTTTCTGAAAAGCAATCGATTATTTGATCGGCAGGCGCGTCGTGTTCTTAACTTCTTCCATCACCGCGTAAGTGTGGGTTTCCCTCACCCCTTTTTGCAACAGCGTCTTGCCCAGGAATTCGCGGTAGGCGGCCATGTCCTTGACGCGCGCCTTGACCAGGTAATCGAAACCGCCAGCGACCATGTGACATTCCAGTACCTCCGGTATCACTTGTACGCTATGCTTGAAGGCATCGAACACTTCCGGCGTGGTGCGGTCGAGCACGACTTCGATGAAGACCAGCAGCGACACGTCGAGCAGCTGCGGATTGAGCTGGGCCGTATAACCCATGATGTAGCCGGACTCGTGCAATTTGCGCACCCGTTCCAGGCAGGCGGCGGGCGACAGGTTGACGCGCGCGGCCAGCTCGACGTTGCTGATGCGGCCGTCACTTTGCAATTCCATCAGGATTTTTTTACTGATCTTGTCCAGCATGTCTCGCCTCTCAATTTTATTTGGTTAAATTGTCTCACCAAAAACTATCTATGGCTAGTCCTCAGTAATACCAGAATTAATCCAGAAGAATACGCTTTACAATCGAATCATCAGCAGTCGACAAACTTCACATTCGCCAGCCACTGGCCGGGAATGTGATTTGTCGCGTGCTTACTCCTTTATTTTCTCCTTTTTCCTAAGAGTTCCCCCTATGTCATCAGCCGCCAAGCCGGTTTCCTCCCTCACGCCATTCGCCGCGCTGCAAGCGGAAGTCATGCGCAATCCAACGCCGTTGCGGGCCGCCGTCACCGCCGCCTACCGCCGCGACGAAGTCGCTGCCGTGCAATGGCTGCTGACCCAGATCGAGCCGGGCACGGCGGAAACGCAACAGCAATCGCAGGCGTTGGCGCACAAGCTGGTGTCGTCGGTGCGCGAACAGCGGACCCGCTCTTCCGGCGTCGATGCCCTGATGCATGAATTCTCGCTGTCGTCGGACGAGGGCGTGGCGCTGATGTGCCTGGCCGAAGCACTGTTGCGCATTCCCGACAGCGCCACCGCCGACCGCCTGATCGCCGACAAGATCAGCAAGGGCGACTGGCGCAAGCACCTTGGCGAATCGCCGTCCCTGTTCGTCAACGCCGCGACCTGGGGCCTGCTGATTACGGGCAAGCTGGTCAGCACCAGCAGCGAAACCGGCCTGTCGTCGGCGCTGGGCAAGCTCATCACCAAAGGCGGCGAACCGCTGATCCGCAAAGGCGTGGACCTGGCCATGCGCATGCTGGGCAACCAGTTCGTCACCGGCCAGACCATCGCCGAGGCGATCAAGAACGGCCAGAGCAACGAGGCACGCGGCTACCGTTATTCCTACGATATGCTGGGCGAAGCGGCGCTGACCGAGGCCGATGCCGCCAACTACTACGCGTCCTACGAAACGGCGATCCATGCCATCGGTAAAGCGTCGAACGGCCGCGGCATCAAGGACGGTCCCGGCATTTCGGTCAAGCTGTCGGCGCTGCACCCGCGCTACAGCCGCGCCCAGCACGCGCGCGTGATGAGCGAGTTGCTGCCGCGCCTGAAAAAACTGGTGCTGCTGGCCAAGCAGTACGACATCGGCCTGAACATCGACGCCGAAGAGGCGGACCGCCTGGAACTGTCGCTCGACCTGATGGAAGCGATGGCCTACGATCCCGATCTGGCCGGTTTCGACGGCATCGGCTTCGTGGTGCAGGCATATCAAAAACGCTGCCCCTACGCCATCGATTTCCTGATCGACCTGGCCAAGCGCAGCGGCCGCAAATTCATGGTGCGCCTGGTCAAGGGCGCGTATTGGGACGCGGAGATCAAACGCGGTCAGGT